>JAYVPD010000052.1:0-32812 GCA_043757515.1 Pseudobdellovibrionaceae bacterium
TAGAGCACGAACGAGTCGGTTGGTGCGACGAACCTGGAATACCACAAAAAAGCCAGAGCGATTGGATCTGCATCTGGCTATAATTTGTCTTTTTCACAATCGAAATTTGAAGCGATTTAAGCTACCCCCAGCCGCAGGCTGAGGGGCCAGTTCCTACAATTTATATATTGAAAATGGCACTGCTGGCACTTTTAATTGGTACCATGTTTTTAACTTTCCCTGCCGATTTGTAAAGGTATGACTGACATATCCTTCAAAATTCAAAACCGGTTTATAACCGCGCAGTTCAGTAAGTTCACGCGGCTCAGTCAAATTCGAGTCAGAATTAATCCCACCATACCCCCAACAAATGACTTTTGAGTTTTCTTCCGATTCATTGTCAACTAAAGCGCACACGGACTGATTGTCGATAGCAAAAATTTGAGAAATATTATCGACCCCTTTTACTGTAACCCCACCCGAATAATTGCTCCTATCGCCTTGACCTAGCTGTCCATCCGAATTTTTTCCGGCACATTGAGCTGTTTTATTCGCATTGACACTGCAAATTGTTCCCGATCCGGAAAAAAATAATTTTCCATTGTCTTGTATATTTGTCTTCGTCCGAAATCCTAGAAATTGAAAATTTGAATCATACTCTTCACATTTTAGGGATTTATCAATCATTACAAAACAGCCGCCATTACTGAAATATTTAATCGTCTTAACTCCGGACAGTGATGAAAAATCTCGAATGCCACTAGGGTCAGATAAAAATTGCAAATTTCCATTTTCATTTAGTAACAAAATGGATTCAGACAGAAATGCGAATTCTTTGACAGGATTGACATTTTGAATCTGTTTTGGGGTTGTCACTATCCAGCCGCTATCGGATTCAACATGATCTTGATCTTGAAATAAATAGGAACGGAACGATCCCCAGCAGAACAGTTTTCCATCTAATGTCATCGCGCACTTTCGATCTCTAGTTCCCTTAATAGACACTACATTGTGCAGACCGGTCACGAGGACAGGGTTTTCTGAGCTAACTGTGCTTCCATTTCCTAGCTGTCCCGAGGTGTTATCTCCAACACACCGAACATCTCGGTTGGAATCAATAAAGCAGGTTGTATCTCCTGAATCAAAATTTCCTAGTTTGGACACAACCGGCTGACTGACCCAATATCCGCCTACTCGAGCAAACCCTGGTCTCTGGATATTGTAGTTTCCGCTGCTTTCAAGTCTTGACCAGCATAGGCTTGGCGCGCCCGAATAGGTGGCGCATAGTTCATCGTTTGGTCCTATTTTATAGGCGAGTGGTTTTGATGCTAAATTCAAATCGGAATCGGTGGTCATACGGCTTTGGAGATCGATTAAGGGAAGGTTAATGTCGCCGATGCATTTTAAACTCGTATCGCTCAATGAAGCGCAGGACCAATAGTTAGAAAGGGCAATACTGCGAGCACCGGCCCACTCTATAACCTCATGAGGTATATCAATATGTTCCCAGTGGATAAAGACAAAGCCAAGTCTTCCGAACATATTTATTCCCCAACAGTGGACTCGGCCGTCTCGGGATCGAGAACAAATGCTGCCCGAGCTGGCTTCCAATTGGACAACATCAGTCAGTGGACTTTTTTCCGTCATAGTAAAATAGTTTTGGTCGTTTTGTCCTGTTCGACACCAAACCTTTCCGTTGTTTTTGAGTAAACAAAATTCTGATGGATAAAATGGTTGGCCTCCTCCTCCGGAAGCTTGCAAAGTACCGGCACCATCAATGACCGTAGGGTCTTTGTAAACAAGAACTGGCTCTGTAATTGGCATGCCATTTTGTCCTACATGGCCCCAGCAGTGGATAGCTCCGTCTGTTAAAATCGCACAATTGCCATTGAATATTTTTTTGGCCGTTTGAATGCCTTTTACCTCGACTGGTACAAATACAGCGGACGAGTGGTCGACACCGTCACCTAAACCCAAACCGACATCGCCCCAACACTTAACGTGGCCATTAACTAAAAGGGCACAACTGCCTGACAGTTCTGTCACTGACTCAGAAATCGATAGGATAGTAGGGGTGCTTTGAAAACCTACTACAGCGGGATCTGCACCCGCTTGACCTAGAAAATTTTTCCCCCAGCAGTAGACTTTTTTATTTTCTGCCAAAGCGCAGCTTCGCTGAATCGAAACAATTTTTGGAAGACCTTCGATTTTCTCCAATCGGTTATGAATAACGTGTGCCTCTGTGGTACCATTGCCGCTTGGAAGTGTTCCTGTACACAGTACGTCTCCGGAAGCATTTAAGGTGCATAGTGAGTCATCGATACCAGCGGAAAGTGTCCCAAATCCTAAAACTTTCTCGGCAGACAATGGGTCACTAGGAACAGGTGATGGCTCTGGCGGAGGTGTTGTTGCGTTCGAAATGGCATTTAGAGAGGGTAGTTCAGCTGTTGAGATAAAGGCCTGTCCGCAATTTTGAAAACCAATGATGAGAACCGCCAATAAAGCAGCCTGGAATAACCTAGACTTTGATAGTTTCATTGGGTCCCCTGTAATCACATTCTCCCAAAGAAATCAGGGAAAAGATAGATCCAGGAGTCTAGGGTCTCAAGATGAACTGCCTGGCAAAGCTAGGCACTATTTTAAAGAATCTTAATTTGAGACGTCTTTTTTCTGATTAGGGATCCCCAAAGGCGTCCACCGCAGATGTTTTGTGTTTAGAAATAAATGTTATATCTATGTAGGCAGGGTTTTCTTTTTCATGTTTAGCATGGGAAATGGATCTTAAATTTTTTATTGTAGATTTTAAATCCTTCCATTTAATCGGACCTTTTTCTTGAAAAATCAAATAGGCAATTAGGGCTGTCGCAGTAGCTGTAGACTGAGAAGTCCCAGAGAGAAAAGTTTTTGTATCATTTAACCCAAAACTTTCGATTTGTACCCCGGGGGTTAGGAAATCTAAAAATCGATGGCCATAATTTGAAAACTTGGCCGACAATTGTGAACGTTCGGCCGCGCCGATGGCAAAAACATTATCAAAACCATAACTGGCTGGGTAAAATGGATTAAGATCTGTATTTAAACTTTGATTGCCAAGTGCCGCCACCAGCGGGATGTTATTTTGTTTTAGTTTTTGAACTAGGGCCTCTTCGTCTTTGCTAAATTCATAGCCGCCACCAGAATAGTTTATCAATTGAGAATTATTTTCCAGAGCATATTGAAACGATTTATTCGATGCCCTTAAAACACCCGACGAGGCCGCGTCGGAATCATAGTACTTTACCACTTGAAAACAAAATTGTTTTTCTAATTTTAACTTTTTTAATTCATTATATATGATTCCGGCGATATGAGTACCATGGCCGTGCCTGTCTTGAATAGTGTTGGAATTATCGTAAAAGTTCCAACCGTGCACATCATCTATAAACCCGTTACCGTCGTCGTCGATTTGATTGTTAGCTTTGTCACGGTTTTTGGCATCTAAACCTGTTTCGCCAGGGTTGGTCCATAGTAGATTCGATAACGTTTTATTATTGAGATCAATGCCAGTGTCTATAATCGTAATTATGAATTTTTTAGGATGGGCTAAGGAACCGGATTCAGCTGCATTTAAATTTATGACGTAATCTAAAATTAAAATAACTAGCAAGGCTAAATATATATTAAAATGTCTGCGCATCGGATTCCCCCAGTTGTGCGTTTCGATTTCGAAATTCTTTTCCCAAAGTGTCTGTTGGCGATTTGACTAGTAGTCTTGGGCTAATCACTTCAAAAAGAGTTTCGTGTACTTTTGTGTTTAAGCATTTTTCAGATTCAAGAATAAATTTTTTGGCATTCTTGATTTTGTAATCAAAGCGAAACCGGCAATTATTTTTGTCTTCAAGATAGACAATTCGATCCCATAAATTGTCGTATTTCATGTGTTCTTGCTCGGAGAGTCCTTTCCATAAAATCATATTCAGATATTCGTCGTACTCGTAATGCCAAGTGGTCTTTCTTCCTTGTTTAACCAGGTTAAGTAAACCTTGTTTGTAAATGAAATTCGTATTTGTTCCGATTTTTTGAAGCAACCCATCTTTAGAACTGCTGAACTTGAACGGGGCCTTTGTTTTTAGCATGAGTTGGCTGATTTGATTGTTTTTATAAATAACATAAATGGGTTGTTTTCCATTAGGCACCCAGTAATTCAGCTGGCCGGTTGTTGAAAAAAAATAAGCAGCGTTGGCATCAATATAACGAAGGTAAGAGCCCGCGACTGTTATTCCGGTTTGTGTGTCTTGATTCCAGTATGTGTCGACAGCTGTTTTTGTAAACGTCAGGTATTTTCCCTGTTCACAGTTAAAGAAATTAAGGCTGCTTGAAGTGATCGACAGTTTGTAGTCAATGGGGGAGCACCAGTTAGGTCCAAAATAGCCTTTGAATAAAGAGCGCGAGCTATAAAATCGATGTATTGAAATAGCGTTTTCAATTCTATCTGTATGGGTCAATCTAAACTCGCCAAATTCTTTTTTAACGTCGGCCATGCTGCTAGCAACTAGAAACAAATAGAAAAACAAATTGAAATAGAACATGAAATCCCCCTTTGAGTTGATGAAAAGCCTCGGGGAGTACGGTCTGTGTCGCTTCGTATTTAGAGGTATATGGAAAATCGCGGCCACATTAAACTGTCTTTAAATCGAGCTCGCGCTTGAATATTAGTCGGCTGTCCAATCGGTGCCATTGATGACCATTTCCAATACAGGCGTAAAGAAGTTCTAATGAAAATCAAAGTTAGAAGCTATTTATTGATATTTGGTGAAATGTTGGGTAAAAAAATAGGAAATCTCATAGGAGTGAACCATGAAACGATTGATCTTGATTATCACTTTACTGTCTCAATATGGGATGGCTGCTCGGATAACCAATGCGGCTTGGAATTTAAATACTCAATCTGTTGATTTGAATTTGGCCTACCAAGGTGGATGCATTGTTCATGACTTCTCGATAAAGTGGGAAGCTTGCAAGGCTGATGGGACTCGATTTGGGCAATTGCTGGATTCAGGGGCCAATGATCAGTGCACCGATGATTTGCAACAAATAGTAAGTTTGAAAGAACCTGCTGATGGCTGCTTAGCCGCTGCTTTGATTTTGAAATCGACGGCTTCTAAAGTTCCAGTCGTCGTGCAGAAATAGTTTTCTGCAAATCCTTATATCTGCCATAAAATAAAAAGGCCAATCTAGTCCCACAGTGCCACCGTTTTACTTGTTTTATTCGACTGCCTTGAACAAATTTACAATCGTGAAGACTTTGAATTTCAGATCTTTTCACCACGGATCAGATTTTGACTTACCGATGAAAATCAAACAAACTATCTGATCGGCACTTTCCCATTGGATTTGTATTTACCAGCGCCTTTGCTTCGAATTTAATCGAACAGTTTCGAGCAAATCGATCAGAAGAAAGTGTTTACTAGAATTCAAAATCAAACGTAAAAATTTATCTGACAGATAACGATCGCTTATGACGCGTCGATTTTTGATTTGGAACGGAATTTGTTTTCCTAGACTTTTGGGTAGTGGTTGGATTCAATTGGATACCAGGGGGGGTCAGGGTGACTAAATTTATTAAAGGGATTTTGTTTTTTGGGCTTGTTCTTTCAATGGCTTGCCAAAAGAAAGACGACAAAATGGCCAATGGTATATACACCGATGCATTGAAAGACCCAGCTATTTTCAGCAGTCGCGGAACTCTTCAAGGGAAATTTGTTGCGTTGCTTCGGTTAAAAACACCGGCTTTGTTTGAAGCATTGAAAACAGATCAGCTGAAAAAAACAATTGATGCCGATTTATTGAAGCAGATTGAAGCTGAACAAAAAACATTTATTGATAATTTAAAAGTAACTAGTCCAAGCAGTGTTGTTTTGATGAAGTACAAATACATCATAAACGGCATCGCTGTTTTGGTGTCCGCAGACGAGTACGCCAAAATAAGCAATTTGACTTCAATCCGCAAAGCAGAGATGAGCCAATCCTTCGATCGTCCTGAGTTGTTACAAGGCGAAGTGGCTACGCCGACTCCAAATATCGCGCAAAATAATTCATCACTTTTTATTGGAACAAAATTCGCGGCAGACAAGAATATTCGTGGCCAGGGAATGCGAATCGGAATCATTGACACAGGTATCGACTACACCCATTCCATGCTGGGTGGAAATGGATCGGAAGACGAATTCAAAGCAATTGATCCTGCCGTGAAATCGGCTTTGTTTCCAAATGCAAAAGTTGTGGGTGGTTATGATTTCGTGGGTTCTAATTTTGGATCCAGCAATCCAGACGGCAGTGGTCGCATCCCTACGCCTGATGAAAATCCAATTGATGAAGCTGGGCATGGATCCCATGTGGCAGGCACGGTCGCTGGTGTGGGCGATGGAATTAAATCCTATGATGGCATTGCGCCCGAGGCTAAGCTTTACGCTTTGAAAGTTTTTGGAAAAGACGGCGGAACATCGGATGAAATCGTGATTGCAGCCCTTGAATACGCAGCGGACCCTAACGGAGATGGAAACATTGATGACCGTTTGGATGTGGTTAATTTGTCATTGGGTTCAAGCTTTGGCGGACCTCGAGATATGTATCGTTTGGCGATTAAAAATTTAACCCAAGGCGGAACGGTTGTTGTTGCAGCCGCCGGTAATGCCGGTGACACGCCCTACGTGGTAGGCGCCCCTGGCGTCAGCGATGAAGCGCTATCTGTTGCCGCAAGCGTAGATGGTATGGATCATAACTGGAAATTCAAGGCGATTGAATTTCACACCGATCAAGGTTCGGTGACAAGTGAATTTGTCGAAGGTGATATTTCTAAAAAACTTGCTGATATAACTACCGAGACCAAAGATAAATTGGTCTATATCGGTTTAGCTAACAAGCCGTTGACTCCCGAGCAGGCCTCTGCCCTTAAGGGCAATGCGGCTTTGATTGATCGTGGTGGAAATCCATTTATTGAAAAAATAAAATTGGCTGAAGCGGCCGGCGCAGTCGGTGTTGTTATGGTAAATAATGCGGATGGCACCCCGATCGTTATGGGCGGTGAGGGCAAAGTGGGCATTCCGTCGGTGATGGTGACAAAATTAGTTGGCGAAGGAATTAAAAAAGAAGTAGCCAAAGGCGGCGATGTTTTCGTTCAGCTCAAGTCTAGTAAGGTGATTGAAAAAGCAAATTTGATTGATACTTTGGCGGAATTTTCATCGCGTGGTCCTCGATCGGAAGATTCTTTGATAAAGCCTGAAATTGCAGCGCCTGGGCAGCAAATTATTTCTGCCCTAATGGGCAAAGGCAAAGAAACCGTAGCGATGTCGGGGACGTCCATGTCGGGTCCCCATATGACGGGTGTGATGGCTCTTTTGAAACAGTTTTATCCAGAATTGAGCGTTACAGAATTAAAATCGGTCGCTATGGGAACCGCAGTTTCAATTCATGATGAAAGTAAAAAAGACTATCCTGTGTCTCGAATGGGGGCTGGCCGCGTCCAGGTCGATAAAGCGTTGGGGGCTTTAGTTGCGTCTGAACCAGCTGCCTTAAGTTTGGGTGAAGTCAGGATTGAAGATAAAAAAGTGCTATACAGAGAAGTTAATATTAGAAACCTTCATGCGGACCCTGTGTCGTATAAAGTTCGCTTCAAAGGTCATCCTGCGATCACTATAAATGAAGCAGACGTTTCAATGGGTCCTAAAATGGCAGGTACATTGGGTTTAAAAATTACCGTGGATGCAAGTAAAATAAAAGAATCAATCGCTGAAGTGGACGGGGTTGTTCAATTTGTTCAAGGGGATGTTGAAGTTTTCAGAATCCCGGTGCTTGCTATCGTAAGAAAAATATCTGACTTGTCAGCGGAATCATTAAAAGTGTTTTCAGCATCGGCTGCGGATTCTGATGGCGCCATGGTTGAGTTGGCTTTGAAGAATAATTCGTCTCAAGACGGACTTGTGGTTCCATTGAATTTGATAGCTCTAGATGATCGCAAGTTAACTAGTCCGGATGATGAAGGAACAACATCGCGCGCCTGTGACGTACAAGCGGTTGGATACAAAATAGTAAAAGGTAAAATTTATTTTGGATTCAAATTGTATGAGCCTTTAACAACATGGCAGTCGTGTGAACTTTCGGTCTTATTTGATACAGATGATGACGGCAAAGCGGATCAGGAATTAGCGGGCGTTACATCGGGCAGTCTTCCGGGGCTTCCGATACCAAATCAGTTTGTGTCGCTGTTACTTAATGCCAATGTGGCCCACGCATTGCGGGTGCAGTATGAAGCTAGTATTGCCATGAAAAAGCCGATTCCATTGACCTATGTTTCCGCTGTGGATGATGTGCAGCCAATGATGCCGCTGAATAATTCAACAGTTGCTTTAGTGGTGGCAGACATTGCGAAAATTCACCCGCTGAAGACGGGTATGGTGTCATTCAAGGTGGCCTCAACGTCTGGCGAGCGTTACAATGTTGAAGAAGACGACTATTTGGACACGGATGAAAAGCAGTGGAGAAAGCTAGATTTAACTGAACTGGGTCAGAGCTATATGTTCAATGATTTAGCGGTTCCTGTGGCAGCAAAATCGGCTAAAACCGTGACGTTTACAAAAGGTCATGGAGCTGCTGGATTGATGCTTCTGATGCCGTCCAATCGATCGTTAAGCAATAGCGTAACATTGGATGGACAGATGGATGTTGTAAAGCCGACCTACGCGCAATAGAAAACACTTGCTATGTAAATCATATGTAAATACACTTTACCTATGATAGATCAATCGACACAGTCCTCGCTTATAAACGAGGACTTCATTTCTAAATGGACCAAAGATCGCATCCTGCATTTTGATTTAGATTGTTTCTATGCAGCAGTGGAAATGCGCGATAATCCTGCATTAAAAACAGTACCCTTAGCAATCGGTGGCCCGGCAAACTCCAGAGGCGTTCTTTGTACAGCGAACTATGTTGCTCGCTCATTTGGGGTGCGGTCCGGTATGTCTTCAAGTTTAGCTTCTAGGAAATGCTCTAAACTGCTGATCCTGCCTCCTAATTTTAAAAAATACCGCAAGGCTAGTGGTGAGGTTTTTGAAATATTCCATCACTACACAGATCAGGTGGAGGGTCTTTCCTTAGACGAAGCTTTTTTGGATATTACAAAGCTTCCTAGTTCGACATTGGCTCGGGACGTGGCCAAGGAAATTAAGCAAAAAGTGTTTTTAAAAACAGGACTGACGATTTCAGCCGGAGCTTCGTTTAATAAATTTTTGGCTAAAGTGGCCAGTGATTGGATGAAGCCTGATGGTCTGTATGTCATTCCACCGGTGCATCGTAGTTCCTTCGTAAAGGATCTTGATATTAAATATATTTTTGGAATCGGTCAAAAATCAAGAGAGCGATTGAATGCCCATAAGATATTTACTTGCTCGGATATTCAAAATCGCAGTCTGCCGGAATTGAAACGGGTTTTTGGAAGCCGCTATTTAGACATGTATTACATGAGCCATGGTATCGATTTTCGCAAAGTTAGCGCTGAAGGCGAGCGAAAATCATTTACCTGCGAAGAAACGCTTGGGACTGATGTTTCTGATCCTTTGGCGTTGATGCAGGCTTTGTTTCGGATTTATCATGAATGGCATAGTCGATTTCAAAAGTATTTGCATTCCGAGGACGAAGATTCAACCAAAGTAAGCACGCTTGTAGTTAAAGTAAAATATTTTGATTTTAAACAAACGACTCATGAATGTCGATATCGAGGGGATTCTAGTTTTCCAGAGTTTCAGAATTTACTTGAACATATTTTAGCTAAACGTTCAGATCCTATACGTTTATTGGGATTGGGTGTTCGGCTGGGTAGAGCCGACGAGCAAACTCAGATGTCGCTCCTTTAAATTCCAAGTATTGAAAATTTTAGGATTTCAAATACGATCAGGTTTTGGAGTGGAAATGAAAAAACTGATTTTAGTAACAGGTGCAACCGATGGCATTGGTAAAATGACTGCTCAAATATTGGCGGCCAAAGGTCATAAAGTGATAGTTCATGGTCGGGACAAAGCCCGTGTTGAAAAAGCTATTTTAGAAATTAAAACGAATCTTAAGAGCCCGTCCCTAGAATTGGAATCCAGTGTTTTTGATCTCTCTTCGTTTGCTAGCGTTAAGTCTGGGGTTAGTGATTTGTTGAAACGCTTTTCACATATAGATGTTCTATTGAATAACGCCGGAACTTATCAAACCCAGCGCTTGGAATCAAAAGACGGGTTTGAGCTAACGATGGCTGTTAATCATTTGGGACCGACGCTGTTAACTTGGATGTTAAAGCCATTGCTTGAAAAGTCGTCTCAACCGCGCGTAGTTTTTGTTGCAAGCATCGCCCACAATCGCGGGCGGATTGATAGCCATGATTATAATTTCGACTCTAGTTTCAGTGCCTATCCGGCCTACGCGGCTAGTAAACTAGCCAATGTCATAGCAGCTCGGCAGCTGGCGCAGGCTTGGAAAACCTCAGGCATAAATGTCTACTCACTTCATCCAGGAGTGATAACAACCAAGTTGCTAAAGATCGGCTTTAATGTGGAAGGCGATTCGGTCGAGGCTGGCTCTGAAACCAGTGTTTTTCTTGCGGCGGCTGAACTTGATAATAATTTAAACGGCGAGTATTTTGTAAATAAACAACCAGTCGCTGTTTCGGCGCAGGCAAAAAATGAAAAGGAAGTTTCCTTGTTCTGGCAATGGACGATCAATTCAATTGGTGTGAAAATCTAAACGGTAAAGGCTATTTGATAGTAAGTAGGTTAAACGGTCCTGCTGATATTCGAATAGAATCAAACGTCTTTATACGGCCGCTTGCGGTTAAGTAAGTCCCAGAATGATTGGTGTTATCAAATAAGGGCGTCGAGTTTTTAAGTGAGTCTATTGAATACGTGTTCAAAGTTGGATTTTCATTTTGCCAAGTATTGCCCCAGCATAAAATATGGCTTGAATTTGGTTCAACCGTGTAGGCGCAAGCACTGCCTCGTTGATCCATAAATACTTTTTTTGCGCCACTGACGCCGTTAACAACTATTGGATTTAAGGTGCTCAGTTGATTTCCGGTCCCGACATCGCCGTATTGATTTGTTCCCCAGCATTTTACTGAACCAGAATTTAAAACAGCGCAGGTAGCGGAATTTAACAAAGTGATATCTGACACGTCTGTTAAACCGGGAACTAACTCGTAAATTAATTCACTCAGTGGGTTTTTTCGGCACATAACGCTGCCAGTTTTTAGTAGCATACAATCAGCTTGGGGGTAAAATTTTGCGATTCCTGTTAATCCTAAATCCATTGGCACTGTCTGAGTGCTTTCATTTAGAAAACCCCATTTTTTTGCAGTTCCATCGGCCAGTAATACGGTAATTTTTGAACTGTCGAGACTGAAATCCACGACTTTGGATACGGATGTTATTTCAACCGGAATGCTGGCTGTGCGATCAACCATGCTTCCAAATATTTGATAGCTGTTGTAGCCCCAGCAGAATAGTTTTTTCTGATTCGTCAGCGCGCATCGTGATCCCGTGCCGTTTTCACCTATTTTAATAACTCCAGTAAGACCGATTACCGCTGCCGGCTCGACAGAGTCTGTGTTGGATCCATTTCCTAATTGACCTGATGAATTGCTGCCCCAACATTTTACAGTGCTGTCTGAGTCGATGTAGCAGCCGCTAGACATTCGGGTCCGCTGGTTATCTAGGTAAGAACTAAAAAGTAAATTATCTATGTTTTTAGCCGGAACGTCGATCCACTGGGTGGCGATTTCATTTCCCTGGCGACTAAATAAATTTGAAGGATTCGTGTAATCATCCGCGGTGGTAGCGGTGTCCCAGCATTTAACAGCGCCGGATTGTGTAGTTACGCAATGTCCGTTGAAATTAAAACCACGTCCAGTCAACACGGATTCCGAAGCGTTTGGTTTATTGTAAATATTGATATTTAGATTTAGGATTCCAAAAGTTCTAGCTAGGTCTTTGGCGATGCCGCTATCATACCCAGCGCAGCGAACTGTTGTGTCGGGCATAAGCGCGCACGTACGATAGGAAGATGCGGATACGGCGAGGGCCCCTTGCCATTCGGCGATTTCTTTTGGAGTCATTTCATAGCTATCGTGTGACAGTGTGTAGCCAAGCATTCCAAAGTTATTAGAGCCCCAACAGCTGATTCGTTTATCTAATGAAAGTGCGCACGCATGGGCATTTCCACCGACGATTTTGTCTATACCAGTCAGTTCCTGTTTTATGACCAAATTAAAGGTAAACCGATCGCTACCAAGTTCGAGACATCCGACCGAGCCAGAGTTTTGAAGGATACAGAGATTCCCGCTGGCCCCAGCAGTTATCGAGCGAATTCCGCCAGCTTGATAGATCGGAGCAGGTGCAGAAATAACCGCATTGAACGGAGCTTCCAAATTTCCCCAACAAAAAATTTGTCCATTAATTTGAAGAACACAGAATTGATTATTTGATTTTGAAACCAAAGTTTTAACATTGGCAATCCCTATAACATCCACCGGCCTATAGGAATCAGTGAGCGACCCATTGCCAAGATCCCCTAATTGACCACTTCCCCAACATTTTACATTTCCTGATTTTAGTAAACCGCAAGTAGCGCTCGCAGTGCTTTTGATTGAGGTGACGAGGCCGCGGAGACTGGTGATTTCTGTTGGTGTTTCCACATACGCTGTTAAAAGCGGGTCAACCCCTGCGCGACCACCTTGAGTGCTTCCAGAACATAAAACCCGTTCATCTTTCGTTAAAAAACAACGTGATGTTAAATCTTTAATTGGAGGCAAGTTGGGAACAATCTTTAAAGCAGACGTTATATCGCAGCCTGGAAAACTTTCGGCCACTCCTAATGGTTTTGGGATGCAGCCAAGGCAGCTCAAAACACCCTGTGAATCTATACTGCAAAGTCGATCTTCTAGATCAAAAAGAGATTTAAAGCCAGTGGCCTGCTGGAAGCGAGCAAGAATAAGTATTCGGCTCCTTTGCTGAGCTACGATGCCTGTAGAACTCGATTTAATGCTTAGAAAAAATCTCGAATCTTCAGTGCTGTAATGGGGAACAACAGACTCGACGGTGAACCGTGCTGAGGTTTCCCCAGCGGGTATGATTAGGGAACCAGTTACATTGGCAGTTGGTACAAAGTCGACGTTAGCCAGAGCAGAATCAGATTGGGTTTCTAAAATTAGAGAAATAGACTCTGTGTGGACCTTATTTAACTGAAATGTGACTTCAAAATTATTCCCCTGATGGACCTCAAGATTGCGAGCGTAAATAGAAAGAGGAGCGTCAGGGTCAATGGGAATGTCGGCGTCGTCAGTGGATTGATTTAAACCACTGTAGTCAGAATCGTTACTTAATTTGTTAAGACTGAACTGACCAGAGCAGTTTTGAAATAGAACGATTAAAATGGGAGCTAAAAAAGCTATAAGTACAGAATACAGATTTCGTTTTTTAACAGATCCAAAAAAGAAGAAAGGCCCCCAGCTCATAGCTAATTTTCGCAGGAATTCCGGCAAATTGAAAGCGGCGATCGCAGAATAAGATTTTAAAAACGACAACAAAAAAGTCGATTTTATTACAATTTTTGAAACTTCTATTAGGCTCTAATCAGAGTGATTCTGAGACTCCCGAGCGCCTCTTGAACAATATTTTTCAACTGCTTTTTGATAGGTTTTTGTCGTTGAAATCTGTCAAAATAGTTTGCAGTAGGAAAGGGCTGACTAAAAAGAAATCAATAAATCTGATCGTTTGCGATACCGAGGATTCTACTGAGGCATGAATATGGCAACGCTAGTTACTAGGGTTTCATTGGCCGCTAGGAGAATTCAAGAACTATGAGTATTTCACTTCGAACTCTGAGCTATTTAATTTCAATTATTTTCATTATGGGTAGCTTTGCCCATTCTGCCGGAAAGACCTTTGCTTGCGGCCGATTCTATTCAAACATGAATAAAAAAGGGGATACATTAGCCTCAATAATGACTAAAAGAATGTTTGGAAGCGAGTTGTATAAAAACGAAGTTTATGTCTTACGAAAAACGCCGGCAGCACGGAAGCATCCTGATGGATCTAAGTTTTCTTCGAGCGATCACAAAGCTCTGCTCGGCCAGTTGGAATCCGAAATTGAACAATCCTATGCAGAAGGGAATGTTGACATAAAACTTGAAGAGAAATATTTTGATCAAGGATTTCTCTACCTGCAATCTCTTGGGCACACCGTTTTATTTTTCAATCGGCTGGGAACTTATTCGACTAAAAATCAGGCTACTCATAAGACATCTGAGCCCGAGATTGTTATAATTCCATCGAATGTTTCCAATAGAGAAGAGTATTTAGCAAAAGGCGTATTAAATATTGTAACGTTTGAAGTTGGGAAAAATCTAACAACAACATACGAAGATATCAATGCTCGAATTGTTGGGATGGCGGAAGCCGAAGTCCCTAATTTTGATCCTATTCAACGTCAAAAAAACGAACTGTTTCTGAAGGCCGTGTTGGCTCGGCAATCGACTGTGAGCTCAGTTTTAACGACATTCAATGAAAGATATAAAGTATTGTCTAGCGATGCTCTGGTTTCGATCCATACCGAAATTATGGAAAATAGTGCTTTCGCAGGGGCTATTCAACAAATATTGAGTGGGTCTGATTATTTACTAGGAAAAAGTCGTTCGCTTAAAATTGTTCAAAAACAGCTTCATTTAATGATTGCGCTCAGTCGGTTTTTTTCAGGTTCATCTGTTGTCAACCCAGTAAATGGTTTAAAAGCTATGAATTCGACGGAGGCTTTGCTTTTCCTTATAACCCGATTTAACCCGGCACAGTCAGAAGCGCTTCAACCAGCTGCGCTTAAAAAAGCTCTTGGATATTTTGAAACGATCGAAAAATTAGTGGCAAATGGGTTTCCGCTTAGTGAGATCCTCTGGCTAGCAAATGAAACTGTTCATCGAGAACGCAAGTGGCCGATTTCTATTGATGCGGAGGCAGTCGATGCGGCAAATAGATCTGGTCGATACGGTTTGCTAAGTCTATTTGTGGATCCTGCCGACGAGCCCGCTCCAGGTTCGGTCAGAATTCGATTTACAGAGCTCGGTCACAAACTAGATAGAATGGAATCTGATTCATCGAATTCCTATATACTTGAAAGACTAAGGGCAGAGGGGTTTTATGATGTTTCGCTCGACTCGATTGCCAATGGGATAGAAAACATGACTCGCCAAAATTCGGTGATTTTGAATAAGGAAATGGACTACAAAAACAACAAACTAAATCTGCAAAATAAGCGAAGGCATTTGGCGGCGTCGCGAGAAAGCCAAAAGACCGAGATTGTAAAATATAGATTAATTTTAAAGTTGTTGAAACTGAAATCAGCAATCCAGTCTGGAAATTCGTTAGCTTTGTCAAAATTAGAAACGAAGCTAGATGGTGCCTCGGCATTGTCGATAGAGCTCGAAACCCTAATAGCTGAAATTGATTTTATACTTGAGTCGACCTAGTTTGTCTTTCGATCCCCACAAATAAAAGAAAGAGGGGCCTGACTGTCAATATATGCGACACTTGGGTGACCTTAATTTTAAATCGCTTCAATACGTCTCAGTGTGAAACAGAAAATCGACCTGAACGCCTGTTTTTGGTGGCATAGCCATTGCCTTACCTATTGTTGTGAGGAGATTTTATGAAAAAGGTTTTTGTTAAATCAGTATTGATTGGATTTTTTAGCGGATTTTTAATTCTGTCTTCGTGTGCTAAGAAAAGCAGTTCGACGCAGACACGAGCCGGATCCGCCCCCCGCGGTGACGCCGCTGCCGCCACAACATTGGGAATAACTAAATGTGCTGACGGGGTCACAACCGCAACAGCGCGAATCTTTGACGATGCGGCCGCTGGAAATGCTTTCAGAAATTCTTGGTCTGATTTTTTTTCAGCAGTCATGGCGGATGATCAATTAGGAAATCTAAGTGGCGCCAGTACATCAACAACTGAAGGCGTAAACATGAATTTGAAAATCAAACTAGTGAATAACCAAATTGTAAGAGAGCAAACTACGCTGGATTTAAAAGTTATGGATAGTTTTGCCAATAAAGTAAGTGCCGACACAAATGAAACCCTGAGTCCGATTACAATCAACTTTACCAGTGCAGATTCAGCGACTATTTCAGCAACTCAATACACTTTAGTTTTTGCTGATCCTTATGGCAAAATCACTGTTACAGGTACCTACAACGCTACAAACACGACGGGAACCGTTAGTTTTGTGAACACGAAGCACTATAATAACGAAGCCGCTAAATCAGGCAACCTAGGTAAGTTCAACTTTAATTCTTGTGGACTTTTGCTCTAGAAAGACTATTCTACGCGCATGGATCTAAATTATACTTTTAATTGGCCCATGCTGGATACAGTAGCTGGTGGCAAGTCGGTTCTGGATATTCCTGGCCTAGAAATCGACGACGAAGATAAAGCTAATTTATTCCTTCTTAGTTATGGCTTTGATATTCACAATGAAGAAGATCAAAAAAAGCTCTGGTACTACCATAGACGAAGTATAGTACTTCTTACCGAAAAGTTAGGCTATCCAGTTTATGAAATTCCCGAAATTCTCGTTGATCGAAAAAAACTCGTAGATATTCGAAAATTACTATATTTTTCTTCCCCAAAAAATGCAGCCAGCCCAGATTATCAGCGGTGGTCGTGCGCCATTTTAAAATGTATGCACGTTTTTGTTCATTCCGAAAATGATTTATTCAGCAGTTTTTCAGAAGAAATTCAAAGCCAAGTTTTATCCGATTTTCAAAAATCAATTTATCACAATGGTGAATCGAACAAGAAGTTTCTTAAAACTGAAGCCAGCGCAATTCCAACCGTTGAACTTATAGATTTTCAGTACAAACCTTTTAAAACATCGTCCAGCACCGTAATAAAACTATTAGCTAGGCCTGATGCTCTGGCGATGAAAGTATTTGATAAGCTGGGGGTCCGGTTTGTAGTTAAAAACGTTTATGATGTATTTTCAGTTCTTCGATTTTTATTGGACAATTGTGTAATTTCGTTTCCGCATATCATGCCGGATCAATCGTCCAATAACTTATGTCCGGTTAATTTATTTCGGGAAGCGCTAGAACAGTATAAATACAATAATGCCGGTATCGACGATTTCAGTTTGTTTTTTGCTAAACATATTGAAGGAAGCAAACAGGACTACGATTTGATTCGCAAATACAATCAGCAGACGCATGACGAGTTTAAATTTATCAAATTCATTACTCGTAAATTAATTCAGGTGGAAAAAGACGGTAAAACAATGTTCAACTTTTTTTACCCGTATGAAGTACAAATTATGGACGAAGCTTCTTATCAGCGTGTAACCAGTGGTCCGTCTAGTCATGATTCCTACAAAGAAAGACAGAAGGAATCTGCAAAAAATCGTCTTTTTTCGAGGTCGTAATGCGTTTACTCATTCGGCTTCGTTCCATCGTTCTTGTTTTGGTTTATCCCTTTTACCTAGTAACTTTGTCATTTTTCTGTGCCCTATTTAATTTGATATTTAATAACCGTAAGATCGACAATTGGATCATAAAACTATGGGCGGGCGGAACGTGCAGAATGTTTGGTATTCGAGTCAAAGTTTTTAATGAAGAGCTTGTTCCTAAAAAAACCGGATGCATCTATGTGTTCAACCACACAAGCTATTTTGATATATGGGCGATGTCGGGCTACCTTCCGTCGTTTCGTTTTGGCTCAAAAATCGAATTGTTCAGGATTCCTATTTTTGGCTGGGCATTAAAGCGAGTAGGAGTTTTGCCCATCGATCGCGAACGTCGGGAATCTGTATTTCGCGTGTATGCCGAAGCTCGAGAACGAATTCTAAAAGGAGATCGTTTTGCATTGGCGCCAGAGGGCACTCGTCAAGACACAGAAAAATTAGGTCCTTTTAAATCTGGACCCTTTGTTTTGGCTATGCAGTGCGCAGCGCCTTTGGTTCCAGTGATAATCAGAAATGCCAGCCGTGTAATGTCCAAAGACAATTTTATTCCGAATTGGAATCGCTGGACCGATGAAATTACATTAGAGATTTTAGAACCCATAGAAACCCAAAATCTTGATCCCAACTCAAAAAAAGAATTAATGGATCGCGTCCATAAGATTATGGAAACAGCACTCGAAGCCTCAAAAGCAAAGACGAGTTAGTGAATAACTCGTCTCAAATTAAAAAACTAGATAGCCAATGGCCAACAAGTCTATAAATCTAGCTACAAAATTTAGTAAAAATAAACTTCGCTGTTGCTGACTTCGTACCATGTACCGTTTGATCGTTCACATGTAGTTCCTGTTCGAACTTCAACGCGACCACGAGAGCGAATTTCGCTGCGGTAGCTTCGACACTCTTCGTTTACGTATTGACGATGATGACCATGTCGAGTGGTTTCAAATCGACCTTCGGCACCAGAATGTGAACCGTATTCAGAACCTCTCCAGCTAACTGGTGTTCCGACAGGTGCGCGTAATGCGTTTTGTTGAGCATCACGAATAGCCATTTGATCGGCTTTGTCCAAAGTCGCGCCGATTGAATTGCCAACGGCTGCACCCACGATAATGCCAAGACCAGTTGCTAACACATTGCCCGTGCCGCCGCCAAATTGACTGCCCACTACGCCGCCAACGACAGCGCCAATAACAGTGCCTGCATCTGTTTTGTTATCTAAGGCATGTACTGATAACGAACCAATCATAACTGCTATGATCGAAATGGTTTTCAAAGTTTGTTTCATGTATCCTCCCAAAAGGTTTTATTTTTTCTCCAGAATAATTCCCGGAAAATTTGAAAATGTAAAATAAGTTAATTCTGCGTTTTCCAACAGATGCGAATGTTGGGCCACGATTTCGCTAGTTTTTTGATCATAATTTTTATCAATGGTGACAAAGTGACTCTGACTTTGGCCATCACCGTACAAATTATCCTCGTCGCGTGCCCAGATGCCGCGGGTCATTGATTTCGCGAACGACTTTTTGTCCTTCTTTAGGTGATTTTGATCAAAATAGGCTTCGAAAAATAATTTCTGCCAAAACACAATCAATTCTGGATCTGTGATTTCAACCGACACATTAGGTGAAACCGACGAACTCCAAGTAGAAGAAATAAGTTTTAATTTTGAAACTGGTTTTTTCAAAGCGATGCGCGTGATTTTTTCTGGAATCACGACATCATCGGGCAAAAACGGGCCGGATCCAAATAGATAGTTGGGCAAATTGAATTGCCGTCTAAATAAGGGAATCAAAGTTTTAAAAGTACTTATTTGTTCCATAAAATGAGTTACAAAACTGCCGCAACCGGCCCCTTCATAGTTAGCAGGAGATAAAATCATACTGAAATTTTCAATTGGATTTTTTGGGTGATTTACATATTCGTAAACTTCATTGATCATGTTCGAGCAATCATCTTCCGAAACTTCTATGACTGTCGAAATCAGTGATATTTTTTTTCCGCTGCCGTCAGCAAGGGATTTGGCATTTTCTTCATTGTAATACTTAAAGCGTGTTTCTAAAATATCTGGAGTCTGGATAAAACCATCTTTGAAGGTCGCAAGCAAGGCCGACAAGCCCCAGCCGTCATTTAAAAGACGAAGGTGCTGATCATCGGATTCCCCGGAATAGCCCAGCATGGATTCAAATCGAGATCCACCGATCGTGCATTTCCAGCCAATCATTTCATGACCGGGGTGAAAATTATTTTGAAAACTAAATGAATTAATTGAATTTCTCATTCCATTTTCGGTGCGAAAATCGACAGGAATAGAAGGAACGCGAGAAACTAAAATGACATAGTTTTTAGGTTTAGAATCTAAGCGGTGGTAGACATCGGCTAGCGAAGCCGGCCAACCCAACTGAGTTATGTCGGCAGCCATAGCGGCTGAGCCCAGCAAACTATTCAGAAATAAAATGACAATAACCCCGAGACTTTTCATACCCCAGTTATATTTCAAAGAGGCCTTTTTTGTCCCTTAGATTTTATCTTCTGTGTATTTATTCAATAAGTGTACAAAAAAACGCCGATGCATTTTTACAATTTGGTGTAGGGGGAGACGTTTTTAGAAACTCGTTTTTCCCATTCTGGTAGTATTTTCCAGGTCGTTAAATAGCCATTGTAACTAAAATTCACTTTTTTAAAACCAACATCCATTTGGATTTTGATTTCTTTTGAATTGATCATTTCCATTTTAACGATCTTAAAAAACTTTGGCTCTAATTGATATTCTGAAGACATCAAATAGGAAAGGTAGTCCCAGCGAATAAAAGGCTCAAAGGATTTGCCTTCATCTAGGCTGCGAAAAGAGCCAACATACCAGCCACTTTTAGTGATGCAAATTGGCCAATTTTCATCTTTGAAAAAATCTATTTTCGTCCAATTAATTCCATCATCAGTACGATAGATCCCGTGTGCCGAAATTAACCCACGTGTGGGTGCTCCTTTGCCTGACTCGCTAGCTAAATCGCTAGAATAGATGCCAGAGGTGGCCAGTTCAGAAAGGGTTTTTACCTGGGCTTCCGCAGCGGGTGGCCGAAGCTTTTTCCACCACACATCGCCATGTTCGGCAATCTTGGAAACATTCCAGCGATTGGGTTCTAAATCCACAATCTCTAGTTTTGATTTAAGTTTGGGGCCGTTGTCTTTGTGAACTAAACTAAACGCCCTAGTTTTTTCTGTAACAAAGGCCTTAAGATCTGAAATATTAAGCAAGTCATTTTGTTTGGTGCGCACATAACGCCCCTCGCGGTATTTAATTTGAGTCCAGCCCTGCTTGCTGTGGAGGGTCCACGAAGCAAAGTCTGCTTTTAAAATCGTGTGTCCTGAATCCAAAAAACCTTTTTGGCCGTTGAATACGACTTGAATTTTTTCCCCGCTCCAATCAAGAATCTTCAATCGTGTGCCTTGGGGGACCGTGGTAATAATTTTTGAGGAATCAGAACCAGTTTCTTTTAAAAATGTCGCCATGTAGGTTAAGGCCAAGCCCGTGTCTTCAGAAAAGGAAGCGAAATCAGCTGACCTGGCAAAGCCGCGTTTGTTAGTCTTTAGATTTTCAATTTCCAGCCAGTCGTCTTGAAAACTTATTAAGCGAACCACATCGTTTTTAGAAACATAAAAGGCTTCTTTAACATTTTTGATATCTTTTTTCTCGGGCACCGAAAAACTGCGATTGACGGTGATCAAATCAGAAACGTGTATATCTTTGACCATTTCATTGGATTCGAAAAAAAATTCGCGTTTGTCCCAAGTTATTTGATAAGTATTAGTTTCTTCGGAGCGAATTTTCTTGGATTCAAGTTCGTCTTCGGACAATTGCCCAGACGGAAACTGGCTGTGAGGCGATTTATAAAAAAAAGGGGCCCCTTTGTCAAAATGGGAGCCTAAAACAGGAAAACTGATTAAAGAGAATAAAACGAGGGGCAAGCGCCATACCATTGATTAATTTTCTAACGAGCCGGCTAAGTCCACAAGACCTTTTGACCTAAAACTTGTCTTTAGTTAGAAGTAAGTAGCTCATATTTTTGAAAAAATGCGCAGCGGCATACTAATAGGCCTGTTTATTGGCCTATTAAACAATGACTAACGATCGAAGAAGATGAAAAAAGGGGACCAAATGGGAACGGGGCAAATATCAGTGTCTAGTGTAAAAACAGTCGGGATTTTAGGGGCCGGTCAAATGGGAAATGGAATTGCCCAGGTCACTGCCGCCAATGGTTTTGATGTACTATTGTGTGATATTTCTGAAGAATCTCTAAAGAAGGCGATGAAATCTATCACCACGTCACTTGAGAAACTGGTTTCAAAAGCGATCATCACAGACGAATTAAAAGCGTCTACCTTAGGCCGAATCAAAACGACTCCGCAATTAAACGATTTAAAAAACGTGGATGTTTTTATTGAAGCGGCGACTGAAAATATTGAATTGAAAATTAAAATTTTTAAAGACGTCGATGCGTTGCTTAAACCAGAAGCCTATTTATTTTCAAACACCTCTTCAATTTCCATTACTAAATTAGCAGGGGCTACTCGAAGGCCTGACAAAGTCGCTGGAATGCATTTCATGAATCCAGTGCCCTTGATGAAACTGGTCGAAGGCATTCGGGGTTTACAAACCTCAAATGAAACCTTTGAACTTATGAAGCAGCTGACTGAAAAACTGGGCAAAACGTTTGTTCCGTCGGTCAAGGACATGCCGGGATTTATAGTAAATCGAATATTGATGCCAATGATAAACGAGGCGATCTACACGCTTCATGAAGGCATTGCTAATGTTGAAAGTATTGATCAGGCCATGAAGCTTGGAACCAATCAGCCAATGGGGCCCTTGACGTTAGCAGATTTTATAGGACTCGACACCTGCCTTTCTATCCTGCACGTTTTGCATGATGGCCTTGGCGACAGCAAATACCGCCCGTGTCCGTTGCTTACGAAATATGTGGAAGCGGGCTGGCTAGGAAAAAAATCAGGGAAGGGGTTTTATAATTATGGGGTTTAATTTTAATCACATAAAAGTTCATTCTGAAAATGCCTTGTGGACGCTGACAATCAATCGTCCTAAAGCTATGAACGCTTTAAATAGCGAACTGATGGACGAACTTGGGGATTTTTTGCGCCAATTGTACGAGATGTCCTTTGATCATGTGCGCGGATTGATCATCACCGGCGAAGGTCCCAAGGCGTTTGTTGCGGGTGCAGATATTAAAGAATTAAATGCCCTGGATGAAGAAGGGGCACTGCAATTTGCTCGCAAAGGTCAGCGAGTGTTTCACGAACTTAATTTACTTAAAGTGCCAGTCATAGCGGCCGTCAATGGTTTCGCTTTGGGCGGAGGCTGTGAACTAGCCCTTGCCTGTGACTTTATCTTTGCGGCAAAGAATGCGAAATTTGGTTTACCTGAAGTGTCCTTAGGGGTTATTCCCGGGTTTGGCGGCACGGTGCGACTGGCTCGGGCAGTCGGCATTCGCAAAGCGCGGGAATTAATTTACACTGGCGAAATGATAACGGCGGATGAAGCCAAATCACTGGGCCTAGTTAGCCGTGTTTTTGAAACTACCGAAGAAATGCTGACAGAGGCAAAAAAACGAATGGACCTAATTTTTACTCGCGGCCCTTTAGCTGTGGCGAGTGCAAAGAACACAATCAATCGAGTTTATGATTTAGAAATAGAGGATGCCCAACGTTTTGAAGCCGAAGTGTTTTCAAAACTATTTCAAAGTGAAGATGTACGTGAAGGAACGACTGCTTTTGTCGAAGGTCGAAAGCCCGTTTTTAAAGGTAACTAATTCAAGCGTTTAAGATGAAATGCAAAACTGATTAAAGGAATTTTAAAATGACTTCAAAAAATCCGATTCGAATAGTAACCGCGGCAGCTTTGTTTGATGGGCACGACGCGACTATAAATATTATTCGACGTATTTTGCAAGACGGTGGGGCTGAAGTTATCCATTTAGGACACAACAGAAGTGTTAAAGATGTTGTGAAGGCTGTTATTCAAGAAGGCGCCCAAGGTGTCTGCGTGAGCTCGTACCAGGGTGGCCACATGGAATATTTTAAATTCCTAAAAGACATTCTGGATGATTGTGGACTTTCGCATGTAAAAATTTTCGGTGGCGGTGGTGGCGTTATTGTCTGGGAAGAAAAATTAGAACTTGAAAAATATGGGATTTGTCAAATTTTTCACCCCGAAGATGGCCGTAGGCTTGGTCTTGAAGGAATGATCAACAGAATACTTACAGAATGTGATTTTGATCCTAGGAAAATGAAACTAAAAAGAATTCCAAAAAACGACGCTTATAAAAAGGTGTTTGGTTCAGATCCGATTCCACAAATCGAAATTGGCCGCGCATTGCAGTTTATAGAACTAGGTGACAAGGTAGATTTGAAAAACTTTGAATTGGAATCATTTAGAAACAAAAGCACGATTCAAACGCCGGTTATTGGTATTACGGGAACGGGCGGCGCAGGTAAGTCATCGCTGATTGATGAAATTGCCCTTCGCTTTTTACATTTTTTTCCAAATCTAAAACTAGGCATTGCCTGCGTGGATCCCTCAAAGCGCAAAACAGGCGGTGCATTGCTTGGAGATCGCATTCGAATGAACTCGTTGTCGCGAGATCGAATTTTCATGCACAGCTTGGCTACCCGAGGTTCTGGGATTGAAGTTTCTAAGCAGCTCACCGATGTATTAGATTTGTATCGAAAACTAGATTTTGACCTGATCATCGCTGAAACGAGCGGTATTGGTCAGGCCTCATCGCAAATTACGGATCTGTGTGATATTCCACTGTATGTGATGACTAGCGAATATGGCGCGCCGACTCAGCTTGAAAAAATCGATATGATCGATTTTGCCCATATTATCGCGATTAATAAATCGGATCGTCGTGGGTCATTGGATGCTTTAAAAGCCGTGCAAAAACAATACAAGCGATCGCGTAAACAGTTTGATGATAGCCAGGTGCCGCCGGTATTTTTGACTCAAGCGGCACAATTTAACGACGCGGGGGTTAATCATTTATTTTTCAAAATGATTGAACAAGTAAACACATTTCAGAATGGAAAAGACACCTCTAGCGCGGCAGCTAAAAAGTGGAATCTTTCAGATGAACAAAAAATATCGGTCATCGAAGGTTCAATCACGTCAGTAATTCCGGGGCATCGTACCCAATATCTTTTGGAAATCGTAAATTCAGTACGAAATTATAAAAAACGCGTTTCACAGCTTGCAGACGAATTGTCTGTTTTAGGTGGCTTAAGTCGAATCGCTTCAACACCCTTAAAAGATAAAGTTAGTCCAAGTGACCTGGACGCCTATTCAAATACCGTATTTAAAAAACTAGACGAGTCCGAACAATCCGAATTGAAAAATTGGGATAGCAAAACCAAAATCTTTCAAAGTGATGAAATGGTTTTTAAGGTTCGTGACAAAGAATTTAAAAACCCTTTAACGTCGACCTCGTTATCAGGGAGTAAGATTCGTAAAGTCGTGTTTCCAAAATTTCGGGACTGGGGCGATCGCTTTAGGTTTATAAAACTAGAAAACGTGCCAGGCGAATTTCCCTACACGGCAGGAGTATTCCCGTTGCGCCGGGCAGACGAAGATCCTAAGCGTATGTTTGCAGGCGAAGGCCCGCCAGAGCGCACAAACCGCCGATTTCATTTTTTATGTGAAGGTGAGAGCGCGCATCGCCTGTCAACCGCATTTGATTCAGTAACTCTGTATGGACAGGATCCCGATTTGCGTCCTGATATTTTCGGCAAGGTCGGTGAAAGCGGCGTCAGTATTTGCTCGCTTGAAGATATGAGAAAACTATATGATGGTTTTGATCTGTGTTCCCCTAATACGAGTGTGAGCATGACGATCAATGGGCCGGCTCCGATTATTTTGGCTTTCTTTTTTAATACAGCTTTAGATCAGCAGGTCGTTAAAAAAGAAAAAGAGTTGGGTCGGAAACTTTCTAGCAGTGAACGTCAAGCACTGACAGATTGGACACTGCAAAATGTTCGTGGAACGGTTCAGGCAGACATATTGAAAGAAGACCAAGGGCAAAACACATGTATTTTTTCAATTCAATTCGCCTTGAAAATGATGGGCGATATTCAGGAATTTTTTGTTAAAAAAAGTATTAAGAATTTTTATTCAGTCAGTATTTCTGGCTATCACATTGCCGAAGCGGGTGCAAATCCAATTTCGCAGTTGGCGTTTACGCTGTCTAACGGATTTACGTTTGTGGAATACTATTTGAATCGCGGAATGAACGTAGACGATTTTGCCGGCAATTTGAGTTTCTTTTTTTCAAATGGCTTAGATCCCGAGTACACGGTGTTAGGTCGTGTCGCCCGCAGAATCTGGGCGATTGCAATGAAAGATTTGTATAAAGCCAATGATCGGTCTCAGAAATTAAAATACCACATTCAGACGAGCGGTCGTTCCTTGCATGCGCAGGAAATCGCCTTCAATGATATTCGAACAACATTGCAAGCGTTGCTTGCGATTCAAGACAATTGCAATAGTTTGCACACCAATGCCTATGACGAAGCAATCACCACACCGACGCAAGAATCTGTTCGTCGTGCAATGGCCATTCAAATGATCATCAATCGTGAATTCGGAAACACCAAAAATGAAAATACATTGCAAGGCAGTTATTATGTCGAAGAATTAACTGAACTTGTAGAAGAAGCCGTACTTGAAGAATTTTTGCGGATCAATGAACGAGGCGGAGTTTTGGGCGCGATGGAGACTCAATATCAACGGTCAAAAATACAGGAAGAATCCCTGTACTATGAAAAACTAAAGCACGATGGAAGCTTGCCAATTATTGGGGTGAATACGTTTGTTGACCCGGCCACCCAGAAATCAGACTACATTCCGCCAAAAATTGAATTGGCGCGGGCAAGTTATGAGGAAAAACGCCTTCAGTTAGATCGAGTGACAAAATTACAGAACGAACATAAAACCGAAGCAGATAAATTATTATTTGAACTGAAAGCCACGGCGTTACGGGGCGAAAATATTTTCGCAGCCTTAATGAAAGCGGCGCGCGAGTGCAGTTTATATCAAATGACTCAAGCTCTTTATGAGGTGGGTGGGGAGTACAGACGAAATGTTTAAAACTATTTTTATTTTCATTTTAATAGGTGGTTCTGTTTTTGCCGATTCGTTGCGATTGGAGAACTTTTTGGATTTGGATATTTTCACGGGACCAACAATGGGAACGGGTCATTTTTCAGATCAAAACAATCCCAATTCGGCTGGATTTTCATTGGATGTTTATTTCCAATCAGTAAAAGAGGTCGATTTCCCTAGTCATATGAGCATCGGCAATTATAATTTTTCCATGGTCAGTAACGACAGTTCGTGGCCATTTCCGGTTGGACATGAAGTTTTATTTTCAACTAATTTTATGAATCTAATGGTGTCTGTTTATAGTACTCATAATGTCGGATTATATATCGGAGTGGGCTATTCGATTATAGAGCTTTTCGACGATAAAGATGGGAAATATGTACAAAACTATGGATCTCAACAGTATGAATTTCAGACACGCTATCGGCTGAACGATCGTTGGGGACTGAACTACCGTACCAAGTGGCAACAAATAAATCAGTATCAAAACGGCCGCTTTTCTTTTATAGAAATGTGGTCTCACCTTGTCGGGGTGAGTTACCTAATTTTCTAAAAAGGGGACTGTATGAAATTGAACCTGGCGATGTTTTTGATTTTACTAGTAGGCGCAAAAAGTTTTGCAGTAGTTATCGGAAATCCAATAGGGGACAAAGTAATCGGCGGCAGTGATTTTCATACAGTGGATGCTAATTTAATTAATATTCCATTTAAGCTTAGAGACGTTGCGGAAGCCGTCGGCATGATGTCTATGGGCTGCACTGGCACCCATATTGGCAATGGACTAGTAATTTCGGCCGGTCATTGTTTTGATGCCGCTAAAGTCGCTAAATACAGAACGTCGTGTCCTGATATTCAAGTCTATTGGGGTGATCGTCAAGGACGTCAGCCTTCGCTAGTAAGCACCTGCCGCCAAGTTCTAGTGCTAGAAGACAGCAATCAAAAAGATTATGCGTTGTTTCGTGTGGATGTGGCTCCGCGAGCGGCTGTAAAAGTTCTGATTCAAGGGCGACCGTCGCTGGGCGCGCGAGTTACCATTTTTTCTCACCCCTTTAAAGGCCCATTGTTATGGTCAGGTGTGTGTGAAATCAGTCGAGCTCTTACCTACGGGATAAACAATAGTATGCTTCAACATAACTGCGATACAAATCCGGGCAGCAGCGGGGCAGCTATCGTCGATGTTAATTCTTTGCAAGTCGTAGGGATTCATGATGGCGGCGTATCTCGTGGTTTGATGGGCAGCAACTACGGAACTTATATCGATTTCACCTATATCCCTACTGTACTTCAGCGTTTAGGATACAGATAGTTATTTTGTGCCTGGAAAGTACGGTACCTAAGGGTGATAAAATTTTGCTAAATTCACGGCTCCTTCTTCGTCCATATACCCGCCATAAATAGTTTTGTTTTGAAGCTCGACGGTTGGAACAACCGATAATTTAAAAATATTTTTTATATCAATTGGGGTCAGCTGCGGATTAGCCATTAATATCCGCGCGGCTGCGCGAGTGACTTGCGGAGCTGCCATAGACGTGCCCGACATTTTTCGATAGGACCCTTGGCTATAGGCTGAAAGTATATCGACGCCATTGGCGGCAAAATGAACGGTCATTTTGCCAAAGTTTGAAAATCGGGCAAGGTGCCCAGTGCTATCGACAGCGGCCACATTTATCTGGTTAGGCTTTAAATAAACAGCCGGATAAACCCATGAGGCAACACCTATGTTTTTAGTGTTATTGCCTGCTGAAATAACAAATAGAATATTTGGGTATTTTTCCATTGCCGTGTTTAAACTTTCAAATGTCCTAGAATCAGGGCTGACCACGGATGCATTGATAATTTTAGCGCCGTGAGTAACGGCAAAGTCTACGGCTTCCAAATACTGCGCGCCTACTATTGGAATTAACCCTATTCTTGAATCTTTGGTTGCGATTCCAGAAACATGCGTTCCATGACCTTCAATTGTAAGTGTGTCGTTGCTGCCAATGGATTCGTCAGGGATTCCTGGTCTCGAGTGTCTAAATCCAAAAACAGGAAAGTCTGTCGTGCCAAAATTTGTGATTTTATTCATGAGATCTGGATGAGTGATATCTATGCCCCAATCAATGATTCCAACATAAATTTCAATTTTATTCTGTGCTGTTCTGTAATCAGAGTTTTGTGCTTTGGACAAAGCGGGAACCTGATTTAGGTCTGAACATAAATCTAAATAAATCAGACCGTTAATTTTATCGTAATTATATATACGGTCCATAACTATGCTTTTTTGTCCAAAAACCGCAAAATTGAAAGTAGAGATTGAAATATGGTTAATTCCGCCACCAAGGCTTAAAAAATAACCTCGGTCTGTGAAGTCAGCAAGATCAGGATCACTTTGTAATTGTTTGCTACTGCGCCTTACTGTCATTCCGCTAAGTGTAAATGAATTGTTTTGATCTTCATCACGTTCGTATAAAAAATCGGCGACCAAGAGAATTGCCTCATTGTTAAAAAGGGTCAGCTTGTATTCACGCTTTTCGCGGTTTGCTTTAGTTTGATATTTAACCGCTAGTCTATTAGGACGTGTCTGGTTCAATAGAGTGGCGGGAAAATCAGTCTCAAAAGACCTTTTAATCGGCCCTAAATTTCCCTTAGGAAGAAAAAAATTTCGATGGGCAAGGCGGGCAAGCCATTTTATTTCATCAAGATACAGATTCGTATCGGCCTCACGGGCCCCTCGCGAAAGTGATTCTGTCAGCTTTGTTAACTCTTTTTCAGTAGGGGATATTTCTGAAACTTCGCGCGAGGGGGAAGCAATCGCCAAAGAGGAAAGTAAAAAAAGAAGCAGGACTATTTTTCGAATCATTCAATTAGGATAGCGAATTATTAAACTAAGCGCCGCTGTTTTTTTTTATACAAAGTGACTATTTTTGCGATCCGGCTGCTGTAGAGGCTTCGGGTTTCTGGCTGATAACACCGCGGCCAATAGCGCCGGACGAATTACAATACATATAGGTCCCTGTTCGAAGAAGGCCAGCTTGGATAAGTTCTGTTTTGGTCAATAGGCGGGGGCTCATTAAATCAGTCATGGGATCACGGAAGATCCGCTTTTCTTCATTTAGAAACTTCTGGATGGTTTGCATGGCCTCGTGTTGAGGCGTGTCTTCAGCAATAGTTCCGATGTATTTTCCTCCCAGTTCTGGGGGGGACTTAAAATTTATTCGAATTGGTTTTCCAGCCGCATTCAGTTCATATTCAATATTGGGAGGCTGAGTAAAATAACGAAAGGCCTCTACCCGCTGCTGGCCGGCGCGGACTAAAGAACTCATATCTTTGCTTTGTTCGGTGGTCAGAAATTTGGCGTCTTTAGCAACAAATTTATTCAAAGATTTAAGTTGTTCACCTACCGACATGGCATTTGATCCAAACGGAGAGCCACCTTTTCCGTCTAAAAATAAACCTTGAATGGCCTCTAGTCCGTTTTTGCCAAATAAGTTTAATTTTCCCATTGTGATTGGGTCCATTTCGCTTTTTATTTGGTTTCCGGCCATTTCATAAATAAATTTTATAGGACCTGTGGTCGCCCCGCTCACACGATCGGCGACTGTATGAATAACCCCGCTTAGGGATTCAGGCATGGGGTATTTCGCTCTTACAAAGCCGTCCACTTCGCTACCGCCGTAATAGCTTCCTGAAAGAAAGTCATGAAACCCGCCGTCTTTCAGTCCCTTTTCAAAAGTAGGGATGAGTATATCTTTTCCAAAACCTTGGCCAAAACTATTGTGGTTCATATTTGTAAGCATTCGATTTTCAAATTGAGCATAGGTTATTTCATGTTTGTCTAATGCCTTCATCGCGTCTAAAAATCCACCCCATTCATGAAACAAACTGGATCCTGATCCGACTTTTGAGAAAACTGATCTTATAAAGTCAGACTTAAGGTTAACCAATTCAGTTTGCGCCGCTTGTGCAATGACCCGATCTGTGCTATCAAGGCGACGCTGCAATTCTGTAGGAATTTTAACCGGAGGATCTAGAAACGCTTTTCCGTCCATATGTTCACGGGCAAACTGTTTCATTGCGATTTGCCCAGGGGAATTGCCTTGAAGCTGTATCCCTTTTAAAAGATAACTTGAATCTTCGCTTTTCACTGACAAATTAACTTTGTATTTATCGAGTTTTCCTAAATCTGAATCAATAATTCCATCGACCATAGATTTGGTATCGATTTTGTATTTTTCAATAAGCTGCGCCACACCCCGAGATTTAAAATAACTTAAAAGATCTTCCTGATGTTCGATTGATTTTAATTCAGCCGGAGTTAATTTGCCTTCTTTTCGAAGTTTTTCGATACGATCGCCAAGGGCGATTTTTACATCTTTGCTTAAACGACGCATAAAGAGTAAATCTTTTGCTGCTTTTAGAAGTGCCGCACCAGCAACGCCGCTGGCCAAACCTGGAACGATCACCGAGCAGGCGATTTCAGTCTGTGCCTGCGGACGCAAACAAGAATAAAGTGCCCGCAACTGATCCATTTTTGGCAGCGAAAGATCTATCGTGTTGGGCTGTCCTTTGCGTATTTCGCGAAAAACGCACTGCATTTGCATGACATTGAGTTTGTCAATAGAGGGTTTCATATCTTCATAGTATTTAAGATTCTTTCTAGCACCTTCAACGATTTTTTCTTGTCGTTTTATTTCAAGATCGGAGGCGCAATTTTGATAGGCTTGAGTTCGAACAGTTTTTTGAAATTCTTTAGGTGACGAAATTGCTTTTGCATTTTTTGCAAAAAAACTGCCAATGCTTTTGAAAAAATCGGCTACCCCGTTTACGCCGCCGATTGCGCATTGGTTTATAAAATCAGTTTTTTGTTCTGCAAGTGGAGTTCGATCAAAACAGTCTCGTTTTTGTTCAGCTGGAATGTCATCACAAATATCTTCACTAGTTTCTCGCAAACACTCTTTGATTTCATTTTCAGTTTCAGAATTGATTTCACAAACCCCCCGGACATACTCAGCCGATTCAGCAGCAGCACCACAGGTCGAAGCCTTCGTTAGCAGTAAAATAAATAAGAACTTGAGTATGAGTTTGAGCAAATACACCCCACCATAGTATCGGCTAAATTGGAGATCAACTCAAATATCAGACCAAGGGCCTGGCGGTGGGCACTAAGCAAAATAATTTCTGATAAAGTAGTAGATAAATAGCCCAGTAGGAATTTGCAACAGTACAATACCAACTGCAGCGATTTTCTTATGGTTGGCAGGCACGTCCGTTTTCAAATATTCAAAGAGATTTATTAAGGACACATAGTTAAAAATAACAGGTAAAAAGACGCAGGCAAGCAGGGCAGAGACAATTGCTTTTTTTAAATAGGTATTTGGCTTCGAAGGCAAATCAGACTTCGAGTCTTGTGACTGAATTTCGGAAACAATTTTTCGAGCTTCTGTTTCGTCACTCCAATCGACCATCAGATCATAGCGGCCATCATCAGACCCGATAATTATAGAAGAATACTCGCGCGAGCCCACAATTTCAGATTTTATACCAGCGTTCAAAAGTGCTTGGCTAGCCAAGTGAATTTGTGTTTTCGAACTAAAGCGGGCTACTTTTTTCATAACTTAAAGTTAGCCCACAGTGGATTCTAACGCAACTTAAAGCTGTCTTTGCAGATGGTGATTGACGGGCACTACAGTTTTTTAAACAATGGATTGGCGGATGGAGCACGGTCATAAGTAAGCCTTTTTCCGATGAAAAAAACAGCCAGCGAGAGATCATGTTTCTTCTTGTTTTTTCTTTTATACTTTTTATTCTTGGCGGGGTTTTTGGAACTATCGCATTTCTAGCTAAATTTTAGTGAGGGCTTCAAATTTATCACTTAAGTTTTTCAAAAATTTTATCTGCCACATCGATGCCATCGCACGCTGCCGATGTGATGCCGCCCGCATAGCCAGCACCTTCGCCGGTTGGAAATAGATTTTTGTGTGAAATGCTTTCTAAACTTTCCTCATTGCGAGTGACGCGAACAGGGCAGCTAGTTCTGGTTTCAACTCCATAAAATTGAGCTTGGTCGATTACAAAACCTTTCATTTTGGTTTCAAAACTTTCCAGACCTTTAAGTAAGAACTGATTTACCTTTTTTGGCAACAGAGTCTGAAGGTTAATTCCAAC
>JAYVPD010000053.1:0-9174 GCA_043757515.1 Pseudobdellovibrionaceae bacterium
AGTGATGTGGAACCGTTATGGTTCCGTGGGTGATTTATTGCTTATTCTCATTTCGGTACACTCTGGAATAACTTGAGTCATAATGAGATAAACTAGACCATTGACCCGTTAATTTTACTCGTAGCCCGGTTTTATTGGGTTTGGCGAAGGTTGCTGCTGAAAAGATTTCGCTCTTAGATTTCCAACATTGATAATTAATGGCCTTCAAAGTATCTAATCCGCATGGATATTTTAGCATCATTCATCATATATTGGTTGCCCGTGATTTTTGTGGGAGTGGTTTTCTCTGCCATTTATACCGTGGCAATTAATCTCTATCGAGTTTTAATCAAGTGGTAATATTATAAATGGAAATTCGTGATCCCCTGCATGGCTCGATGTATTTTTCTGATCCTGAAGTGAAAATTCTAGACACTTTAGAATTTCAGCGTCTGCGAGCTATCAAGCAATTAGGCTTTTCAGAATTTAGTTTTCCGGGTGCCACTCACAATCGTTATTTACACTCGCTAGGGGTTAGCCATATTGCTGGAACGGTATTTGATTCCATTTTTCGAGTTTACCCGTTTAAAAAGCCATCGAAAAAAAATCAATTCAAACAATTGTGCAGATTGGCTGCTATGCTACATGATGTGGGGCATGGCCCTTTGAGCCACACTACAGAGCAAGTGATGCCTTTACTTTCAAAGTTGAATCTATCGGTCTATGACGGCAACGATAGGCAGGCCAATCATGAAGACTACACTTTAAAATTTCTATTGGACTCCAATATCACGGAAGTCATCAAAACCAATTTTGAATTTACTCCGTATCATGTGGCTCTTTTAATAGACAAATCACTTCCTGAAAAAGACGACTACTTTATGGATGGCAGTATTAGCGTACGTCCAATACTGAGCCAAATCGTCAGTTCTGAACTGGACGCTGATCGCATGGATTATCTTGAACGCGATAGTTATTTTTGCGGAACCAACTATGGAAAAGTCGATATCGAATGGCTGATTCAAAATCTGACTTTACATATTAAAGATGAAAAAATGTATCTCGCGCTAGGTCGACGCGCTTTGTATTCCTTCGATGATTTTTTAATATCACGTCACCATATGCATTTAATGGTTTATTTCCATCACAAGAGCATTATTTATGAAGAAATGCTGAATAAATACTTAATGTCGCCAGAATGTGATTTTGTTTTGCCTTCCGACATTCAGAGGTACACAAAATACAATGACTATAAGTTGTATGAACATTTGAGTCTTTCTTCGAACCAATGGGCTCAGCGAATTTCACAGCGAAAGCCATTTAAGGTTTTGATTGAAGCCCACTCAATTGGCGAAAACGATCGAGTGGATGAATTGAAAATGGCTTTGGAAAAAGAGAATTTTTCAACAATCCATGCGTCTTCTCATGCCCGATTGTCCAAATATCATTCGGGTTCTCCAACTGATAAGGCAATGGATATATTTGTTGTAGATCAGTATGATAAATGGGTCCAACCTTCACCCATTAATGATTCAACCGAAATCTTCAAGAAATATGAAGGCACCCGTGTTATAGACAGAATTTATATCGATCCAAGCCAGTACAAAAAAGCAGAACAGTTTATTTCCAGCAAGAAGTAACTTTTTTCAATTCTTAGTTGCTAGTATAGTTAAAACCGCCATACTTGACTGGTGAGTAATCTCGAAATAATTTCAAATATCTTTAATTTACTTTCTGTTTTTTATGCAAGAAAAAACAGTGCTCACACTTGGTGGACCGGAATAGTCGGCTGCATTTTGTATGGGATAATGTTCTTCGATGTTAAGCTTTATGCCGATGTTACACTTCAAATATTTTTTTTAGTTACCAGCATTTATGGCTGGTGGCATTGGGAAAAAGGCGGATCGAATCGGTCCGAGCTACCCATTTCTGAAAAGTCCATAAAAACACATTTGATTTTGACCTTGATGGCAATAACAGCGACCGGGGCCTATGGTTATTTTCTATTTAAATTAACAGATGCCAGTTTTCCATTTATTGACTCGATTGTTTTGATGTTTTCAATACTCGCGCAATTTTTACTTATGGGCCGTATTTTTTCAAACTGGTACTTTTGGATTATCGTTAATCTGGTATCGGTTCCTTTGTATTGGGCAAAAGATTTGAAATTAACGAGCTTCGTTTATTTATTGTTCTTAATTAATGCTTTTTGGGGACTTTGGACATGGAAAAAAATTTTAAAAGAGCCCTTATAGTTGGCAAATTTTGCCCCTTACATAAAGGGCATGAATTTCTTATTAGCAAAGCCCTCGATACTTCAAGCGAACTGATTATATTTTCTTACACCAAAAAACAATATGAAGGCTGTGAAACGGCAAAGCGCCACTACTGGTTGAAGTCTTTATTTCCAACTGCGATTGTTTTTGTTTTTGATGATCAAAATTTGAAAGATATTTTTCCCGAACAAATAGAAATGCAAACCCTGCCAATGGACGAAGATACTGACGATAATCAACGCCTTTTTGCAGCCAAACTTTATATTTCTCTCATTGGAAAACCTTTGGAAGCTATCTTTACTAGTGAGTCCTACGGGCCAGGATTTGCAATCAAAATGTCTGAACATTTATTTAAAGCCAAGATTCAAACACACACGGTTGAGCACGTTGCCGTAGACCCAACTAGGTCGAAGGTTCCAACTTCTGGTTTGCTCGTCCGCAGCCATGTTCCAAATTCTCGGGGTTTTCTTTCGCCCCTAGTCTATGGCTCGTTTTTAAAAAAAATTCTATTTCTAGGGGCTGAAAGCACCGGAAAAAGCACCCTTGTCGAGCTGTGTGCAGAAAGATATAGAACGGTTTTTGTCGATGAGTACGGCCGCACGCGCTACGAGCAAAAAGCGGGACAGTTGGAGTTTTCGGATATGCGTGTGATTGCAGAAACTCATTTGGATCGGGAACGTATTCAAACAATAAATGCCAACAGGTATTTATTCGTCGACACTTCGCCTTTAACCACTTTGTGCTATTCCTATTTTTTGTTCAATCAGGCTGATCCTCTATTAGAAAAAATGGCCAATAAATTAGATTATGATCATATTTTTTTATGCGCTCCAGATTTTCCAATGGTTCAAGATGGTACCCGAGTCGATGAATCATTCAGGGGCCGACAAAACACTTGGTACCTAGAATTCCTTTCCAAAAGAAACTGTCGGTTTACCCATTTAAAAGGTTCTTTAGATTTGCGAGTTTTAGAAATTGAAAAAATTATGAAATCTCTATCACTCTAGGCCAGCCTTGCCAGCGAACGCTGTTTTTCTGCCCCTTAGTGAATCCAGCGAAGTACCTTGGAATCCGCAGAGGCAATTGGTTTTTATGATTTCACCTTGGTCACCCGTTTTATAGCGTAACAAGGGTAAGGCACTTGGAAACAATTTTGACACTAAAACCGATCCGTTCACAGTTTCCAAAAAAATATCAGAAAATACATGATAATGATTCGCTATTGGGCAATAGTAACCGATAGGACCCGTTTCTGTTGTAGAGTAAGCATGAACGAGTCTGGCTTTTGTTTTGTTTTTAATTGCCCCAAATAGTTCTCGATCAATTGGCAGAGCCGTTGAATAAATTAACTTTAGAGCCGGCTTCTGCAAGTGGCCTGGATTCTTCAAAAGCCATGCTAAACCAGTTGGGGACGTACTAATTATATCAGGTTGTAAACTACTAATACGACTTTCATCTGTTTTATGTGTATTCAATCGCACTAGGTTCAGCTTAAAACTATCAAATTTTTCTTGGGATCTGTATTCGCGGCCCTCACCGAGTGAACATAAAAACAGCACCGACAGCTGAGGTGCCACCTCTACCATGCCAAAATTAAACAACAAATTCCAGAATCGCAAATCATCCTTCCAATTTCGATAAACGCAAATTGCCTGGCCAGTAGTCCCCGAGCTCCATACGGGATTCAATTTTTCTGCTTTGTTAACCACTAAAAATTTAGATATTAATTCTGTCCCCAAATAGGAACGATTCAATATAGGCATTTCACCGATCCATTCTTTAATATTTCGATCGTCCCAAGTGTTTTCGGCATCAAAAATCTGATGCCTTTGCAGTAAATTGAAATAAAATGGAGATTCTTTTAAATGAATCAAATCTCTGGCTGGACGATAAGGTATCCAATCTGGAACATTTCTCATTATTTGGTCCAATTTGAAAGGATCCCCGATTTTTGTAAAGTTTCTTTTCTTTCCGTCCCTGAATAGGAATACCATGGCTGACTAAGCGGTCCGAGTTTTTTTTCAATCTGGCCAACTTCTTCCATATAGTTATTTACTGATTCGAAGGAAGATTCTCTTTCTGACTCGTAATTTGAATCAAAGACAATTTCCTTTAAACTCTCTGCAGAAATCTGACTCCACTGCGATTTCAAATTGTAAATTTGACTAGGCATCCAAAGAAAGTCCAGTCGTTCCTGCACAGGTCGGTTGGATCCCAAAAAAATGCGTCTTCGGTCCTCTTGGGCATAGTTTAATGCACTCAATATTTCATCATCAAGGCAAACGACATCAAAATCGGCTGGATTTAAAATAGTAAAAACTCCAAAGGATTGAATTCCCTCTGATACAAAGTCATAACGATCTTTGAACAAAAAGGTGTTTGGCAAATCTGAAGGTGACAACGTTTTCATTTTCCCCATGCTAAGATCGGAAAGCCCGCACGGCCCTGGAAATCGAAATAAAGTTTTAGGCAGCTGTTCCTTGGTTAGAGGCACTCCCAAGGTTTTGAAATCAGTGTGCTCAATTAGAAATCTACTCATAACTTCCTCGATTGTATGAATTCTGGGCTGCCTGGCGCTGAAGTTCTTCGGTTGCTTTTTTTCGTTTATCTATTTCACGGTTCAGTTTTTTTTCGGCCTCGTCTGCTTCCACAATCGTTTTTGCAAAATCTATTTTTTTTAATTGCGCAATATTCTGAGACTCGGTTTGATTCAAAATGGGTAAACTCCATTCAAAAAACCACTTTCTGAAAAACTCTTCTTTGCGAACGGGGTTTTGCTTAATCAACGTTACCGGCAACACTCGAACGGAACTAAAAAACTTTTTTAAAATAGTTTCCGTATCAGAAAAGGAACGCCCTTTCTGAGTACTAAAATAATTTCGCGACTGACTTCCAAGACTTGAAAATTTAATAACTTGGGCCAAATACGAGACTTGCTTTTTGGTAAAGGGACCCTGATAGCCGCGCAAGGCCACCAATGTATCCTCTTGTGAATTGGGACGAATAGCTTTAATTAAATCGTCCCATTCTTCATTTTTTAAGGGTCTAAAGCCGCAATCTAAAAGATGGTCATTGATTATAGCATAGGCGATAACATCAATAAGTTCACTGAGGACAATCGAATCGAGTTCCTTCAGGAACGCATCTAGTTTGATCATTCCTTTTCTCCAAAAATCGCTTGTGCAAGTTTGGTGGTAATTCCCAAAAAATCATTCAATTCTTTAACCTCAATAAAACGGCATTTACGATGAGAGACCACTTCGTTTCCCAAGGCACTTCTAAAAGTTTTCATTGCCACACGATGCAAAAGGAAAGTTACGCTTAAAGAATTTTCTAGGCCCGCTTTAATTGCCCCTACCGTAATTTCAAAATTAGCACCCACATTGTACATGAAATCCGAATCTGAAATAATAACTCGATGGACTTTTTTTTCGTCTTTAGTCCATTTGCTAAGTACATCAAAGGGAAACTGAGTTCCGCCACCCATGAATTGTAAAAAGAAACTATTGGATTTTCCTTCCGACAACATCCAATCGGATTCCACTGAAGCATCAGAATAGACACTTCCACGCACGGCTCCTTTTTTACGAATAGCGTAGGTCGCCAAAACCAAGGCGGCGACGGTCATCATATTTATATCATCACTGGGTTTGGGCATTGACCCGGACGTGTCCAAATAGACTTCTAAGCGAGGTTTTTCAAAACCCTCGTCATTAGAGGGGTCGTCGGCGACGAGTTCTCGTTTTAAAAGAAAAGCCGGCGCCATCGTTCCTGATTTTAAATAGGATTCTGTCCAATTTATACTTTGAATATCATCAGAATTGTCCCAGTCCTCCAGCACCGAAGGGATTACGTTTTCAGGATCAAATCCTTTTATTTTCGAAGGCATCAGGGATATCAACTGTTCGATATAATTTTTATAAAATCGAACTGACGCTTGATACACTACATTTTCTCTTAGATGTCCTGGCCGACGACCCAAAATATTAGCTAGTTTTTTCCAGCTAGTGGCTTGAGGAATGTCGGCACCACCTGTTTTTATCCATCCCTTAATGGTTGCTTTCTCGATCGCTTTTTTAGACACTTTTGATAATGCTCCATCAGCCGGGAAATCTTCACCGTCCGGCCCTTCTGAGTCACCTTGAAACGGATCTTTAGAATCCTCATTTGACCCCATCAAATCATTAAAGGGAAAATTGGCAATAAAATGGCTTAAAAAATAAACAAATTGCTCGTGGAAATTAGGAAGTTGATAAAAAATATCGGCAAAATTTGTTGCATAGGCAACAAGAGAATGATCAAGATTCAGTCCAAAGTATCCCTCACATCTCCAGATAGCTTCATAGATAGCCAAATAGTTTTTATAGTAATTGGAAAGTGGACCTTTTGCTGTGGATAGATAGATCTCTTTTAGTTGGCCCTGCATTTCTAAATCACGACCAACAAATTCATTCACAAGCAAATCCCAAAAAATATTTAAATGATAGAAAGGAAGCCCAGGAATTAGATCTTCAGCAAGTAACATCAAATCGGCTGAAATTTTTTGCGTTGCTGGGAATCTAATATGATGACCAATTTCGTGAGCAAAGGCTGCCGGCAAACAGTGAAGAATTTTATTTTTCTCAAAAAAAACTCTATTGTAAACCACTTGTCGCTTTTTCATATCGATATAGGCAATTGATTTTCTATCAGAATCTTTTTCGAATGTCGCAAGATCCACAGGGTCTGATAGCTGAATGGACGTGCCCCAATAGTCTAAAGCCACATGCCAGCATTTGGCTAGACCCGGTTCAATCTCGGTAATCATTTCAGCTCCCAAAGATGAATTCGTTGAGACCCTTTGAATACGATAGAAACAAAGCGATCCCCTACTGCATAACTTTCAAGTTCGAGTGGAATAGTTTCTGACATTTTGCCTGCCAAGTCGCTAAAGGCATCCACGCGGGCGATAGGATTCGAACTTGGCAGTTTTAAATTTTGAGTAAATACTTTTGGAGTGGGTCGCAGCAACACATAGAAGTTTTCCTCGATTAATTTTTCATTATCAAATTTTAATCCGGAAACGGCGAGCAACCCTGGCGCTTCAACGATAATTTGATGGGGCAAAAAAAATGGGGAGGTTGGAAAATCGATCGAAACATATCTAAAATTTTCGATTTTATCCTGCGGAGTCAAAGTTGGTGTTTTTGCTTCCATTACCAACGAATTAATATTTTGCAATTCGACAGCGATATCGTCCATTCGACTTGACGAATTTAAACCGGCAATTAAAAGGTGTTCAATCCAAGCCGGTTGCTCTTTAAGGGACTCGGAAAGATTCCAGAGCCTTGCCATTACCTCTAATTTTTCAGTCACCGTGGAACTTTGGATTAACCACCGAGGAACTAATTTTTCCCAAGAAAAAATGAAAAAATTTGGAAAAATATTTTCGCCGTGAGGAAATAAATGTCCCCGGCCAATTCCTTGCGCGACTAACTTAAGGTAACCTTCAATAACTGCGCTGGATTCCGTGTCACTAAGTTGCTTTTTTAATTCGGGCAAAACAGTAGGCAAAACTAAAGTAACCAAAGAATTCCATGCGGCCGGACTCCACCGAGCAAATGGCTTTTTGAATTGTTCTTCAAGCTGCTGAAAAGCGGTAAAACCCGTCATTTTTCCGATGATTTTGCCCAATGGGCGTAATTTTGATATCGGCTGTAGTACGATTTCAATTGTTGTAACATTTCGTAAGAATACCCAGAAAACTCAAATCGTTCGCCCAATTCTTTAATTAAATTTAGGATTTGCTCCTGACGCTTTTTTACTTCAACCAGAGTAACGCCGTCCAATCCCTTATTTAGTAGATCTTTGCTTTGCTGGATCTGAATCCGAATTTTTTCAGTCGCCACATATTGCAACGCTGATTGATCCATCATTTTACGAATCCATGCCACGCGATCTTGTAATAGCATCTGATTGTCTTCGCTTTCAAAAAAAGCGCTTCGCTGATTAGGCTTCAATTTTTCGTGAAGTACCCAAGGTACGATTTGCCGTAAATCTTCCCAGGTTACTTCTTTCATCCCGCGAAAATAGGCCAGCGCCTTTGCAAAATGAAGACACGTCATATAAGCCCGTGCCGAGGCCCCATTTTCAGTCTGGGTGCACAGATGTTGCTTTTTATCTAAGGGACAATCTTCGTTGCAAACTGAAGCAACGGTGCGCCCACTTAAATGTAAGGTGTCTTTTGATAGGTATTCAAAATCCGGGGACGCCCGTTGACAAAAATCTAGCTGGCCAAGGAAGAAACCCAATTGATCTAACGCATTTTTGGGAACTACAACTTTCTGAATTTCTTGACCAATTAACTTGAGTTCATTTTCAGAAAAGATAACATCTTGGGGAACGACATCTTCTGGATTGACCCCAGATTCTATTCGCGACAACAAAACATCAATAAATCCAGAATTAAACGGAACCGCACGAACCACAACGTCGATTCGGTCTTTCAATGCATCGATAACCTGAAATGTACCTCCGCCAGCATCGTCATTCGCCGTCAAAAACCAACTTGATTTGCCTGAATAAACATATTGATCAAACATTTCGGCATATCCATCTGACATTAACGAAAGCAAGGACGACTGGGTTTTAGTGGGAATACGATTGTATTCGTCGATTATTTTCACACGACTTGAAATCCAATGGCGCCAGCTGACTTTAATATGTTTTGCATCTTCTGCTTTAACTAAATCTGACGGCAGTGGCGACCCTAGCAAATCGCTCACGCTCAATTGAGGGTGGCCTCGCAATATGGATCTACGAATTTCGTCTGGAGGCATACCACCCAAGACGGCCATCAAAACGGATGATGTTGTTTTCCCGCGACCGGGACCGCCAATCATCAAGGCCTTCCGGCAGGTAAATAGAGTCAATAGCGGGA
>JAYVPD010000054.1:0-9117 GCA_043757515.1 Pseudobdellovibrionaceae bacterium
AGCGGCGATGTTCCACAAATCTGGCGGCGGGAAACTGTGTTCAGTGGCGCCGATCAGAGATTTAAATCAGAGTTATTTACGAAATCAACCAACAGAATAAAAGGAGAAAAAATGAATGAGCAAGTAAGACAGTTAGCTTACGAGATGAAGTTGTTTGGACTGCATCAAAATTATGAAACAAGAGCGAGCGAAGCGGTTCGCAGTAGTCTTCATCCGCTAGAGTTTTTAAATTTACTTTTGCAAGACGAGAAGAACTTCAGAAAAGATAGACTAGCAAAGTCTTTAGCAAAACGGGCCAAGTTCAGGCACCAGGCGGACTTAGAGGATATCGATTTAAGTTATGATCGTGGACTAACAAAGCCAAAAGTAAAAGAGTTGATGCAATTACAGTTTATAAAACAAAAAGTAAATTTACTATTACTTGGAAAGACTGGCGCGGGGAAAACGCACCTAGCGATCTCACTTGGCAGAAAGCTCTGCGAAGCGGGACTATCGGTGATGTTCTTGCCGATGACCTTGATGTTTGAAGAAGTAATAATGGCCCGGGCTGCGGGAAAGATGTTAGGATACTTAAATAAACTGAATCAGACTCAAGTTTTAATATTAGATGATTTTGGTTTAAGAAACTACACACACGATGAAGCTAATGTATTAGTTGAACTTCTTGAGGCTCGCGCAAAAAAAGGACCGGTGATCGTGACTTCACAAGTGGATCCCCTGGGATGGTTGAAGTTATTTGAAGATCCGGTAATCGCAGAGGCGATCGTTGATCGCTTGAAAAACCCAAGTCAAAAAATACAGCTGATAGGGCCATCGTACCGTGAAAAATTAGCCGCACAAAATTTGCCTAAAGGAAAAAGTATTGAATTAAACAAAGAGCTGAACTAAACAGCAGTTCTGTCGCCATCCGGTGGGTCAACTCGCCGAATTGGGTGGGTCAGTTCATCCGAATCGAACAACAAGAAGCGATGGAGCAGGCATTTTTGGCGATAGGGTTAATATTTGAACCCGAAATGCGACCCCTTCGTACGATGGCAGTATATTTGAAAAGTCGAAAAGGGTATTCCCAAGAGCTTATTGATAACTGGGAAAAAATTATTGAATCTCAATATCAAATATTTCATTCAAGTAATCTGCTTTCAGAAACTGTAGATTTAAAATTGCCGACAGGCAGGAATGAGGCGTTGGGGCTTGGACAAATGAAGCGATTCTTTTTGAACTGGTTGTGGTTTAGTCCCTATCGAATTGTACGATCAGCTCACTTAAATCAAAAATATGCGGACGCATTGGATACATCGCCAAATCAACTGCGTGGTCTATTGGCCCGGAACTACGGGGTGGAGTTATCTCTAAACTGGTATTTAAAGCATTATCGAAATGTTAGGAATTCTGCTTTGTGGACAATGATTGCGATGTTGTCACCTACAGCGTTGGATGCTGGCCGATTGCAATACCAACTTGAGTCTCAATCGTTCAAAAATATAGATGCCGTATCTATAGACAGATCTAAGGATCTTGTTTTTCATGAAAAACAAGATCTGATGAACGCACTAGGCAAGGAATTGGCAAAAGTTTCATCACAAAAAAATTTAACTTCCGATGAACAACAATTTGTAATTGAGATGTCAGAAGCGCTAAAAAAATAAAAATAGAATCGGTTTTTACGAACATTCGGGTGAGCAATTTCAGAAATCCCAAACACTTTACCCAACATAACTGTTAATTCATCAGGCCCTTCGGGTCGCCACCTTCAAAAACTATTGTTAATGGAGGATTATTGGATGCAAGTTCGGCAATTCGAGCGATAACCGAAGTAAACATTTTATTAGGCGTTCCATCCGGGTTAAGTCGAATGTCTCGAATTACCTTTTGGCGCTCGTCTAAGCTTTAGTTGGCTTAAAGCCAGTCTTTTTCCTGATATGGTGATTCCCCTAAGAAGCAGCGACTTGAATTTTAAATAAAACCGAGTGCATAGCCCTAAGCATATCAGGATCATAGCGTCCAGAAAGCTTGTCCCTCATCATGGTGAGGGCTTCAAAGGGCTTCATCGGAGCATTGTAGGAACGCTGGGTAGTCATAGCATCATAGGTATCACAAATAGCGACTATGCGGGCGTGAGGGTGAATTTCAGGTCCCGTGATCTGCTGAGGGTAGCCGTTTCCAGCCCATGATTCATGGTGTTCAAAACACGAAGCCTTTATGGCATCGGAGATATTTGGATTTTGATTTAAGATTATTAAGCCGTATTGAGGGTGCCGTTTCATCTGTTCCCATTCAGCATCGTCCAAGGGTCCCTTTTTACATAATATCTCGAGGGCCACGTTTCGCTTGCCGATATCGTGAAATAGACAGCCGACACCCAATTCTTCAAGGTCCTTTGGGTTGAAGCCCAACACTCGCCCAAGTCCCAGTGCATAAATACTGACATCCAAAGAATGATTGTACGTGTAAAAATCATGTCCTGATAAACTCAATAAATAGCCGACGCTTTCAGGGGCATTGTCCATGAAGTTAATAAAATCAGTGATAATGGGTTTGGATTCATCGAGCGCTTTATTTACATCTGGATTTTCAAAAAGATCTTCCATAATAGCGATCGAAGACTCTCGCAAAATAAGAGCCTTGTCTTTGTTGTCAATTTCAGTTGAATTAATTTCGGCTTTGACCCAAGCGCGATAGGTGTCTCGGTCGGCCAATTTGACGAAAAATGAATTTCCATTGTCTTTAGCATGCATCGTTTCAATTTTATCTAATTGCAAGGCATCGCCCGCTTTACGGTACAGCACCATTCGACTGTCAACATAGACATAAATGTCAAAAGTAGTGATCTTTTCTGGTCTGAGGGTGCTGAGTCGGATTCGAAAAAATTGATTGATGTCCATACCTTATTTAAACATTATTGAAATTTAAAAACTAGAGACAAATGTCCAGAATAGTTTTAAATTATTTTTGATGAAAGAAGCGCGATCCAATGGATTCTAGTAAACCAAGAGTCAACCCGATGAAGGGCAAAACACCTCCGTTAGAGCTCAAGACTCCGGTCCAGTATTTAAAAGGCGTCGGTCCGGCTTTGGGTGATATTTTATCAAAGAATGGGGTAAAGACGGTCAAAGACCTGATCGAAATTTACCCCCGAACCTATGAAGATCGTCGCAGCGGAATTAAAATTAATCAGCTAAAATTAAATCAATTGGTCAGCTTAAAAACCCACCTCGTCAAAGTCCAAGCCATCCCTTTGGGGCGAACCAGTCGGCGTATTTATGATATCACACTTCAAGATTCAACCGGCGCTATCCACTGCAAGTTTTTTAGAGTCCCCTACAAAGGGTATTTTGAACGATTCAAACCATTTCAAGAAATTCGCGTAGTTGGCAAAGTGATTGATTACCGTGGACGATTGGAATTTCATCATCCCGATCTGCGTGACATTGATCCCGAAGAAGAGCTTCAAGACGAAGTCATTCCCGTATACGTAGAAATGGAAAGCATTAGCAGTTTCAAGTGGCAAAAGCTGATACGATTTGCACTTGCGGAGCTAGCTAAGAATGTAGAGAACCTGAAATTTGATCCTATTCCTTTATCGATTCGGCAAAAAGCAGAATTAAAAGGTTATTTTGATTCAATTAAATCGGTTCATTACCCTGATAAAGACAAATATTCAGAATTTGTGGAAATGAAAAGTGCCGCTCATCGGCGATTGATATTTGAAGAATTTTTTCTGCTTGAGGTTTTTTTATTTTCGAAAAAACTGGGATTGCAAAAAGAAAACTCACCGGTTTACAAAACTCTGGGTGAAATTAGAAAAAACGTAATAGGGAGTCTTCCGTTTCAGCTGACCAACGGGCAGCTGAATGCCGTTAAAGATATCGAGGCGGATTTTTTAAAAGGTCATCCAATGCATCGGCTAATTCAAGGGGACGTCGGTTGTGGAAAAACACTGGTTGCCTTTTTGGCCGCTGTTTTAATGAAAGAGAATAACTATCAAAGTTGCCTAATGGTACCCACCGAAATATTGGCTGATCAACATTATAAAAATGCTCTTAATTATTTGTCGGGCCACGGATTAAATATAACGATTTTAACGGGTAAGACAAAAGCGAGTGAACGCAGAGATTTATTTGAACGGCTGGCCGCTGGCCAAATTGATTTACTAATTGGGACTCACGCATTAATTGAAGATGAAGTCCGTTTTAAAAGTTTGAGTTTAGTCGTGATCGACGAACAACATCGCTTTGGTGTCAATCAACGCGCAAAATTGAAAGCAAAGGGGGCCTCTCCGCATTTTTTAGTTATGACAGCGACCCCCATCCCAAGAACGTTGTCTATGACAGTTTTTGGCGATTTAGATGTGACTTTAATCAAAGACCTGCCGCCGGGAAGAATGCCGATTCAGACGCGAGTTGTTTTTCAAAACAAGCAATCTCAAGCTTTGGATTTTTTGAAAAAACAAATAGAAAAAGGCCGGCAGGGGTACATTGTTTTTCCTTTGGTAGAAGAGAGTGAAAAGATCGACTTAAAAAATGCTACTGAAGAATTTGAACGATTAAAAAGCCTCTTTCCAGATATACGATGGGCCCTTTTGCACGGGAAAATGAAGTCGTCTGAAAAAGAAGAAACCATGTTAGCATTTAAAAATAAAGAATATGATGTGCTTGTATCTACAACCGTAATTGAGGTCGGTGTTGACGTCCCAAATGCAAACATAATGATTATTGAACATGCTGAGCGGTTCGGGCTTTCGCAGCTGCATCAGCTGCGTGGACGCGTGGGCCGAGGTGAACATAAAAGCTTTTGTGTTTTGATCATGGGCTATGCAGTAAACGAAGAGTCCAAAGAGCGCGTCGGTTTTATGGAAAAAAGCACTGATGGATTTGAAATAGCTGAGTTTGATTTAAAAATTCGCGGACCGGGTGAATTTTTAGGAACAAAGCAGTCTGGTTTAGTTAGTTTTAAAATTGCTGATTTAATGAAGAATCAGGATATTTTAATCGAGGCTAGAACCTATGCGTCAGATGCATTGAATGCCGATCCGACGTTGAGCAAATCTGAGAATAGTTTTATAAAACAGCATCTTCAGATTAAAAAAGATGCTGATCTCGGATAAAGTTAGTAACTAGACTGAGAATTCCAAGAATACTCAGGCTCTGGTGGTAAATATTTTAGAAAGTTAATTAGGTCTTCTTTCAAGCTTAAATCTTCTTCTGGATTTTCACTCAGCTTAGTACCCCAGTTATGGCCAACATTTGAATTCCCAATTTCGTTAGTGGCAAAACAAATGTGTTCTTCACGTGGCTTCTTTTTATCGCACGGTACATCACTGCCTTCAGGGCGTTCCCAGTTTTTCAATCCAAGAGTTTTTGGATCAAACTGGTTGGATTCAACGTTAAAAAATTTCGGTCGATTGGAATCCGGTGTTAAAAGCAACATCATATTTGGAACGGATCCATTGTGAAGATAAGGCGAGGTAGCCCAAACACCTGAAAGATGGCGCGCCTTATAGCCAAGGCCTTCAGCGCATTGCCCGTAGTCATTGCCTCGTTTGTTTTCCTTAGAGCCAAGTAATGTATCCCGGAAAAATTCTAAACCGCGAAGATCCCGAAATTCCATTTCTGCCTGTTTGTCGCTAGGAATTCCATATGTGCTGTAATAACGGGCTTTGATGGCACCAACATCATCGAATATTTTGGTTTCAAACGCAATATCTTCAAGCTGGCGGGTCAATTTATTTTCAACTTTTACAGGAATAATAGCATTTTTAGCAGCGTGTGGATCAGTGTTTGGGCTGAACGTATCATAGCCACCAGACAACGGAAGCATTCTATATTCACGAAGGGAATTTGCCGGCCCTACGAATTTGTTACTTTCGTGGCAACTAGCACATTGTTTGGTGTAGATATCATATCCTCGTTTTAAGCGAGCCGGATCCCTATCGATTTCAAATTCAGAAAGATAGTGAGTTTCATCATCTTTATTCAAAACTGATTTGAAAACATCATTCCATTCTGGAACTTTAATTTTGTGAACCAAATGTTCTAAGCGATCTAAATTGTGCACGTTGATATTAGTGTCAAGTTTATCGCTTGTGATCACAGCGCCCAAACCCAATGATTGACCCACATTTCGTAAAATAACGGAATTAGAATTACTATTGTAATGCAAATTGCCCATGTATTTCAAACCCCAGATCCAAGGCAAGGATACAGGCGCCGTGTTGTCTACTGGGTTTTCGCCTCTTAAAACTAAATTTGAAATTCTACCAAATGCATCAGTGCGTCCAAACCCAGGAATGGTTTCTTCCATTGGCGGTTTCATGCCAGTTCCCATCGTCGCCATGTATTTAATTTGGTAATCGAGATTGCCCAGTTTATCTTCCTCTTTAAAGTTATAAGTTTTTCTTACCAGCAACGCAAGGGCCTTGCGGACAGCATCTCTAGCGTGGTACAGGCGTTCGCGATCTTGCAGTTTGGCTGCCCTAAACATTGTCAAGAGCTCGGCCCCTTTGCAAGTCAACGACGATCTTACAATTAAATTCCCAAGAATTCCTCGAGTTTTAGATTCGTTCGCGACTTCCTTACAAAAATATTCCATTACTTCCTTGGCATCTTTTTTAGGATTGATATGTGAAAGTTTAGGGTTCTTGGCTTTTATATCAGTTAAAAACTCTTCCATTGCATTTCCCCGAACGAACATTACAATTGTTGAGGCGATTAAATCGCGAAAAAATCCACGCATATTTACGATCGCAGGCGCACCTTGAATTCTAAATTCTGGCGTTTCATGTTCAGCAGCGCGATTGGTTGCATAGGTCAGAGCGCTCGAGTGACATAAAGAGCAGTTGGTACCAACCATTCGAATCGATTGAACTTTATTACCGTTCACATCTGTTACCTCTTTTATGATCTGGTCTTCTTTTTTCATTTGACCAGTCGCCTTTTCATATCTTAAAAAAGCATCGGCTGATTTAGAAACATCATTCATTTCATCAACGATCTTATTGTCCGTGCGTTGACTTGTCCAAGAGGCCGTTAGGCCCACATAGGGAACTAGATATTGAATTTTTCGCGGTGTACCGTTGACTAATTTTACGGAATCCAAAGAGTGGGCTTTCATAAATCCAAAGTTTTTATCTAAAGAAGTATGAAAATATACCGTTTTTTTGCCGTCAGGATCGGCGAAGGAAAATGACTTTAAGGACATAAACCATTCGTAAGGATAAACATCGGAGCCTTCTGATAGATGATTGAAGTCAGCTAAGTCATTTCCAGCTAGTCCAGTCGGAGTGTTTATCACACAGTTTTTATTGTTATCTCTGGCTGGCTTAGAAACGGCTGTAAGCGGCGATCCATCAGAATTTTTACCGAATTTGTAAACCTGCGCTTGGCATTCTTGGCTTGATTGGGCCAACGAAACCATTGGCATTGCCGACAAAATTGCTAGTGTGCTTAAAAACGTAAATGTTTTCATAACGTCTCCTAAAGAGTAGTTCCATTAATCAAAATTAAAATAAACGGGATCAGTGCGGGTACAGTTTGAATCCATAGGATCCGTTTGGAAGCGGTGAGTGCGCCCACGATACCGGCTACAACTATACAACCTAAGAAAAAAAGGCGAATGTGCGACGCCATTTGGGCTTCTACGATTATAAAAGTCCAAAGTAAACCAGCCGCCAAGAACCCATTATAGAGCCCTTGATTGAATGCCATCATTCGTGTTTGTTTCGCAAATTCAGCCGATAGACCAAAGATTGTGCGAATGCGCTTCTTTTCCCAAAGTACCATTTCTAGAAACATAATATAGAAATGGATCAAACAAACTAAACCGGTTAATACCGCAATTCCAATACTCATTAGTCCTTCTCACAGGGTGCACCTGAAGACACGATTTGATTGTAAGCTTTTCTTTCATAAGGTGAAAGCGCACCTTCATATTTAAAAGTAAGATTATTGTAAACACCATTTACGCACGTCGCATAGGCTTCGCAGCGTTTTACTTTGCCAAGGCTTTTCTTGATTTCGTCGCCTACACAAGTTCTAAAAGTAAAGTTCAGACGGACATAAAAATCGATAACCTGTGGCTCATTCATTTTTAACCAACCCAATGGGTTAGCATAGCTGCCGCGAGTGTAATAACGATCTTGAGCACTGAAATACTCTTCATGCCAAAATGTTTTATTCCATCGAGCATCACGCTTCGATTGGCTTAAGCTCAATTCACTTTCATTAATCTGTTTGCCAAAATATCGATTTTCGTAAAACGACTTTTCAGTTTGAGTTAAATCTGCAAAAGTTGAACATTTGTTAAAAATTTCACGGTGCTTGTCAGTCATCTGTTGATCACCTAGCTCTGTTCGATCTCTTAATTCTTGATTGTTATCGCCCGCTGCACGTTTAACAGTTGCAAGAATATTATTTTCACCCTTTGCAATGTCGAACTCTACTTGTGCTTTGCCAAATAAGCCTTTAATTTTATTGGCTTCACTTTCAAAACATACCTGAAATTTCATTGGAAGTCGGCAATAGAGTAAATCGTTGCCTTCTTCACGCATATTAGTTGAATACGCTTGGGATGCTCGAATCGTAGAATTAAAAAGTGATTTGATTTTGCTAAATTTAGTTCCAGTTGATTCTTTTATATTTTTTAACATATCTTGCTGACCTGTAAAATCTGTGACTTTCGTTTTGTACCGAGATTGTACTGGATAGTAACCAGGTTTGGCCGTGCCGTCCGGACTATAGAAAAGCTCGCCTTTGCTATCTTGTGAAATATTCCAGCCCGACATACATCCATGAAAATGATTGCGATCGTAATCATTTAAGTAGGCTTCGTAGGAAAAATCTTGGTCTTGGATTTCAAGTTTCTTGGGAGTCAATGGGCGCGTGGCACTGGAATCATATTCTAGAACCATTTTTTCGGGGAATGACGTGTCAGAATTGTCTTTTGCTAGCAATTTGCGATCTGTCCATTTGTTGAAATCAAGTTCACCAAAAGCACCTGGCATTTTACGGATATTTGGAAGAGACAAAATTCCAGCAATGATTTCAGGAACCTGAACCATGGAAACATAATCACCAAGACATCTGTGATGACCATAGCCAAGATGAAAATACTTTTCTGTAG
>JAYVPD010000055.1:0-32289 GCA_043757515.1 Pseudobdellovibrionaceae bacterium
GAAAATTTCCAATCACCGCGATGTCACCCGAGCTGGTAACGGGCAAAGTTCCAATTACAAATTCTGGCAAACACGACTGACTCATAACTGCATTATTTAATCTTATAGGAATTGTTGTAAATGTGCTGAAATCAACTTGAGCAGGCAGGCTGTACCGATAAACACAAGGCATCGGTGTACACCAGCCGACTGGAATCGCCACATTGCACGCATCACCAAAGGCTTGCAGATTTACGAATATAAAGAGGCACAGAGAAATTAAATTTACATTCATTCGTCCCCCAATATAACTATATGAAAATTCGAATAAAAATTCAATTATTTGACTAAAAAACAACCGCTTTATGTTTCACTTTGAAACGGGAATCGAAATTTTTTTTATGTATGTTTCAAAAGGATACTACTTCGTTTCCTTTAAACGAAAGCCTGTTTTTCTTTTCACAACTTTCTATTTTTTTCTATCCGTTTTTTTAATTCGGAAATTCTTTTTCCCAAATCAAGGTTTTCACCCATCACTCGCTTGTGATATTCCCAAACCTGCGGCAGTAGCGAATTGTAATTGACCGCTAATTGGCCATCGATAGATCGTGTAACGGAATCGGGAAATTTCTTTTGCACTTCTTGTGCTAAAAAACCAATGGATTTTCTTTCAGATGAAATGTAGTTAAACCGATAGGCATTCATTCCTTCGCCCATATTTTCGGGAATTATTAAAGGCTCAATATTTTCTTTTAGCGATCTATCTGAAGGAATTAAAATAGTGCCGCCTTGGCCAACCAAGGCTGGCAAAACCGCAACTCGAGGATCAGTTACACGAAGCCGATTCAGACTTCCTGCATTTCCCAAGAAATTCAAATTTCCTATAATTCTTAAATTTCCAGTTTTTATTTCATTGAATGGCGTTCCCGCCAGGCCAAGGCGAATAAATAAATTGTCTGGATTAAATCCACGCCCGGCATTGCACGTTAATATGTTCAAACCCCCATCCACAGTTCCCTGCATGGGAATCAACTTCACCATATCTTGATTGGGAATCATCGATGCATATTTATAGGTGAGAACAAGATTAAATCGGACATTGCCCGAGTTATTTACAAAATTGGATACCTTAGCACTTTGAAGAGTTACTTCGCCATTATTTAATCCCGCCAATGGAAATACCAATAGATCTGCGGTATTTGCTTTATTTTTAATTCTTGTCAGTACGTCCCCATTTGCGATCGGATTCTGCGGAACCATCGAATTTTTACAAATCAAAGCTGAATTGAATAGTTCGGAAATACTTGATGTAAATATTTTAGCAAAGGCTTCTGTCCTCATGACTTTAATATTCGTCATCGTTATTGAAGTAAAATACTGCATTGATAAAGCCAATAGGCCAATCAATGAAATAGAAACTAGTGCTTCAACTACAGAGACGCCTTTATTACTTAATTTTAACCCAATGTCGGCCATTAACCTCTACCTTTTTACTTTCGACTCCAAAGAATTCGTCATATTCCGGTTTTTTGTAGATCGCTACAATTCGTTCTGGGTAGGACTGTTTTTCTTCCAATGTCATTTCCGTTAAATTTCCTTTTTCGTCATTTGTTAACGGGGTGCCTGGCTCGTAAATTTTATCTACAAACGCCAATACCCAGCCAGAAATTCCAATGGGGACTTGTTTTTCATATCGGCCCTGTCCTACAGCCATACCGAATGTATTTGTTGCAATTCCGATAACACTTTTCTGACATCGAACCGTGCAAATTTTCGCCCCGTCAAACGTATCAAAATAGCATTTTCCAAAAACCACATCATCACAAACAAGCTGAAAATCGGCGATATCATTCCAAACGGCATTCCAAACTCGATTTGCAATAAATTGCCCGCTGGCCGTTGCGCCATCGTTACTTACGCACAAATCAGTGCCGCCACCAGCGACGGTGAGACCGCCGGTACCATTTATTGTACAAGATCTCAATGTGGTTACAGCTTCTGCAATATTCCCTATCGATAATAAATTTGCTAGCATTGATAGTTTTTGCATTACATATCCCCCTTTTTTTGTTCCATTTTTGTTAACTCTTTTCCTAACCTGTCTATATCGATGTCTATCGAGTGGTTTTGTTTAACCAATGATTTTGAAGATTGGGCTAGCAGAGGAACAATTGATGAATAGTTAATAGCTTTGTAACCTTCCTTGCCATTTCCATTTTTAACAATTTCAGGAAAAGAATCTTCTACCTCTTGGGCAATAAAGCCGGCATCTTTCAATTTCGTTGATTTCCATTTAAAACTATAGCCCCGCATTTGGCTTAAGAGTTTTGGGTTTATATCAATCGGCCGCAAATCATACTTTAATCGTCGATCTGAAACAGTCAATGCTTCAGAGCTAATAGTCGTAATACCTTGAACTTCAAAATTACCATTGATAGTAAGATTTCCAAACTTGGTGTCGGCGACCCTTCGAGACATATAAGATCCCGTTGCGGTATCAAAGCCAAATGCGACTCCAGCATTTGCCGAGCAGCCGGTTTGGCCGGCTACCGCTGGGTCATAGGCCAAATTTCCACCTGCCCAATTTGTATTAGATCGTGTCGTAACCGTGGCTACCCTGGTAACGGTTTTTACAAATCCATTGGCCAAGGTATAACGGTAGGTGGCAACTAAATTGAAACGTCCATTATAGGGAGCCGGGACATTTGCATTTGCGCCGACGACAAAGTTATTCGCCGTCAATGATTGAATTGTAATAATTTGATTATAGGGTCCGCCTCCTGAGACAAATCTAACATTTCCAAAACTATCTACAATTTGAGGAACCGGTCTGACAGCCCCAGTGTAGGTAACCCCTCCAAATGTTTGAAAGCAGGCACTGGGATCAGAAATAGCAAGAACAATTTGAGCATGAATTTCATCCACCATCAATTGGCGTGAAGTTCCCACCATCATTGACTGCAGGGATGATATTAAAACGCCAGACAACATTGAAATAATTGCCATTAAAACGGTGACAACCATTACTTCTATTAGGCTGAATCCACGATTATTTTTCAAAAAAATTGCCCCGTCATTTATTTTCGTTCGTTTCCAATTTATCCATTCGATTTTCAAGTTCCGATATTAATTTCGTTTTGAGTTTGTTTTGAGATTCCATTTCCTTAGTAGCCTCCCACAAAATTGGAACAACTGATCCATATTGAACACCCTTTAACCCACCATCGTAAAACTCACCAACGACCTCGGGAAGTTCTTTTTCCAAATCTTGGGCCATAAATCCATAACCAGTTCTTCCGTTATTTTTCCATTTAAATTTATACGGTTTTAGATTTTCAACAATCGTCGATGCATTTTCTATTTTTTGAATATTTTCTTTTGAGTTTCTATCTGATATAATGAATTGCCCCGTCAATAGGGCATCCCCGTTAACTATGATATTATTATTGGTCGCCCCAGTATTGGCCGCCATCGTTAAATTTGAATTTTTAGTGTCAGCACCCGTTTTCACAATAAAACTACTGAAACTGCCTAATCCGGCCTGGGCCAGAGCCCCCGCCGACACACAACCATTAATAGCATCACTCAAAAACGCACCATCACTCCATGGGGCCGGCCCGGCTGGTGCCACGGTACGAATTTGAAATACGCGATCACTATTTTTTCTATTCGCGCCGCCTTCGCCATAGGGATAGCTATACAAAATTGTTAAATCAAACGTTGCATTGTAAGGTTCAATATTTAGTACATCCTGGATATAGTTTGAAACAGTCATACTTTCGATTCTTACAATTCTGGAATAGAGCAACCCGTCCGTAAAAACATTTGTAGCACCGGCATCTTTTACATTTACAATATTGGCTAAGGGCGTTGCCTTTGCAATCGCACTGAAAGTTTGAATGCAAGCATTTCTGTCCAATAACTGCATAAATATTTGGGAATTTACTTCGTCAATATTATATACCGAAGTAATTTCATTATACATGTTTCGATTAAGGGCCACCAATTTGGCAACAGCGGCAAAGACGACTGACAGCACGCCACTCATTATGACTATTTGAAGAGTCGACATACCGTTTTGATTAAATCTCAACATAGGCCTCGAATTATCGGAGTCCAATATAAAATCAGATTGTCTCCCCAGCAAGAATACCGCTATACTAAACTCATGAAAAGAAGAAATTTTGTAAACGCAGTTTCAGCTATGCTTCTTGGAGCAAAATTTATAAGTGTCCCCGACTCTAGTCCAGAAGTCTCCATTTCAATTCCAAAAACTAAAAATGAAAATCAAATTATTTTGACCCCGGGAACAGTTTTTGTCTTGCCAGAAAATCCAAATCCACTAGAGACTATCTTCTTTTCTCCGGGAAACAATGATTGGAAACCTAGCTCACCAATCGTTCAATCCAAATCCCATTTGATAATGGGGGTAATGGAACCAGTCATAGCAGATGCTAACATTTCATTTGGATTAAAGTTTGTCGATAAAAAGTCAGGTTGGATTTTTTTTCAAATCAGTTGAAAGTCACAAAGCTGACTTTTTTTTCCCGAACGAACATGATCAAAAATAAGTGAAAGCAAAGCCGAATTTGTCTTACCAGAGAGAGCACCATTAGAATACACTGAAGAAAATTTTTGATCTATCGACATTTCCAAAAATTCTTCATATTTACCGCTGAATAATAGCTCGGTTTTTAATACAGGGTCATCAATGGGTAACAAAAATCGCTTTTGAATTGCCTCGTACGCATTTTCGTCTTTGGTAAGAAATTCAAATATTTTTTTATACGGCAATGTAAAGACCGAAACGTCATACTTTAGCGGCGTTAAATAGGCGGTGTCCTTATTGAAATCGGGGTCAAAGAGCCATTGGGTCATAGGGAAATTTTTAAGAATTAATTCGTAGTTTTCAGGCGCAGAAATTTCAAGGCCCGCGTCGGGATAAATGCCATTCAAATTGTGAATCGAATTTAACAAATCTTCTCTTAAAATGGAAATATCACTGTACCAAGCTCGCCAAGCAATATTGGCCAGTTTGCTTTTAAAATCGGCTGAATACTTTGAACCACCATTAAAATAAAAATCAGCTAATAGATATTCAAAAGACAAGGATTCGCGAGGTAGACTCCTTAAAAAATCGGACGCCTGGGTCGACTCATAAATTTGAGTAAACTCGACCAACGAAAGGAATGGCAATTCGTTTGCAATTTCTTCCCGAGATCTTTTAATTACTTGAGAATATTCAATTGCTCTCAAACGTCTTTCAAGGACACTTGATTTATGCAGCCAATGAAGTCTACCAATATCAGGCTGAGCGAATATTGATTTCCATAGCGAAATTTTCAATCTAAGCTCGAGTTTCATATCAACATACAATGTAAATGAACTATTTTTATCTCTGGATGCCATCTCAGACCAAAAATTTTCAACCGAACCACTGTAGGTTTTCGCAAGCAAATCATCAAAACCAGGCAATACGGCAAAATAGTCCTTCACGAGCTTAACCAAAGGATGAGGCAACGGTTCACTGCTGAGAACCTTTCCTTCATTGTAGGAGGTATAGAAAACATGATTATCGATGTAGATCTTATTGTATAAGTGAACCATAGCTAGCTTAGTTCCTTTTCCTCGGGAAAACTTGAACGCTTTTCAAAATTTACCCGTTTAGAGTCCGGACCATAAATGTATTTACTGTGTCGCTCAATAACGGCTCCACTCATACTTCCAGCTCGTTCAAGCTGTGAAATCAACTTCTCTAATTTCTCGAACTCGAGTTCTAAACCGGCAATATTTTTAAATTTTGTATTGAGGTAGCCACTAAACTCATTTTTCTGTTGAACCAAAATTAAACAGCCAATGGTCTGGAGCCCTAATTTTTCGCCATTGAAATCATAGAATGAAAATGTCTCGGTCCCCTCAAGAGCACACTTTATTTTGAAAATAAGGTTTTTCATTTTGGATCCAGGCGTGTCCATTAGACTTTCTAGCCATATCCAAATGGCCTCATAAAAGGCGGCTGGTTTAATCTCGAGATTCTCTAGTAATATTCTAATTCCGGTAGTTAACCCGATGCACTCCCAACCGCGAACAAAATTGTCCATGATGTACATTTGGATCCATTGGTCTTGGGTATATGAAGATGTTTGAACCACTATATTGAATGTTCCCTGATATTTCTCGTCGTCTAAAAGGTAATACGACTTTTTCGCAGCCTGTTTGAATGTGTTATAGTGGGTGTATTTGACCGGAACAGTCTTAATTTTATATTTTTCTATATACTTTGGATCTGCTGCCGGTGACTTGGACAACAATGTCCAAACATAGCGCTCACTAAGCCAAGCATCAGCAAATGCAATATCATCAAATTCGTGATAGAACGACTCTAAAGTAGATTCGGGAAGACCCAAAACGTATTCTATGCGGGTGCGGTAGCCTAGGTCTTTAACCTCTTTAATAAAATCCAAATGCAATTGTGTGGGATGTGACCACCTGTTTACCGCCTTTGCAATTTTTGCGTCAGACGCATTGATTGAATAGTGATAGTCACTTTTTACAGCGATCCCAGATTCCAAAGTTAATCTATCTATTTCGTGAACGGTTTCGATATCATTTTTTGTTTTCCCATTTAGACCAATCTCAAAATCCCAGCCATTTTTGCTTCTATCTATTAGATATTTGACTATGCCAATATCTCTTTGTTTATAGATACCAAAGTTGGCGTCACAAATATCAATATATTCGATACTATACCGCTCCATTTGGCGAAGCTCTTCAAATACTATTTCGTCACTCTTTTTTAAAATTTTTGAGCCAGTGCGCCCTCCCCAATCGCAGTAGGAACAGCGGTGAGGACAACCCCGAGTGGTTTCCCAAAGAGTCGTAATTCGCCCCCCGCGAGATTCGGCAACATGTTTAAATAACTCGACTTCAGATTCATTTCCACGAAACATGGAACTGGGCCAATTAAATTCAACTGCCTGGGCAGAGGCTTCAGAACGTACCCAAGATAGACGGTCGCCTGAAGGAATAACGGCATAAGGAACCTTGTTTAAGTTAAATTGGTCCTCGAGCATTTCATCTAAGAGAGACGAAACAAATAGTTCTCCGATTCCGCCAGAATCAGAAACAATATCAATGAACCAATTAGTCTTCAGCCATTCTGGGTCTGTCTCAAACGGAGTTTCGGGCCCCCCAAAAACAATCAATGCTTGTGGTATTTTCAATTTTACTGCTTTGGCCAAATCTAAATTTAATTTGTAGTTCCAGATATAACTGCTAAATGCCACAATTGTAGGTCTCTCACAAACTATCGTTTCCAACAGATCGTCAAAAGTTAGATCTTCAACACCATTAATTGGAATCGGCCATCGCCATTTTTCTGCATTTCGACCATATTGCTGATAATAGGACTTAAATATTAAATACAGATACGGCAACGGATAGTCCTGATAGGTCATTACAGGGCTTACAATAAATATGCTTTTTTTAGCATTCCCTAACAAAATAGGCCCCTCCAAATTCGAACCGGTAGTTTTGACGTTATCGAATTTGTAATTTTAGTTCAACAGATAATAGATCGAGGCTTTCTAGACTAAAGTAACATCTGCGCAAATTTCTTAGGACAGTTGATCGAAATAGACAGATAGGTTACGTTACTTGAAATGCGTGTTGATCCAAAAGATTTAACCTATCTTTCACAGTTTGATCTTTTCAAAATTATTATTTCTAGTGCCGACCGTTTTCCTGGCCTTTATCGAATTTCATCCTCTTGGGAACAAAGTTTGTCAGATCGAAAATTCATGAAATTGATCGACTTTATGGAAGCGCTTTTTCATTCAGAAAAAGGACGTCGATGGACTAAAAAACAATGGCTACAGACTCACGATGACATTTTTAAATCTGCTTTTGGAAAAAATAGCCGCAATGACCAACGTGAAGAAAACGACATCAAAGAGACACTTAAAGAAAAAAACCAAATCTGGTACACTCGCCCAAATGGTTTCAGACTACTTACAATTGATACGTTATTGCCGACCTCAGAACTTATTGAAGGTCAATCCTACTACATGATGGGATCAATTATTCGATTTGATTCTGATAAAGTGCGAATTGCCTATGATTCTTACGCCGATGAGTCCTACTTGGACTTAGAAATTTCATTCTCTGAATCCAAAAAATATATTGATCAAACTTTTAGCGCTCAGGCTTTTGGCGAACTATTTTTACACGCCGAAGTCGTCGGACATTTAGCCTTTAAAGAAAGCTTGGGATCTCTTTTATATGATAAGCAAAAATTTGAAATTCTTTTTGATACATTTTTGCCAACAAGTCATATTTTTGCTTCTGTAATTTATCCTCGAAAGCTCCCCATCGAATACGCTAAACCCATCGGAGTCAGCAATGTCACAAAACTTTTTGCCTGAAATTATTAGGTATAGCGTGGACTCTTTTACAACTCCCAATATCTACGGGGTTGACCAAAACGGCAAACTGGAAATCAGCTGCAAACAGTTTCGAGAAAAAAACAAAGATACGGAGCTTTTCTTTTTTGTTTACTTCGAGAAAATTCTGTATCTTCCGATTTGGTTTGAATTCAGGTCAATAAATAATAATCTACTTTACCTATTGGAAGAATACGAGATTAATACATTTTCAATGCTACAGAAAATCCTGAATAGCTCGCTAAAAAAAGAAGAACATTGGAGCGCGGAAATGAAAGCCATAATTTACCATTCAAAAAAATGTCCAAACTTTAGCTTTCCTCTGATCGATTTTAAAATAGAACCTGAATTTGCAATCAATATTTATGAATAGCTAAATAAGACCAAATTCCTTTTTAAAACAATTCACAGTTGTATTTATCTGGAGTAGCTCAGTATTTAATCTAAAATCTTTTCTAAAAGCGATTTTAGATAATATTCGATCGTAAACTAATTTATTATTTTGATACGGGGTAAAATATTTATCATTACCGCAAAACAAATCTGGGTCATTCAAGGAAGTAAAAAAATCTTCCCCAAAATTTTGCGAAATGAGATAAGAATAAATAATTGCAACAGAATAGGACTTTGCTGGATAGATCAGCTCTTTCATATCCTGCTGAAAATAGTTAGCGCCCCAACCAACTATCTTTTCAATATCATCTTGGATAACTATTTGATGTTCTTCTAATAGGTCGTCAAAACGAGTCTGACTATTGTATATTTTCTGAATAACTTTATAGTCTTTCATTTTCGTACCAATTCAATAACCCATAAAATCCGTTACAGGAACTTTTCTGATCTTTAACTTCTTGCAAATGTTCACTCAAACAAGCTCCATGATATTTACATTTAGAACAGAATTGATTTTCTCCAATTCTCTGTTTTTCTGATTGGCACCAGTTTTCGTATTCATTAAAATCTTTCAATTCTTTGAAAAACTCTCTGTCATTGCTATCGAATTCTAGAACCGCGAATTTTCCATCGGGATTAATATAGAGATGATCATCCGACCAAGATGAATATTTTTTTGAAATCGAATTTTGAATTTTTTGCTCGTTTATAAAATTAAATTTAAACGATTTGGAACAGCTAAGCCATTTTTTAATCCAATTTTCATGATCCACGAAAGAAATTGGCAGGTCATTGTTAGCATTCTTTGAATACGGTTTAATTTCAACGGTTTCTATATTTGGGATCGCATTAATCAGCGAAATCATTTTATCAAATTCGACATCTTCCAGATTTACCAATTTTGGACTCGCTAAAATTAGCAAATGAAAAGGTCTATTTATACTTTTCATATTTCTATAAACAAGCTCCCACCGCTCCCGAGCCAGATAGTCCCAACTAACAGAAAGATCAATTTCATCATGTAGAAAAAGGGGCTTTATTTGGGATAAGTTCGTTATTATACTAATTTGCTCAGAATAGAATATTCTAATGTTTGTGACTAGGTCCTGCAAATAAGTATCCTCAAGAGCCCCAGTTTCCCCGCCATAAATGTCGATTCTTTCAATTTTTCTAAATTGGGCTATTTCTTCGAGCCGATTAAAAAGAATACCCAAGTCTAATTTTTTTGAATTTCCAAGTTGCCCGGGGCTGAGATAACAAAAGGGGCACCTAAAGTTACAAAGGTAGCTAGGATTTATAGATAATTTAATGGTGTCCATGGCTCAATATTTGATTTAAAGCTCCTAGACTTTTTTGCATTTCAAAACAGTGTTCTTCTACACGGTTATGGCGTTTTATATCTGAAATGTTTTTCTTACACCCGTTGCATATTTCAAATAGAGGACAGGTCAAACAAGCTTCTTTCATATAGGCCAAGTCTTGTTGAAACCTCAATGGAGTAATTTTTTGGCTACCAAGAACTTCACTGGCATAATCGATTGGAAATTGTTTGTCGTCACCAAATGCGCCGCAACTGTAGTAATCGCCCTCTGGTTGAAGGCAACGAATGGTTTCATCACACGACCGGTTCAAAGGACAAGTCGTAACTGGGCCAAGTCCTTTTGCTAACAATTGCTTCGAGTTGTACTCCCATTTTGAAAGGCCCTCAGAAATTATTCTCAAATAGATTTTATATATTTTACCCATTAAAAAAGACGTACCTTGCGCTCCAGAAGCCATTGCGTAGTTGAGCTTACATTCGACATCCATTTTCTTTGCCAAATAAACGTTATCCATAGCCGTATCGAAATTTTCTTCGGTGATAACCGAAATAAAGGAAGGTCGATAACCGACTTTTTCTAAAAAAAGATCTGATACAGCCCAAAAATGATCCTCAGTATAGACCTGATCACGCGTTATACGCCTTGTATTGCCGTAATTGAACGACGTAGTTACCCCGACACGAGAGTGATTGAAAAGCTCGGTCCATAATTTTGGATTTTTGTAAAATCCCCAAAGATTGGTCGTAAAGGCCAGGTTTGAGCGCAAATCATTGCGGTCTAGATAGTCTATAATTTCCCAATAGTAGTCAGGTGCCATCATTAGGGGATCGCCACCATTTACAATTATTGTAGACGTGTCAGGAAACCGCTCAAGAAATTCATATATCTTTTTAAGTTCTAGTTTTTTGCTTTTATCATCAACCAAGTCAGTCGAACTACAAAAAGTGCATTTAAAATTACAACTTTCAGTGGGTTTTAATATCAATTCCATTCTCAAAACCCTCCTGTTCGATAGTGTTGAAAAATGTTTTTAAAAAACAACCCGGAAGGCGAACTCGATCTGCCCAATCTGCTTGTACAAAACATCGAAAACTGCATCTTTCAAACCATTTACATGATAAACATTCATTTTCTTCAACAAACGACATTATTATATTTTCATTAGATTTGTAATTTATTTGATTTTTGAAATCGTCTTCTTTGTAGTCCATGTATCTGCATTTTACTTCTTTACCTGATGGCAACAAAGTTAATTTATTTAAAGAATAACAGGTCATTTTATTTTGTTGTTCAATCAACAGATCTTTTATCGGACTAATTTTTGGATATTTTTTTGCGATAAATAGATAAACATCCAAAAGGTCTTGATCCGAGGGCATTAGAAAACGCGCGCCCTTTTCAGGCACATAAAAATCAAAATAAAGCGGAAAATTTTGATAAAGGTATTCAAAATAGGAATCATCCTGTTTGAAAATTAGATCAACGGTTGGCTTGGTTAGTACAAAACCAATGGTATAGATTCTGGTTTTAAAGTTTTCCAAATTTTGCTTAAAAAGTTCCTCTTTCCAAAGAAGCGTTTTACGACCAAAAAAATCATAACTGGTTGAAATATTATTTTTTACGCCCTTTTGCTCTAGAGTCTCTAAAAGATTTATTACCCGTTGATACTTTTTGTAAACCAAGTTTGTCACCCAATTTACAAGTATTTCATGTCCAAGTGATTCTGCAAAAGTATGAATTTTAAGCACAAGGTCAATATAGTCATCAAAAAGCCTATCCGGAATTTCGTCGTTAAAAATTTCCCCGCCCATAATATTAATAATATGGCTTCTAAGAAGATTGTTTTTAATAAATTCCATTACCGGTGCAGCTTTATCCCCTATGCTGTCTGTGCCTTCTTTGCTGTCGTGGTCCTGTCCACAGAAATTGCATTTCAAATTGCAGAATTCAAACAAGTGCAATTCAATTTCCGAACTAGTCGGCATTTTACTTTTAAGTAAATTGGAGGCGAAACTATAATCCATATTCTGCCAAGGGTAAAGCTCCCATAGAGTTCACAACAGACAACGCATTTTTTGCAACAAGACATTTTTTTGTATTATAGGTTTCCATTAGGAATAGTATTCCACGATCGACACAGGACCCTAAAAACGGGCAAGATTCACATTCGTCCATTTTGTCGGCAATATTATACTGATCTAACTGAATTTTCATTTCAAATTCTTCAATTTCCTTTACGGTATTATTTACCAGAGGAACTTCAAACTCATTTTTGAATGAAACAAACCTTTCATATAAAAGCGGCGAATAATACAGCTTACCGTTACGATAATTGTACTGGCGCTCGATCAATGAATCAGTCAGCTTTCCAAAGCTAAATCGCAAATACTCGGATTTATCATCAGACACAATAGATGAATCAAATAAGTCCTTAATTCGAGTAGTCATGGCCAGAAAATCCGAATCATTCAAATCTTTGCTGCGTCCCATTGAAAAATTGTAGTCTATCGTGGTTTCAAAAAGATGAGCGACCCGTCTATGCATAAAATCATAATCCCTGAGCAATTCAGGAATCTTAGTTTCATCATAATTATAGACATTCATTATTCCAAAGGTCCGAACGTCTTTTTTATTAAGCAACGATAAAAAGTGAAGTTTATTGCGTTCAATAATTTTCAAATAGTTGTCGTCCATTATTTTAGACGGATCTATTACAATATTAATTTCCAATTCAACGTCAGAATAGGAATCATTTAAAATGTTTGCGATTTCAGACCCTTTGCTGATATCAAGATAGGTCGTTTGAAGCGAGAGCCTTCGAAACCTATTAAACAATCTAATATTGCCGACATCAGCAAAGACAGACGAGAAATTTTCCGCACTTAAAAAATCAGTAGGCCCCACAAAAGCTATAAATGGAAAGTAAAGGCCACCCTTTAATCCTTCCATCAATTGGCTTAAGTTGGCTGAATCTGTGCTTGTAATTGGCTCTTGCGCGTTTTTTTCAACGTAGCAGCCGCGACATTTAAACTTGCAGCCGTTAAGGACTTCAAAATTTATGTTTAAATAAAAATGGGAAGCTTCACGAAGTTCCCGGGACGCTAAATAAGAATCCATTACAGTTTCGCCGTCAAAAAATCTTGATACGTATTCGAGTCAATTGTTTCATTGATCAGCCCATTTGCACAATGCAAAAGGGTGTTTTCTGGACAGTTGAAATAATTGAACAAATTCTTGCCCTTAAACATATGTTCTTCAAATTGAGAATCAAAATAAAATAATTCATTGTTACAAGGCACCGAAAAATAAAGTTCTAAAAAACCCGGAATATCAAAAAGCATCACAATATTTCCCCCAACATAATTGGGATCTTTGATATGTGGAAATATTTCTTTTGATTGTAACTTGGCTTCCAAATCGGAAAAGCAACTCACCAGAAATACCATTAGCGAACTTAGAAAAATGTTCCACTTGTCAATAACGGCCTTATTCAATTCAATAAATTCAAGGCACTCGTCAGGCGTTAAGAGAGGATTGAGGAGCCAATTCTGAATTTCTAAGCCTTTAGAACGTAGTATGATATCAGCGGCCGTTAATCGAAGGACATCCGATACGCTTTGGTTTCTGGTCTCCATAAAGATTTTAAGCAAATCAAATTTTTCCTGCTTTGTGGCATCAGTAAAAATAATTTCAAATGGTAAGTCTAGATTTGAAAGGTAGGTTAAAAACATATTACCTTTAATTTTACTTTTTCCATAGTCCACCAGAAAAAACAATTCTTTATTTTCAAAAAATTCTTTAATCTGCTCGATTGCTAGGGGCACACTTACATTTCTAAGATTGCCTGGCGGTATACTGTTTATAGTCTTTAGTGACATTCGGGACCTCTTTGCCTAAGTTCTATTAAATTATTTTTGGCTATATTAAGTTTATTTTGGAATGCCGATAGATTTTTCAATTGAAAACTAATCGTATTTTTTGAAAGTGGGCATTCATTTTCATTTTCATTAAACAAACTTAGTTCACAATTTCCGCCGCATAATTCATAATGTTCACATTGATTGCAAACTGGATTGTAAACGTCGTTCAGTTGCTTCATGTAGGCGACTTCAGCTTTTTTTCTAAACCCATCCCAATCTGAATAGACTTCTTCGACAGTCGAAATCGGCGCGAAATAGGTTTCGTCTGGGCAAAGCCCAATAGTGCCATTGCAGTTCATCGTGAACGTTCGATTTTGACAACAATTACACTTACATTGATAAATTCGATTTTCTATAAAACTTTTTGTCATCAAATCGACTTGAGGAAGCGACCAACTAGTATCATTTTCGACATAGTATCTTACAATTTGATCATAGAACATGGCCCAGTCGGTATTGCTGACTTTCATTTCTTTAGTTTTCTCGTCAAACATAGTTAAAAATTCGAAATCTATGGACGTGGCTCCATTTAATTTTTTCAAAATACTTATTGGATCGGCCTCGAGAAGCTTTTTTTGAACTGTAATAGCGACAGCCATATCGATATTGGCGTCCACGAGGGTGGAAAAGTTTTTAAGAAAGAGCCCTTCGCTTAAACCTTTTGAAGTAGTTTCAAACCGAATACCATGATCCCAGGAAACGCCAATATGTCCTGAATATTCTTTTTTTAGAAAAGATACGAAATTTTTATCAATTTCGTACATCAAGTTTGTTTGAGGAACGATATTAAATTTTGTCGCAGAAAACACTTCTCGAATCAAATCGTTAACATTTTTTAAATATTCGAGCGGAGCCATAAATGGCTCCCCACCATGAATGTAAAAAACAGCTCCTTTGGGATTTAAATTGATTTTTAACGCTTTTAAAAACTTTTCGATTTGGTTTAGATTCGCCAATTTATATTTATCTCGATTTCCCATGGTAAAACAATGACTGCAATTTAAATTACACCCCTGCACGACTCTTAAATAGATTACATTAAAATCGCGATTAAAGTGGTCGCTGCTCATTTTAACGACGCCCCCTTGAACCGTGGCAAGAGGAATGACAAGACGAATGACAAAAATTAATGATCTTATGGGGCGTGCTGGCCAGATTGGCTAGCAGCTGAGTAAAAAAAGTATTTATAGCTGCCGTCGTAATATTTTTCCCTTGAGCCAAATTGGTCATTGACGGGACCGCCAACACCACCGCATAGCCTGCAGTTAGAGCAGTCAATCCAGATTGAACATCATCTGGTCCCGGCGTAATTGAATAGGTCATATCAACTATTCTGACGCGTGAGATCTGATTCGCATATGCGTATAGAGCGTTAAATACTGCCGTCAGGGCTAACACTTTGTTTCCTTGGGTCGCACTAATTGCAGGCGTTGGGGTATTAAATACTTTATTTCCAAGTTCCGCTCTAAAATTATTGTGCGGAAAATTTCCAGACCACCAAACAATGTGGTTATACCCCGATGCTGCGGTACCCAAGTGCCCATCCTTAACCACTGAAATAAACTGATTGTATATGTAATTGGCAGCGCCGCTGCTTATGTCCCCGGCTAATGCTTTATCTGACTGGCCTGTTGTCATAAATTACGTTCCTAACACCTTTTAATACAAGGCAAACTGAAAAAATTGGCTACTGCAAAAAAACTTTTCCCATAGCAATATTCAAAATTATCACACGTTTCACATTCTTGTTTAATTGGAAGGTTGTGATTTTGAATTTCACTATAAGTATTTAAAAACGCATCAAAGGTCGGGCTTTTCATTTGATAAATTGGGTCGTCAATAAAAACGTACTCATCAAATGGGATTATCGGGGACACAAATATCTTGTCACGTTGAAAAGTTATAGAAGGTTTTCGAAGAAGAGTTCTGTAATTATACGGTTTTTCATTTTTTTTAAACTCCGAGGAAAAAAAATCAAAAACCGGATAGGCGCTCAATAAAAGTTTAGCTTTTTCAAGATGACTTATTTTTTTATTAAAAAGGAATGTAAAATTAAGTTCCAATATCTTGTCCGTCGATAGTTTAGTCACTAGATTTTTAATGTAGGTCAGCTCATCTTCAGTGTATTCGGACCCAACATTTAACGCCAAATTTACCAAAACCCGATTTCCATATGTCTTTTTGATTTCGACAATACTATCAGAAATTTCATCAATATAGTTAGCATGGCCAATCCGCGATTCAATTAAATTTAAATGAAGCTCAAGTTTTCGATCGCCGACATAGTCAAATATTGTGTCAAACGAGCTTTTTTTAAATCCGCCTCGCAAGGTTGAGGCCAAGCCGACATAGTTAAATAATGATACCGTTTCTTTGAAATTAGAATCTTTCATAATGTCAAAATTGAAATCATTTTCAAAAACGTCTGTAGGCAATAGGTAAATCGTTTCCAATGTGTACCCGTTGTCTCTAAACTCGCGCCCTAAATATGCTGACTTTGAAAAATCATAAAAATCATTATTTGATTTTTGATAATAGCAATTTTTGCAGCCGGCAGCGCAGGAATTAAATGAAAAAGCTCTGAACTCAACTACCTTATATGGATCCCCATATTTAGAATAGAGGCTCAGTTCAGGCATATTCATTCTTGCCCCATAAATCCGTTCATAATTTCTTTGTAAAGGGCTGGGTTATTTTGATTCTTTAGATTAATCATCAAGCTCTTTGGAGCCGCGCACACATCATCCTGCCAGCCCAGCTGATGGCAATCACCGTTGCACAAGTCATAAACTGGGCATGTGTTACATATGTCGTTTCTGACCGCTTCATTTTGAATATTGCACATTCGATTTGGACTATAGAGAATTTTTTCAATCGGATCGTCGATTGTCCCGTAAAATTTATGAGTCGCCTCGTTTGGACAGCCACCAACGGTACCATCCCCATTCAATGTAAATATTTTTTGCTCACACTGTCTCGAGCGACACCCAGAATGAGTATTATAAACTAGCGATGTAAATAAAGAGTCTAAAAACATATTGTCTATGTATTCCCAAGTCCGATGCTCTTGAGTCTGGTCCCACATTTTCATCAACCAAGAATCGATAGATCTATTTAAAGGAAATATTTCAGAATTAATACTGGCGTTACCCGCATTCGTTATTCTTTCAAAATTTATATGCTTAATTCCAAGCGCCGCACATTCATTAATAATATCAATAGGCTCTAGTTCATCAATGAGCCGCTTATTTAGGCTCACCATCACGGTCATTTTATGGCCAAGACCGGATAAAGTTTTTACATTTTCTTGCCAAATCTGCTTTTGCGCTGGGGACTTCCAGCGAATGCCATGATCCCAAGACGTGCCAATTATACCATTGCAGATTTCATTGAAGACACGCATTTTATCGTCGGTTAGCTTGTAAGTCAAATTTGTCTGAACCGTCCACCACAAGTTCGGCCACAAAGGCCTGATCCCTTCATAGGCTTCAAATATTAAATCCGTAGGACACAACATGGGCTCGCCCCCATGAAGTGCAAAATGCCCAGAATCATATTCTGGATTTCGGATTTTAAGACGTTTGAAAAAATCTATTGTCTTGGGTACGTTCAGCCAACCTTTTTTTCCGTTGCTACCGTTGGTAAAACAATGGTCACAATTGAGTTGGCATGAATCAGTAGTTTTTAAATATACAATTAGGTCTTTACCCATTTATTCCCCGATCCGGATAGGATATGTGAGGTCTGCCCCTAAGCAACTGATTTCAATATTAAATGCGATGCAAGGCAAGCTCCGACAGCTTAGTATAAGATTTATTTCTTTCAAGGTGGTAAATCATTGAAATCAAGGTTTGGTTAATTTTGTCTCGCTGGCGGCCGCCTGAATAAACACACCCAAAGCTGCGTTTTACATCCCTGCGTAATAATTCTTCGTAGCGATGGTCGTAAATCAAATCTATCAATTCCGACATATCCTCGCCGTTTACCTGCCATAAACTATAAAATCGATCGTATAAAAATTTAAAAATGTTTCGATCGTAATTTGACTCAACATACGAAAAATTATCCGCAGCAAAACTGCGATCGGCGACCCAAGCCAAATAAGGATTTGCCAATGCCTGTGGAAAAATCATTGTAGGATCATCTGTTTGAATTTTAAAATCCTCTGGCAACAAACGATTTATATCCAGGATCCCATTTAAAATGTCGCCCTTTAGAATTTCCAATTCTGCTATCCAATTTGTCCAGGTAAAGTGCTTAACTTTTTCTAATACACTCATTTTCACAGTCGATTGAGGATTGACAAAAAAATCTGCCAGTTGATATTCAAAACTAAAATTTCCCTTAGGAATTAATTTTAGAAATTCACTTTTATCGATACTATCATACATTATTGAGAACTCATTGAAGCTCAATGGAGTCAGCTTTTGGTAGGCGTTTTTGCAGGCAAGGCTTTCGACATTTGTGGGCAAATAAGATCTAAACCGGCAATCTTCTATATAAATCTGATGCATTGAATATAAGCTGAGCAAAGTAGAGTTAGGCAAAATACTTTTCCAATATTCAATTTGTATCTCGTATAAAAAATCTACCGGCAAATAAACAACAAGCCTATTCGATGTCGAATGAAAATTGAATACAACGTCCCAAAACCCTTGGTCAGTTGATGACCTTAGATCGCTTACAAAATCTTGAATATTTTTGTGGTACGATACGATTTTAGACCTTAAATCACCATCGGACCTTGGGGGCTTGTTTGGTCCAATATATATTGAATCGCACCCGTGGGATCCCGCCGCCAAATCGATGTCAAGATATACGCTTTTAAATAGGTGAAACAATTAAATCCACCTTCAAACTATCGATACCTTAATATCTGTGGCCAAAGAATATCTTTCTCCGCGGAACGGTCTTGCTCGGTGCCAAACGTCAGGAGGCATCAGCAATAAGCTGAAATGCTTTGGAACCCAAACATGGGCGGGCGCTGATTCTGGATTTTGATACAATTCAAATGGCCCGTTTTCAAATCCAATGCTGGCATCCAAATAGACATAAAATATTGTAATTAAATCGCCGACATCATCTTCACGAATAAAGGGGGGTGTGTGAGTGTGAATTCGAACGTGTTGTTTGGTTTCGGGCGTAGTTAACCAAGCATCTTTTTCCAAACTATAATTATGAGGCTTCCCTTTGTATTTAGGATGCTCTTCCTGGAGATATTGTAGGCAATAACTGTCGAAAATAGCCGCCATCAAATTAACTTCTTTTGATTCAACTTCCCATACATTCATTCGATCTACTTCATAATCATTACCCAAAGTGAAACGATTGCCCTCTTTTAAAAGCACATTGTTGCAAAAAGGCTCTAAAATTTCTTTGTATTCTGACAAATCGTAAGCCACTACTGGAAAGCCTGCAAAACGTTTCAACAGCACTAGATTACCTCATCATAAAGAATTTTCCTAACTTCAAGATCTTGCGGATACAAATATCTCTTTAGTCTTAACGGACGAAGGGATACCGAATCAAACGACAAACCAAAAACTTTGGTAGCCTTTTCTGAAATATAAACCAAATCTAAATCTTTGACCCTAAGATTTGGCATGTCGAAAAATAAAGAAACTTCATCAAGGTTTGAATGGGAAAAATAGACGTCCCTAACCTGTGAATCGGTTCGAATCCCCAGTCCAAATGAAGTAACAATTTCGCTTCCGTCTGGTAGTGCCGGAATACTATATTTTTCAATATCAAGATCATAAAATTTAAAAGTTGTCTGAAGTGTGCCAACATTGAAATTGACACAATAATCATCGTGGGCTTCAAAAACATCAATCTCATGTTCAAGAGCCCGCTTGCTACCGCCACTGTATACAGCCATAAACTTGTCATTTTTATAATTTATACCGTCGGCCAATTGAAAACTAAATTGTTGCAATCTAGAAAGGTCCACACCTTCGCCAAAAATTCCACCAATGGCATCAACAAAACGAATCACTAAATCCCTTGAAATTTTCTTTGCATCAAATAGATGCTCTTCGACCGCGCCATTCCAATAAGTAATTTCTTCTGCTCGATTGTCGATTTTCAAATTCAATTCTTTAAAATAATTCAAAGACTCACTCATATTTCCTAATCCCACAGTTAAAAAAATTAACGCTTACCTTGATATATAACAGCTTCCCCTGTTTCAATCACCGTTGAAACTTCAAAGCCAGTAACTCGTTTTCCCGCCCCAGGATCTTCAGTAGCTATTTTAGGTAAAGTCACTAAGACATTTCCTACCTTTGTAGTCAGACGTATCGAGCCTTCAGAAGGAATGGCTGAATAGTTTAGATCGATATTTCCTTTTCCCACACTTATTTGTCCTTGGGCCTGTGTCTGGGCAAGTGAGACATCTCCTTTTTCAATATTCACCAAAAGTTTACCTGGAAAATTTGTCCCATGTACCCCACCGGAATCCATATCTATTGTAAAAATATCGTTTATTCCGCCAAGTTCTATCTCTCCGCTGTTCAGTTTGATAGTTACATTTAATTTTTCTGGAATCTCAATTTCAAAATCAGGAGAACAACGATTTTTTCTAGCATCTTCGGTTACGACGATTATTTGACCACCGGTTTGAATCGGCTGAAGATTGCAAACCACGCTTGAATAGCTTAACTGCTTAATCTTCACTGTAACTGTTTTGTTCAAACTAGGTACAAAGCGATAGTTTCCAGAATAGGCGTTAATATCCAAATCAGTTACAGGTTCGCTTCCGAAACTCACTGATAGGTTTTTATCATGAAAATAGCTCTTTGACTGAGAGTCGCCCTCATTTCCAAAGGCAAAGATACTCAATAAAATTAGGAAAAAAAATCCCGAAGATCTCATCGTTTTTATCCTCCCATTGATGCTTTTGGTTTTCAATAGGCAAAAAAAATTGAAATATATTTCGCCTCTCGCACCCACGCACAGGCTAGGGCCAATTCCTCGCTAATTTGATTCGGGTGGTCAAGTCCGATCTTATCTTTCGCAAGTAAACTAAGTACAATTAAAATCGCATATTTGATTTTACTAGGGATATGAAGTGAAAATAGATTTAAAAATTAAATTGCTAGTTTCTGCAATATTGCTTCTTACCGGCGTATTGATCGCAAAATTTTTGCCTAACGAGAAATATGACAAGGGCTCCTTATCCACCACACCGGTTGGACTCACGATCCTTGAGTCAGATCTGCCAGATAGTGAAAAATTGAAAAGTTTTCTAAATTCGAAAAAATTCAATATTTCTCGGATTTTCGTTCGTATAGATTCCTCATTAAAATTTAGCTGCCAAAGTAAATCGGGATGCAAAGCTCAAGAAAATAAGAGAACCCAATTAGACAGGATAAAACAAATTCTTGAGCAAATTTCGGAGTTTCAAATTCCGACGTCTCTTGTATATAATATTCCAATATCAAATTTTACTGACGCACCTTTTGGCGAAACAGGTCCCCACCTAACTTATACAAATCGATCAAAATTCATTTTTGCAAATCCTGCTTTTCAAATTCATTTCGAAAAGGATTTGAAAAGCCTACTTTCAATCTTTTCTTTAAATTCTTTGATCTTTGGAATCGATCTTGGTTCCTATTTTCTAGACACTCAAAATACTAGCGAAATTGAAAGTTTTTGGAATTTGATATTCAAAATTAAATCTCACAATCCAACCCTTCCGGTTTCAACTGCTTTTAATTTTGAACATCTTAGAAGTTACAATTTTTGGGGGACATTGGGGCACGATAACCTAAAAAATCTAGATTTTTTTGCATTTACGTCCTACCCCATATTCACGAATTCAAAACTAAGACAGTCTATTGATCCAAATATGGTTAGCTTCTGGCCGCCAAAAGGCGACCTTTCATCAGAATACTACCAAGACATTTCTATTAATTTATCGCCACTCAAAGAGATTTTTCTGGTTGATTTTAGGATGGTTCTGGATTCAACAAATGGACGCAATCAAAACGATTTTATAAAATCACTATTACACAGCGAAACTTTCAAAACTGTGTCGTTTCCTTATGTATCTGAAAATTGGCTTCACAACTCCAATTTTCTGGAATTAAAAAAATTGCTGCCACTGTGGGACGGGAATTTTTCTTTGACCTCAACGGGACTTCTTTTCGCAAAATGAGTAGTGTCTATCTTCGCCTAGTTGGTAGTTTGATTTTTGCTTAAGCTGGAAACCTGTCGGGATTTGGCCAGTAACGAATCAACATAGTCCATTTCTGAACCAATTGCTTTTCTATATTCTGCATATTGAGCGTCAAAAAGGTGTCGCTGGGTCACAATAATTTCAGGCGTCCAACGATTAAGTCGTAACCCCCTGTTTTCAAAAAGGGCAATACCCAAATTCTTTCCTACGATAGAGTCAACTCGCTCTTTTACCGCCATTTTTCTCAATTCTTTCACAAAAACCTTTCTATCAACTTCATTTAATAGCTCAAGTGCTTTCTTAGATGCGAAAAGAACTCGTGTGGTTACTCTGTGGTTTGTAAGATTAACAGTTAGACCTTTTATGGATTCATTTGCAACTACATCGGGAAGTCCGGCGCCAAGTAACTCACCATAGGCACCATCTTGAACTGGACGATCAACAATTTCCTGATATTTAATTCCAAGAGGTTTTAGAAACTCTTCTCCCAAACCGAACGCTTTTGACAGGTAAACTTTATTACCAATTAAATCCGCTAGTGAATTTATTGGTTGAGGACTGTACATAAAAATAAATCCTCCGGAAAAAGCATAGTCAATTGGAAGGGTGACTGCTGTTTCAAGTTTACCTAACAAGGCTTGGCCATTTTTACTTACTATATATTTTTCAACTTGGTGGTCATTTACAAATAGAAACGGAACTTCCCAAACTTTCAACTTTGGCTCTGTTTTTACAAAATTTCCAGCTAACGATTGAAAAATCTGATATTCGTCAGATTTGAAATACTCTTCTGGACTTCTCTCTTTCGTAACATCTTTATATGTTTTAATATTTATTTTAACTTTTCCAGCTAATTTAGATTCGATTGTCTTTTTAAAAACCTCAGCTTGTTTAGAAAAATAATAGAGCTCACTATCTATGCCCCAGTTAAAAACTATTTCGCTGTGGGCCATTATCGAAAAAAAATGCAAACCCGCGACTATAATTAATTTTCTCATTTTATCCTCTTTTGCTATTTAGATAAACCGATAGAAGCAGATTTACGATTCCACTTTCTTGCATAACTACCAAGTTTTTCAACAAATTCAATTTCACTTTTAAATTTTTGCCGATATTCGGGATTGGCAATTTCAAATTTTTCTTTTTCAAAAAGAAACTGATTTTTCGTCCAAACATTCACGTTTCCCCCGCGATTGCGGACCGATGCTAAACCAATTTGTGCCCCAAAAGCCGATGATTTTCGTTCCTTAACCATCATTTTCATCATTGTTTTTGCAAATAGCTTTTGATCTTCAACCTTCATTTCTGAAATCGCTTTTTTGGAAACGCAAATTAGCCGGGCAATAAATCGGTGGGAAGTCATATTTAACCATAAAGTATCAAAATCCCTTCGACTGACAATTGCATCTACAAAAGCAGCAAGTTCTTCGCCGGTTGGTTGTTTTTTTTCCCCATCTTCTTTAATTCCTAATATTCCACGACGCGAGAGAAAATCTTTACTAAATCCAAAATCTTCATTTATTGAAATAGTTTGGCCTTTGAGGTCGTCAAAAGAATCAATCTTTTTTGGTGCGTAAATAAACATAGGTCCGCCTGAAAAGGAGTAGTCAAGATAGTCAATATCTTGGCTGCTAAGCCTAGCTAAAACCCCACGTGCCTCTTTGCTAACAATGTATTTTTCCGCATGTTCAAAACTTTCAAATAGAAAGGGAACTTCCCAGATTTTAATTTCTGGTAAAGACGTCGCAAAGTTTCCAACTATATCTTGGGTAATTTGATATTCTCCAGAATGAATAAAATCTGAAGCTGACTTAATAACAATATTTGGATCAAATAGTTTTATCTCGATTTTGATTCTTTCCTGGGATCCTTTTTCAACAATCGACTTAAATTCCTTTGCCACTTTAATATGATAATAGAGATCCTTTGCAATACCCCAGACCAATTTTGTTTCACAATTGGAGTTAAAGGAAATAGACAAAATAGTTATTAAAAAAATGGTTTTCAACCGTCTAATCATAGTTCTTTTAGGCTACGGACTTCTAATTTTAGTGTCAATTCAAACCCCGACTAAAGACTTCACTAAACCCTAAATTTGACATGCGAAAATCCAGACCCTAAGCTCGATAAGAACGATGAAACGAAGTCTTCTTTTTCTAATTCCCTATCTGACTCTTGGCTTAGCGGCTCACTTTTATCATAGTGAATTCATGCAGGACCTCGCCAAAACCCTATATTTTTACCTTTTTACCTTAAACGCTATTGCTTTTATCCCTTTGGTTTATTCGTTTGGAAAATCTCTAGTTAAATATGAAATAAACTCTTTTTGGACAACTCATTTTTGGCACATAAATTGGTACTGCGCCCTAGTGACTATACTTTGCTTACTTCTTTTCGACGGAGTTTTTTCACTAGAAAATGTCTTAATACAAAGCCACAGTTCTGAAATAAACTATTGGCTATTGTTTACTATGGCCGTTCTAAGTGGATATAGTTCATTTCTATTTTTTATTTATTTGGCTAATATAATAATAAATCTGTCATTTGTTTCCACTTATGTCGGATTCTATCCTGATATAAATATTGTATTTGGGGCCCTTGGTGTTTCCATCTATTTACTTTCGATACGCTTTTCGTTCGGAAAAGCCCTATCGCGAGCTCCAAAGTCAGTGAAAAATAGAATTCTTCTTGGCGCTAATTTTATTGTAGCTCTATTTTATTTCCTGCCTGGTTTGGGTAAAATTTTAATCTCTCCAAATGGATATGAGTGGTTTGCTACCAATGATTTTGGCTCCATTATAGCGTCGTCATGCAATTTCGGCTGGCAGCTTTCCTGCGAATCGTTGCCGTTTTGGCTTGCCCTCAGGCCGTTCTATCCAGTAATTAACTTCTTGGTTCTCGCTATGGAATTGGCATCGATTGTTTTACTGACGGGCCAGGCCGTTGTTTATATTTGCATTGTAAGAGTTGTGTTTCATTTAATTACCATTTTTTCTGGTGGAGACCTATTTGCCGGATTCATAATTATAAATGCCGGCCTTGCCATTCTAAACTGGAAAATTCCAATTTTGATTGGGTATGATTTCCGTTGGAAAAAAAGAGTCGGCCTGTTGCTCGCAGGCTTAGTTTTCTTAGCAGTTAATTTTTCCACGCCACTCTATTGGTTCGACATAGCTGTAAACAATAAATATCAAATTTATGTTACTGGCTTTGATAAAACCCGGTATCCGGTAAACTATAACCTCTGGGGCCAGTTTTCATCTTTTTTTCTATACGATGTTTTTCCTAGCCTGCAACCTCAAGGCGCACGCGTGCTTCAATACGGTGTAGGCGAAACCACTTCTTTTGCTACCGCAATAGCAATTAAAAAATTGAAGTCCGTTGAGGAGTTTCAAAGCCAAAAAAATGAATTTTTTGAAAGCAATATAGCTGACCCAATCGCCAAAAATAGATTGCAAGGCCTTATAAGAGATATTTTGTTTCTTAAATGCAAAAATGGCCTTAATGAAAATTGGCGAATTCCCCAAATATTTCCACACTATTTAATTTCTGCGGCATCTATAGGCCGTGAGGAAAATGGTGACGTCGCCGCCAAGCTGTGTCGAGCCGGTCAAATAAGGGGATTTGGGGTTAGGTTCATTGAATCAATCAATTTAAACGGCTCCAACTTTGTCACTGATGATAAAAATCTTTATGAAGAGGCATTTAAATAGGTACCTTAAATTGAGTTGAATTGTGGAATTAAAGATAGGACGATGATTACTATGAAAATGGAACTCGTGTTAATTCTTGTTTTTGCAATCCTTTCGGGCAAGGCCTCAGATGAAATAGAAAAAAAAGATCTAACTTGGCTAGCAGTTGATGGAACAAATGCAGACGTTACAATCACAAATTCAAACAGCAAGAGTACCTTTATTTCAATCGACAAATCTAAAGCAAAACCCGATTGTAAATTTTCAATATTAGATGAAGGATCCGAGTTTGGGGTCGATATAAATCAGCCTGAAGATAGAAATATTGCAGACTGTATTTATTCGATTAATTTTCAAGTCCCAAAGGACGGATATCCTTCAATTGTTTTAAAAGCAGGGACTGTCAAATCAAAGGCCACTTTAAAGCAAATGCGGATCGCTATAGAAAAAGGGGATATTGAATCTATAGGGGACGTGAATGATTTGGAACTTACAGGCAAAGAGATTTCGTCCACTGTGTCTGGGAGTTTCAAAGTCTTGAACGTTACGTCTACTAAAGGAAAATTATTGGTTAATTTTACAGGACTTTCTTCTTCAGGAAGCAAAGTGATACTATCGGGACAAGAATCCGATATTGATTTAGTTTTTCCGAAGGGCACCCACTTAGAGAATTTATATAACACTCATACTAGTTCAATGCAGGTAAAAGCCTCGGGTTTGGATCTAACAGTCAAAACTTCAGGTCGCCAATCTGTTAAGACCACAAATTAATGATTTTCAAGTTCTAATGCTTTTGATGGTTTCTTCGTTGTTACTTTTTTGTAGGCAAATTCCTGATAGAGGTCGGCGACTACCTTTTCAGGATACTGACTTGATTTAATTCCCTGTAGAAATCTTTCCATTAATACTAATTCTTCTTTTATTTGCGTCTCATTGGGAACTAATCTTGCAATTTCCCGAGTAAACTCTAAACAAAAATTTGCTATAAAAAGCGGTGAAATAAGTTGAAGAATTAAATCTTTGCCCTCATAGGGAAACGATGCAATGCCAGAAAAGCCATCTATCGCTTTATGTATGTTCGCTATCAACAGATCAAAAGATTTTTTTGCCTGGCCATCTAGGTTATTTAGGGCCCCCCAGCAAAGCTTATAAAACTGACTGGCCGGGATGCCTTTATTTTCACATACTTTTCTCAGCGATGCAGTAATACCGCAGCATTCAAGTCCCCCTGCGAATTTATCCATAAAATACATTTGCACCCATTCACCTCGGGTGTAACTTGAAGTTTCTACCACTATTTCAAACACCCCTTGGTACTTTTCATCATGTAAGATTGAATACTCAGTTCTTACATTTTGGCGAATGGCACGCAGATAAGGATATTTTACTTGAGCGGTTTTAATTTTGTATTTTTCGATATATTCAGGCTTAGAAGCGGGTGACCGGCTTAGTAAAATCCAGACAAATCGCTCTGTAAGCCAACCATCAGCAGCTGCGAGTGTATTATATTCTGTATAAAATGAATCAAGAGTAGATTCCGGCAGGCCCATAATTAATTCAAGTCTAATTCGATATCCATTATCCACAACGCTTGAAATAAAATCTAATTGTCTTTGAACTTGAAACATTGATCGATTGACGGCTTTAGCGCTGATTGGGTCAGACGCACTTACCGAAAAATGATAATCATAGTCATATTGAATTCCCGATTCTATCAGCTTGCGATCAATCAAATTAGCAGTTTCAATATCTTTTTTTGTTTTCCCATCAAAACCAATTTGCAAATCCCACCCAGCTCGAGACCGCCCAATTAAGTAGTCTACAATAGCTAAATCGCGATCTTTAAAAATGCCAAAATTGGCATCACAAAATTCGATATATTCTATGTTGAGCTCTTCCATATACAATAGCTCTTCTTGAATTACTTCTGGACTTTTGCGTAATATTTTATTTCCAATTCCACCGCCCCAGTCACAATAGGCGCAGCTGTAGGGGCAGCCACGGGTGGTTTCCCAAATTGTCGTTAATCGTGCGCCTTTGGCTTCGGCCATTCTTTTTAAAACAAGCACTTCGGTTTGGTTTCCTTCAAACAATGAAACTGGCCAAGTAAAATTTTTTCGATCAAAAGTCACGGAAGACTTACGCCAGGTATCGCGATTTTCATTTGGATAAACACAGAGTGGAATATGATCTGGATCTAAACCACCTTCACATACTTGATCTAATAATACGCGAATGAACTCCTCTCCGTTGCCATCAGTCGTGGCTACTAAATCTACCCACCAATTTTCTTTAAACCAATTTGGACGGTCATATTGTACTTGAGGTCCACCATAGACCAAAATCGTATCGGGCAAAGCCATCTTAACAGCTCTGCCTAATTCCAAATTGGATTGATAATTCCAAAGGTAATTGCTGAATCCCACGATTTTAGGATTTTCAACACGAATGAGTTCCACCAAGTCTTCAAAGGAAAATCCATCTACATTTCCGATTGGCAACGGCCAGTTCCATCTATCACCGTGCCGACCAAATTCCCGATAATAAGATTTAAAAATCAAATATAAATAAGGCAACGCATTGCTCATGTTATCAGTTTCAGGATTTACTATAAAAATAGAATTTTTCATTTTTAAAAAGCTTACTAGTCGGATTTCTATAAATCTAGGTATTTTTAATTTGTGGATCTAATAGGTAAAGAAACAGCCTAACAGCTGTCAAGAAATTAGATACCAGGCAGGATCAATATGGGTCAACTTTAAGAATGCCTTAAAACAGGTTTCTAAATAGTTATCAATTTGATACGATTCTAAAATTCCTTTTATTTGTCTCAATTTAGCCGATACAATTGGGGTGAGGGAATAATGAAATTAATATTATTTTTTTCTCTGTGTCTTTCTCTGTCGGCCTGTCAAACTAACATGGCCCGCCAATTTGAAAAAATAAAACCCGGAGCGGATAAAGATTCCGTTTTGGATATGCTCGGTTCACCCCGAAATATCACCCGGATGGGCGGTGAAGATCGTTGGTACTATATGTTTTATCAAGACGAAATTCGACAGCAAAAAGAGGTTCATTTTAGCAATGGCCTAGTGACTTATTCCGGCGAACGTCAAAAGCCAGCCGCTGAAGTTGATCCTGTTGCCGTCGATCAGAAAAATACCGAAATGAACAAAAAATACGAAGATGAACTCGAGGCTCGCAAAGCCGCCTCAAAAAACGCATTCAACAATTATCAAAAGTATGAAAAGAAAGTGAAAAAAGAAGATGAAATCCAATATCTTCCCGAGTTTGAATCGGTAGAATAGTTTCAAATCTTATTTTCGAAGTATTTTTGGCTGAGCCAAATAATTATTGTCAAAGCTTGGTTTTTTAGCGATCTCCGCATCTGGTTTTTTTTCTTCTTTTACACCAAAATGACTTTTTAATTTGGAAACAGTTTTTTTAATTTGAACTTCAATCGTTTGGGACTTTTCATAGTCGTCTAAAGACTTCATTTCAATTTTTTCATACTTCCGTTTTTCAGTAATACCCACATCGGGATAACGATATTTCAACAACTGCGCATTGGAATTGTATTCATCAAGCATCTTAGTGAGCTCTTTATGTTCTTTTAACAATTCATTTACTAGAACCTCTTGCTCTGCTTTATTTTTTGCATGCTCTTTATGGTGAATAATCTCTTTAATCGTATCTTCTTTCGTGGCAATTTTTGCTTTTAAAGAACCCAATCCTGAAACCACATCCGACCACTCACGAGTTCGAACTTGTTGTTTTTTATCTTCATAGGAAACCTTGTCTACAGGGGTAGCTGCACCTTCTGGTGCTGCAGCGGCTGCGTGTTCCCCGCCCTCGTTGGCTAGAATTTGAAATGAAAAAACGAACACGAGTGCCATCCATTTATTGAGTTGAAACATGATGCCTCCAATTAAGACCAAGACCCAAAGGGGTAATTCTTTTTACTAGAACTATAATTTTAGGAGCTGAAATATTTTTTAAGGTCAGCGTACCGTCTTTTATTTTCTGACTTAGTTCGGGTAAGTTCCAACCAAACCGTTTATCATCTAGGGCTTCTAGTAAATCTCGTTTTATTTCAGCCAAATCGATTCCAGAAATTTCAATATCAAAGGAAAGAATTCCCGCCGTCCCAACATCGTTTCCAAAATCGCGCACATCCTGGGTAAATTCCTTAAAGGCTCCAGTTGGAGGCTGTGACATTGGGTTTGAGGGCTTAATTGGCGTTGGGTCTATTTCCGGCGGTTGGGTAGAATTCTGGTTTGAATCAATATTGAAAATATCATTTGAATCGCCAGAGGACGGATTGGCATAAGGATCACTTTCAGAATTCTCATTACCCATATTATTAAGAGTCATCGGCTGATCCGGCAAAATCACATTCACCGCTAATTGCGATTCCTCTAAACTTAAATTTTCACCCAACATGGGTTCTTTTGAATTTTCCGGAGCCCCATCAAAGCCGATAAAAAATTCGGCCTGACAGTGTTCGCAGCGGTAAAGAGTACCAAAGTGATCTTCAGTTACAGCGATGGTTTGGGAACAATTCGGACATTGAGTCATTACCTCAAATTATCGTCTCTTTTGATCCTTTTGTAAACGCCGTCTCTGTTCGCGATTCATTTTTGGATCTTCAGTGGGACCACTATTGAAGGTCATGCGGTTTTTAGGCTTTTCTTGTGCCATCATACCTTGACCAATGTCTTGCTCTTGCGGCGATTGATAGTTCAATTCATCTAAATCTGGCTCGTCAGGCATAAAAGACTGCAGGGCTTCTTGTGCCTGGCTAGCTACAATTTTGACCTTCATAAGTTTTTCAGCCACTTCTTGCTTGATTGCAGTATTTAAATATTCAAAGGCCATAAACGCTTCTTTTTTATATTCAATCAATGGATCTTTCTGAGCATAACCGCGCAAACCAATTCCCTCTTTCAATTTGTCGATCACTAGCAAATGTTCTTTCCATTTGGTGTCGATACTTTGAAGTAAAATCATTTTCTGTACTTGTTCAAAGTAAGTTCCCATATCGGCTTTTTGACCGTCGTAGATTTTTTTGATCGCTTGTTTAATTGCTTCCGTAATGCCGTCTTGATTACCGTTCAATACGCTTGGATCCAGTTTGATTCCAAATACTTCCATCAAAGAAACATTCAATCCCTCAATATTCCACTGGGCCGCGGGGGTCCCTTCGGGCAAATTGACATCCAAAATATGAGACGTCACATCCCCAAGCATTTCTAAAACAAGAGTGATCACATCACCACCAACTAGGACATTTCGTCGCATTTGGTAGATTGCATTTCTTTGAATATTCATGACATTGTCATAATCGAAAAGATTTTTACGAACATCAAAGTGATGGCCTTCGACTTTTCGCTGAGCACCTTCAATTTGCGACGTAACCATTTTTGCTTCGATTGGCTCATTTTCATCGATTTTCAAAAACGTCATCGCTTTTTGAATTTTTTCCCCATTAAAAATTCTAAGTAAATTATCTTCCAAAGATAAATAAAATCGAGACTCTCCAGGATCCCCTTGGCGGCCCGATCGCCCACGCAGCTGATTATCAATTCGTCGTGATTCGTGCCGTTCGGTACCTATGATATACAATCCTCCGGCAGCGATAACATCCCGTTTTTCCTGATCACAAACGCCTTTATATTTTTTAAGCACGTCTTCGAATTCGGGTCCTTCTTCCATTTTGGTTTCTTGGCGAGCCAAGCCTTCCGCATTGCCGCCCAAAACAATATCAGTTCCTCGACCGGCCATATTAGTCGCAATCGTCACTGTGCCTTTGCGGCCCGCTTGGGCAACAATTTCAGCCTCACGTTCATGATGTTTTGCATTTAGAACTTGGTGACGAACACCTTCTTTTTTCAAAAACTGACTAAGCAATTCAGATCGCTCGATACTGATCGTTCCGACCAATATCGGCTGACCATTTTGAGAACGAGATTTCACATCAGCAACGATAGCCGAAAATTTGGCACGTTCTGTTTTGTAAATAACATCGTTCTTATCTATTCGAGAAATTGGTCGATGTGTTGGGATCACCGATACGTCCAATTCATAGATTTTCTTAAACTCGACGGCTTCCGTATCGGCTGTTCCCGTCATTCCGGATAATTTTCCATACATTTTGAAATAATTTTGAAAAGTAATCGATGCTAGTGTTTGATTTTCATTTTTAATTTCAACGCCTTCTTTAGCTTCGATAGCTTGGTGAAGTCCATCACTCCAACGACGTCCCGGCATCAATCGACCTGTGAATTCATCGACAATAACAATTTCGTTATTTTGAACCATGTATTCGACATCCAAGCGATACATATAATGGGCTTTTAAACC
>JAYVPD010000056.1:0-32182 GCA_043757515.1 Pseudobdellovibrionaceae bacterium
GGCAAAAAAAAAGCGGAAGGCGTTAAGCCTTCCGCAAGAGACCTTTTCATGTCGGGGAACCACCAAACCCTCATGAAAACGTCTCCAAAAAACAAAGGAAAAAATGAAACACAAACACATAACCAAAACCCATTAAAACCTAATTTAGCTTTCCAAGAATTCAAAAGCCATCCTAGCTTTTTTTAGAATTCTTGAGGTCAGTCTTCCCGATAACGTTCCGCTTTTGACTTCCCTTTTGGCTTTCTTCATCCTTGAAGCGCCTTTCATAAGTAAGACGCAGGCCCACCTTCCGGGGGTTAAAGACTTTGCTATTTTTTTCATTTTTTTTAAAAGGCACCCAAATTCAACCCTATTGACTTTTTTCCCAGTTAAACTTTACTATGTGCCCAGACCTCAAAAAACGCCCGGGTGGCGAAATTGGTAGACGCACTAGCTTGAGGTGCTAGCGCTCGAAAGGGCGTGCTGGTTCAAGTCCAGTCCCGGGCACCACTAAGACAAGTATTCGAACTAAAATGCCCTAAAAATTGCGATGCGTTACCAGAGTTTAAATCTGGTAACGCATTTTTTTTATTCAAATCTAATCCTAATGATTCTGACAATGCTTGAGCCTTTTTATTCTGGCTTTCACCCTGATCAAGTTTTATCAAAAAGATCTTCACATACGATTCTCCAACCTTGAAATGGACCTCAAAACCGTCAGCCAGGACTTTGATTTTGTGAACCAAATACCTGATTACCTTTTGGCGGATTTTCAAGTTGTCATCTCGTCTCAAAATTTCACTCATCGCTTTCAAAAATCTTTGAAAATCCTGCAACTCGCAGGGTTCATCTTTCACGAAACCTGAAGACTGCATTTCAGCCAGTTTGTTCTGAGCTTCGCGCTTTTTTTCTTCTAACTTTTCCATCTGTTTGTAAATTGGCGTCGGTGAAATATTTTGTGGTAGTGATGAAAGTCTTTCAGCCATGACTTCAAGCTGACGATCCACATTGAAAGTCACATGATTATATTTTTCAGCTTCTTTTGACCCTGGGTTTAGCTGATGCGAACGTCTTGCTGAAATCAATAACTCCCGAGCAAATTTTTCTTCACTAAAAAGATTTACGATTTCATTCCAAAGTGCTGGTTCTAAAAGTTTCGCCTGAACTCTGACAGGGTTACAGGTCCTTTGCAGCTCTGGGACATGGGCACCTGGAACTGTGTTTGAAGCGTGTTCATAATAACCAACTTTGGTTGTATTTCCGTGAGCAGATTTTCCAATCATGCGGTCACTACATTTTTTACAAAACACAAGGCCCGATAATAAATATGGGTAGCGGTCAACCATAGCATCTTTATTCTTTCTGTGATTTTGACTTAAAAGTGCATTTGCTTTGTCAAAAGTTTCACGGTCAATAATTGCAGGCCAAACGGCCTCAGTTTCTTTAAGCTCTCCATTTTGCGTAAAACTTTTTACACCGATATAAAATTTAGACCGTAAAATGCACCCAAGATTTTTTACCGTGTAATACCCAAGCCGAGTTCTAAGCCCGCCACCTTCACGCGCTGGCTTTATTCGGTAATGTTGTTCGTTGAGCCACTTCGCAGCGTTTCCAAGTGTGCCCTCAGATATAATCGCTTTAAAGGCCGCCTTCACAGAGGGAGCCCAGTCTTCATCAATTTCCAAAAATCCAGGTTTATCTTGAATTCGCTTGTAACCGAAAGGGATTGCACCACCGTTAAAAAGCCCGCGTTGCGCTCGAATATTAAAATTTGCAGATACGCGTTCTGAAATTTGACGGCGTTCAAACTGCGCAATATTGGCGACCGTAAAAAGAACCATTTCGCCAGCAGCAGTGGTTGTGTCAAAATTTTCACGCAGTGATTGAAAGCCACACCCATTATCTTTCATCATTTGCCAAATATCAGAAAAATCTTTGATGGATCTTGAAATACGCGATAACTCGCTCACCATAACAAGGTCCGTTTCGCGTTTTCTGATCGACATTAAAAGTTTTTGCAGCTCGGGGCGGTTCGTATCTTTTCCTGATTTTGCGCGGTCAATGTAGATCGCAACAATATCGCCAAAATGACCTTCCATGTTTTTAAGCTTTACGGTCATGCGAAGGCGCTCTTCTTGGTTTTTAATTGATCCTTCAGGATTTGAGGCCTGCTCTTCCGTTGAGACCCTGATGTATAGCGAAATTCTTCTGGCCTTAGAGACTTTCATTTTTAGCCTCCGAGATATCCCAAAAAACCGAATCAACATTTTCATAAATACTTACAAATCGAAATTGAAATTTTGTGATCAGCCTGAAAAAGTTCGAAAGACCTTTTGATGAACTAGAAATTCGGTTCATTCTTGAAACAAATACGAAATTTATTTTACCATTGATGATGTCATTTTGAAGACGTAATAGATCTGAACCGACTTTAATTGCAGATTGCTCTTGGTCTTCATAGATACTCACATCAGATTTTGTGAGACCAAATCTTTGAAGACTATTTTCAAGCGTCTTTTGTTGTTTTTGTAGATCTGCTAAATTTCCTGTTGCAGATCTTAGATAAAAAGCGACCTTGTTTGCGTTACTCATTCACAACCTTCTTTCTGTTTGGAGATACAATCCCAAAACCGACTGGTTGCGATGAAAGGTCTATTGATTTTTTTGAGCCTGGCTGACTACAGAGTTCATCATATATAAGACGCCCAAGATCTGCAAGTATTTCTGAAAACTCTGAGTCTCTGATAACTTTAGGCATCACTACGGTTTTTTGAACAGACCACTTTTTGCGTTTCGCCATTGGCCATTCCTTCCAGGAAAGTTAGCGCGAAACGTGACTAAAAAAAACGGGGCTGGTTTTAAAACAACACTCAATCCTAAGTGTTGTTTTTGAATTCAAATGGCGGCGAATCAGCAGCATTCATGTTTTCAATGGGTTTACTCTTTCTGACCTTTCGCACTTTCTTAACTGCGACTTCGGACGTATCGGCCATAAGTTCATTACTTTTTTCAAAAAGATCTTTTAGCGAAACAGCAGTCCCTTTTTCTTTAGCATCCTTGGCCTGAGTCTGAAGCCACGCAAGGCACTTAAATACATCAAAGTGCGTTTTTCTAAGTTCATCGGTCTCGGCTTTCGAAAGCGCATCAGCATGAAGTTTTAAAATCAAATTCACGACATCACTTTTACTAACTTCAGCGATACCTTGCAGTGATTCATTTGCAGCCGTCGCAAGTGCATTCAATTTGTCTTTTAGGTCGTCTTCAATCGTGACGCGTTCAAGCGCCTTGTAAACTTTTTTGTCTTTTTTGATTTCGGCTTTGTTTTCGTTATCCATGTTATTCCTCCTCGGGCTTTGACCAGACTGCGTTTTTGTCTATTAAGAACTTCCAGTGACCTGATACGTATTCGTCACCTGAGATTTGATCTGGCACCCAAACTCTGCGCACTTCAGGGCGATTCAGTTTCGGTGCAAACTCTGTAAGTTTAGGACCAGCTTTTAGTTCTCGCTCTTTCTTGATTTTATCAGCACTTAGGAAGTATCCGATTGCGCCGCCAATCAACGCGCTTACCGCGAGCGACGCATTCTTCTGTGAACTATCATCTTGATTGCTCGCAACAATTCCGCCAACTCCAAGACCAACAGTTGCGCCGAGTAAAGTTCCCTTTGGAATGCTTGAACATGCAGTCGTAAAATAGATCATAGTCATTAAAATATACTTAAGTTTGAAATTCATTTTTTTCTCCGAAAATAAATAGATGGATAAGAAGTAGGGACTGGTAAGAATGAGACTGAATAGAAATGGGGCTGGTAAAATACGATGGGGTATATACTTAAGGTTTTGGGGGCTCGTCCTTTTTTTGATAAGTGGCTGATTTATATAGTGGAATCGACAAATTCAGGAGGTCGTCTCTTATGAACTGGTTGCCATGAGTTTGGTAGGACTTACCTAGGGAGTTACCCAGGGACTTCATAGGGGGGTGAGGTGAATTCACCAGGTAGCTGTTTAAAAATTCTGCCAAAGTGACATCAAGCAGTGTTTTATTTTTGAACTTAGCCTGCCAAAGACTTTTTAAAACTTCATCTAACGATAAGAACAAATGGTCTGATGCTTTGAATGTCGAGTGTTTGACTGAAAGCCTGTGGATTTTCTCCATTAAGCCTTGGCCACGAACGATCCAAATGATCTTATCTAAAGAATAGTAGTTGTCATAGGATTTTACAATCTCGATATAATCATTTTCTGACTTGGCGTGCAGTTCAACTTCAAGGGCTAGATACTTTTTTACTGGACCAATTTCGAATTGCCATAAGCCATCAGGCCTTCGACTGTCAGTTTTTAAAAATCCAGCGATGCCTTGGCTCGAAGATAAAATTTCTTGTTCTGTAATCAACGTAACACCATAAGGTCTTTTCAGATACCACTCACCAAGTAAAATGGCAGAAGATAAATGATCATGCTTAAAACTTTGCGGACGACTACCAATCGGCTGTAAATCACGGCCATTTTCTTTTGCAAAAAAAGCGAGTCCTCTTTTATCCAAGGTCCAATATTTCCCTAAACTGCCATCGTCTAATTCTACAGACAAAAAACCATAGCGTCTGAATTTATAAAGCCTGTTGTAGCAAGTCCGAGGGTTTGATTGATGGTAAAACAATTTGTGGATTGTTCGAAAGGATGCAACTCGGTGGTTCCATAAAAATTCAATCATTGCTCGGTCTCGAACGGATGGCATGATCGCTTTTTTGTTTCCCTTTAGCGTAGATCTAGAGTCCAACATCATCAGAGGCCTCTTTTCTTTGCGACATTAAAAGTTCATGAACTTTCTGTGGAAGCAAGAACGGAGTCTGAATTTCATATTCATCAGCGCCGCGAAGATAAATCCCACGGCCTTTTATTTGTGGTAATTCGCAAGCTGTTTTTGACCCAAGCACGGCAAGACTTCCACCAAGGTCATTTAATCTAAAACAAATAGTTGATGTAAGATTTGATCTGACCTGTACATCCACGATATTTCGATCAGGACGTTGGGTCGCAAGAACAAGGTGGACGCCACAAGACCTACCAAGCCGTGAAATTTTAGAAAGTGCTTCTTTGGCAGATTTGACTTCACCAGATTGAAGCATCCCACCACTTAACACAAGTTCTGCGAATTCATCCACAACCACAAAAATTCTATGGCCACATTCATCTTTTAACCTTTCTTCAGAAGATTTCGACAAGTAATTTTCGCTCCGGTGGTATTCAGCCAAATTTTCGTGTCCTAAGTTTTTTAGTTTCTCCATACGAATTGGAATTTGCTTTGCAACACCTTCGACCATACCCAAGGCTTGTCTTGGATCAAATACAAGATCAACTCTATTGATTTGATCGAAACACTTAAAATCACCGCCATTTTTTAAATCAGCAATTTTTAAAACTGTTTCTGGATGATTAACTTTTATTGTGGCAAGCATTTGTCTAATAAAATATGTTTTACCTCCGCCGCTTTCCCCAGCTATTAATAGATGTGGATCTTCAGTGAAATTAATTTCAAACTGAGTTGTTCTGTTCTGTCCGACAGAAAATTTATAACCACGAAACTTTTCAAGGTACGTTAATGGAAAATGGGTCGGCATCGGTCTTGTCGAAAAGGTTATTTCAATAATGCCTTTGTCCTGAACCATATCAATTGTGTCAATGTAGACTCGTAAATTGGCTTCAATACGTTCCTTTTTTGATCTCCAATCGTTGAGACTGATGCCATTGTTTGTAAGTCTTAACTTAAGGGACTCATCGTCTTTGGCTTCAAGGCCTATGAAGCTTGGATATTCTTTCAGAGCATTTTGCAGACCGGACCTATCAAATGACTTTCGCAGTTCCAAAATAAACATGGTCCGAAGTGCCGCATGAAAAGCGCCGTAACAAAGTAGTGGCAAAATTCCGACAAAGAATTGCAGCGTTGTATAGAGCTTATGATCGTAAAAACTACCCTTGTCGTAGTAGAATAAAAGTTTACCATCTAGGCCTAAGATAAAAATAGTAAACATCACGCAAGTGGCTGCAAAATTCCAAATGGCATCAGGTTCGCCATTCCATGCGCCACGAAACGGTTCATACACCACTCGAACTAAAAACTGCACGACCAGTAAAAAGCGATCCATCAGCCAATTCTGATTTGATTTTGTTTCAACACTCATTGCTCACTCCCATCAAATGTAACAATAAAAACCGAGCCAGATTTTACTTCGATCAAAGGGGCTTTATTTTTCATTTGCTCTAAGTATTGCTTGGCTTGCTCACCAGCAGCGGTTGAAACACCTTGAAGAGCTGCATCGCCAATCTGAGGCCTACGCGCTTGGCCTGGTAGAGTTATTTCTTCGGTTTTCATGCCAGAAGCAAGACCCGACAGGAAATACAAACCAGAGCTTGCGGCAAGTTTCATGGTGTAGTCACCGACGCGTGATCCTTTTAGGCCAAGAATTTTGTCGCTGATGTCGTAGCCTTGGGCTGAAACCCTGATAAACTTGCCATTTTTAAAAACGGCTTTGTTAAATCTGACAAAAAGTCTCTCATCCGAGGATTGACCCTCGCCAATCAGCAGGGTTCCAGCATCAAGTAAGCTTACGCCATCAACTTTAAGAGCTTCAGTCAGCTGAGCTTTAATCATACCGTTGGTTGCGCCACTTAATAGAACTGCATTCGTTTCGGCCCCTGGCGGAATCGAGCCTGACCCAACAAAACTCACAACGCTTATTTTTGACGGCTTGTACTTACCATTCGTATAAGGTGAAGACTCGATCTTTATTTTTAATACTAGCGGAGGAACTACGATAGCTGCTCCGACCATTTTTTCAAAGCCAAGACTGATTTCGCTCACAGTAGTGCTTGCAACGAAATTTTTAGGCAATTTCTTCCAAAGAACAATTAAAACCACAGACAGCGTTGAAATTGCAATTCCAAAAATAAGTTTTCGTTTAAACTTTTTTTTGTGAATGGATCTGTCGAAAAATCTTTTACCAAATGGCTTTTGAATAGACTTTTCACGAATAATCTGCGGTAACGCGTTTTCATTTGTCATGAAATTTTACCTCGAATGTTTTTTCTTTCGGGTCTCTGATTAAAATGATTTCATCGCCAACAGTGCCGCTCGCTAAATGAAACGAGCAACGTCTTCCTTCAAGGTAAACGAGCAAGTTTGTTTTTGCGCCTGGCCTCAGAGCCTTAATGACGAGATCACTTCTAATCGTTTTGAAATCAAATCCTGCCTCCCCAGGGATGACCTCTTTGGGGCTCGCTGGAAAGTTTAAAGCCGTGACACGCCCGTAAGGAATAATCACCAGTTGCGAATGAATTTCGTCACAAGGAATAACTTTTTGCTTTGATTTTGACTCAGCACTTACTTGTGCGAGTAAAATTGCGAGCAGAAAAAAATATCTACTTATTGCCATTCGGTTCATCCTTTACAAGGTCTACCATTGTTAGAATGAGTCCATAAGGATTTGAGACTGAACGGACCTTACTGGAAATGTTCACAGTTAAGTCAAGTGGCACAGCGGTTCTAACTTTACCGATGCTAATAAGACGGTCGGCTTCGACAAAATATTTGTCTTGATCGAACTTGATTGATCTTACGATCACGCGCTGATCAATGCTTTTATTTTTTAGTTCTGATTGTTCTTTCACACGAACAGTTTGAAGATTTTCGGTCAAATAAATTGCGGGGTCATTTTTTAGAATTGAGTCAAATCTTGCAGAAAGTGCAATTTTAATAAAATTCTCGATTTCAGTTTTGGTTTGATTAGCACTTTGAATCTCAGCAATTTTTGAATCACAGCCACGTTCAATCACGATGGGGTCTTTCATGTTCGAGAAAATATTCATAATGCCAAATGCCGATGCTGTTACCGACATTAGAGTGAGCGCAATTTGTAGTGAACTTTTTTGAATCATATTAAGTGCAGATTGTTGGAAAGATTTCATTTTTAATCCTTGTCCTTTGATGGTTTCTTATGGAAACGAGACTTTTGGATTTTGTTTAGAGACTGTGAATAGCTCGCCTCAGATGTGAACTCGTCTTTACGCTTTGGAGAACTCTTAAAAGACGGTAGACTTGCGGCGGCTGTAGCTTTGACGTTACTTGTAACACCCATTGGCGTTAGTGCCGCTGCCGCCATTAGAGTATTTTGCAAACCGGAAGCAACGCCAGAAATCCCAGTGCTAAAAAGTCCACGAACCAAAGTCGGAGTCATTAAAACGGAAAGAGTCAGCATCAGGTTTAGAACAATGGCTGTTAAAAAATCGACGTGATACTCAGGATTATTAATGTCTGATAGAGCGATACTCCATAAAAGTGCTGACATCGCAGCCCATACCACCTTCCAGAGACTAACTTCAATCATGGATCTGAACATCGCAGACGTTGCGCCCGCAGTTGCAGGCAGTACGTAAAGCGCAAGTACAATGGGCGAAAACACATAGATCAAAGTCCAGGCGTATAAAAATGCGGCATCAGCAAAATAGACCGTAACGTACAATGCAAAGAATGATAAAAATGAAATAACTAAAATCACCATGTCTTTGACTGATGTCCATGACCAAGCAAGAGTCTTAAGCTTATCTCCCATTCTTGATAACACGATTTTAAAGTTATTCAGATCACCAATTTCATGAGCAATTGCATCTGTAATCGCAGCAACGGCGTTCATAATTTCAGGAAGCGCAATCAATAACAAAGTTGCTATCAAACAGCGCCCAAGAAGTGTTGAAATTCCAGGTGTATTTCCCATTGGCATCTTAAAAAAATCAAGAACGACAGCGATTAATAGCAAAACAGTAATCACACCAAAAAATGCATTTTGAAAAATGGCGTGAAGCTTTTGCGCTTCGGCGGCCAACCAAGTTAAATTCATCATTTAAAACCTCGGTCTTTCAAATTGCGAATCATTTTTTTGCATGACATTCGAGAGTGCTCCCGCCGTTTGTAAATACTGAGCCGAATAATCTTTTTCACGTTTGTTAGAAAGAGCTGCGCTCTGGGCCTGAAGCTTTAAAAGTATCCCTTGCGCTCGAAGACCCTGGTTAAGAACGTGAATGACGACACCTAAAGATTCAGCGGTCAGCTTCTGGGCGCCGCCCGGAGAAACTGAATGTGAAAAAGATTTTATATCCTCCCCAATCTGATCAATCTGTTTTGTGTAATCGTGAATTGAACTATTCATCGTGACGGCTTCTGCAATGGATTGATCAACACTTGATTGCGCTTGGGCATCAGGAGAGTCGACAACTATGCCGTAAATGTCTGTGAATTTTTTCAAAACATCTTCGACTTTTTTTAGATCGCCGTATGCACCAGGACTTACATAAGGGCTGATTGTTCGCATGAGTCCAAGTGAATCGTTAATTCCGCGATTGATGTCCTGAAGGAGTCCTAAAGTATCCTTTCCATTATCAAGAATGGCTTTAAGCTGTGCTAGTTGTTGAATGGCCTGAGCTAGGATTTGTACAAGCACAGCCACGTCTCCGCCAAAGAGATCTGCACGCGCGACGTTTGTACTTCCGATAAAAACTGTTAAGAAAATACAAATTATTTTTTTCTTCATACTCTTTCTGCTCCTTTTGGAAATTTATCCGCTAAGTGCCTGAGTAGTTGCTCCCCTTTAAAGCCAGTGGTGGCTTCAATCTGGGTCATGAGCGAATAATCTTTTGGGTCAGTTGTTGCGAGCCAGTATTCAAGAGGTGTTGCTTCAATCAACACAATCCCTTTGTCGTCCTCACACATCAGAAAACTTTCTGAATATTTGCCTTTGACCTGGCTTAAGGAGTCAATCAGCTGAATTTCACGGTCATTTAAATGCAGAACTGATTTAAGCCTTTCACGGTCGGCACCTTTTTGACGTAAGATCCACTTGATCGAAGCATTTGGCATAATCGCAGCAGCGGCTTTACTTTTTGCAAAGTCATCAATGTTCTGGGAAATCGCAATAGCGCTTGCGTAGTATTTTCGAAAAGTTCGGTAAACTTCGCCGATGAATGAGCTTCCAGCATCACTTTCTAAAAGCCGCCAAGATTCGTCAAAAACTAAAAACTTCATTTCTGATCTGTCTTTTTGAACTTCGCGCCAAACAAGGTCCGTGATTATTAATAAACACGCAGCTTGCAGATCTGGCGTTGATTCTAAATTTTTAAGATCAAAACACACAAGACGCTTGTCGAGTGAAATCGTCGTATCACGGTCAATGATTTTTCCAAAGGGCGCTTCACCTACCCACGGCGATAGGATCTTTCCGATGCGGCTTACTTCATGATTTTCATTTTTTAATAAGATCTCACGTAAATTTGAAAGGCGCGGTTTTTTATGGGTTTGATAGACTTCTTGAATCGAAAGTTCGATTTCAGACCGCTCAAGCCTGCCGAGTCTTGCTTCGCCATCCTCTTTGGTTAATACTTCAATAAGAGCGACTAAGAATTTAATTTTCTCATCGGATGGAATGAGACTTTCGCCAATATCAAAAGGGTTGATCGAAAATCCTGCTGAAGTTGACAGTCCAACATATTGACCATCAAGAAGATCACATGTCTTTTTGTAAGATGCGCCAACGTCTATAATGAAAACTTTCGGGTTTTGTGAAAGCATCTGACCGATTAAAAGGTTCGTAAGGAATGACTTCCCACTTCCAGATCCGCCTGAAATAATTTGGTTCGCATTCGTTGTACGATTTGAAAACGGATCAAATTTAAAAAGTGACCCTGCGCGGGTCCTCATTAATACCGAAGGCGATTCAAACCCATTCCACAACCCATAAATTGGAATTAGGTCTACAACATTTGATGTTTTAAGCCTGCGAGTTCTTTCTTTTTGAATCGTATTTGGAAACGCATTGTTGGAAAAAACATCAAAGCTTGCGTAGGTTTCTAAAAATCCTTCAGAATTTGCCATTTCACGAATGGTCTGTAAAACTTGGCCGACTTGGAAATCAACTTGAGCTTCATCTTCAGATCTTAAAACAACTGAAAACGAAGTGTGAAATATTTTTTCGCCATCTTGAATCACTTCATTCAGCAAAACCTCAATGTCTTTTAATTTTGTTTCGCTCTCGATGTCAGAAACACCTTTCTTACCCATGACCATCGAGTACGCTAGGCGTCGATTCATCTTAAGCCATTCGATTTCTTTATCTTGATCCGGAATACCAATTGATAGATAAAGCCTTGAAGCAAATGGCAGAGCTAAAAGTGATGACGCCATTCCAGCAAAAGTTTGCTCAGGTAAAGTTTTAAGTGTTACCACGCGGTGATGAGTAGCCCCAAGTCTAAATCCCTTGATGTCTTTAACAAGTTCTGAACATAAAATATTTTCTCGCAAATCTGTCGTATCGTAACTATCTAGGCCGATTTCATGGCCTGGGTTCCAAACATCAAAAGACTTTTTAACAGTTTCAGCTTCTAAAACTTCAGTGATGCTTAAGCCCGTAGCGATTAGGTTTGATTCAATATCTTGTTTTAAAATCTTTACCCATTTCAGAGCATTTTTAAAATCATCCTCATGCATCTGCATGATGATTTTTTCACTTTTCAGATATGACAGAAGGCTCCGCTTTGGCGAAAGATCTTTTGGAAGTGTTACCCTGATCAGAAATAAAATATCTTGCTTCGGCAGATCTCCAACAAAATCAAGATTTCTAAATTTTTCTGCACGCTCATGGGTTAAACTTTTAACTAGGTTTGGTGCGGTTTCCGCAAAGGCTTCATGCTTATCAAAGTCGGCTGGTCCGCCTCGGTCGATGGACTGCATAAACTGGATGTCGATATTTTTTGGAAGCGCGTTTAGAAATGTTTTTAGCCGACTACGAATTTGATTAATCGAGTCATCTGAATAACAGGAAATGTCGATTGGCTTAATTTTAAAGGCGAAGCCAAAGGACCCCTCTTGAAAAAGAGTGATTCCATCCTCGATGCCCCAGAGTTGAAACGATGATACTAAATTATTTTGCAATTTCATAAAAGGCCTCTTTTTTTGAAAACGGCACGGGAATAAATATAAATTTCTGGACCTTTATCGAAACAGGTAAGATGTTTTGGCTTTAGTTGATAGCGAAGATAATGCAGTAGAAAATTGTCGGGCTTACCGCGTTTTGTAAGAATCATGGTGATGGCAAGCGCAACAGTTGGTAAATAGACCAAATAGGTTTTAAATCCTGTCTGGCCAAAAAATAAATTTAGAACTGAGGCTGACATGACAATAATAAAAATGTCGATAAGCTCTAGCCAAAGAATGGTCGTCTTTCGATCTAGGCTTCGATTGACCTGTGATACTTCAAGCATATTTGTCCTCTCTGAAATGTGAAAAATAAACGTGACTGAGCAGTCAGAGGCTTTAAGTCTTCATAAGCCCCTGACTGCTAAAATTACTTAGTGAACGATGCTTTTAATGAGGGTCACAAAACTTTCTGCGCCAAAGCCTACGACAGCACCCAAAATGGCGTAGCCGAGATAGCTACGCGCATTTGGCGAACCCACCAGGTAAGAAAGACCTGCGAAAATTAACCCCAGCACGCTTACAATCGGCAAAAAAGTGCCGAGTAATTTAGACTGAAGGTCAAGCATCGAGGATTCAACCGACCCTTGCGCAATGACCGGAATTAGAAAATAAATGGCAATACCTAAAAGATTTAGTTTTTTTAACATGCTCTGTTCTCCGTAAATTAAATTTGAGATCGAGCGTGACTATTAAATTTTTGTGTCTGGTTTTTTTACTTTATGCAGCTAAATCTTTTCCCGATGGATACAGACTCATGTACATGTGTGATCCGAGGTCTGAAAATTTCACATAAATGTGAGTTCTGATCTGATCCATCACTTTTGCGTAGCCAACCGGATTTTGGAAAGTCGTTTTACCGTCCTCATGAACGACGATTTTTGCGAAAAGCGTATATCCTGGACCCATATTTTTAGACATATAAAATGTCTGCTCATTCAAAGTGAAGAGTTTAATTTTGTAATAACTTTCGCCTTCGTTTTGAAATGCGTACCCGCAAAGTCTGAGCTGAGTTAAATTACCATTTAGCTCTCGGCCTCTGAAGATTTCAAATCTCATTTGATTCATTTTTATTCCCCTTTTAAAAACTGTTTCAAACACGAGGCTAGATATTTTTTATCCTGCTAACGCAGGCATTTTAATATTCAAAACTTTGATTCATTTCTTCAATCATCTGAATTTGTCGTCTAATTTTTCGAATTTCATTGCGAAGCACTTTATTAACTTCAAGTTCCTCTAAAGAAATTGTTTCAATAAGTGCTTTGTAGCTCGCCTGGATTGCGAGTAGCCGAGTTTTATGAAGCTGATCTGTTTTCGTTTGCTGCTGCATAGATTTCCTCCATTTTTTGAAGTTGCCATTCAACCAATTCAAATTGCTTTAGGATTAGTTGATTTGATGCCATTTCTTTTGTTGAGATCATGTTTCTTAAATTTTTAATCGCCGACACCAGATACTTCATCCGTGAGGCCAAAAGCTTATTTCTCACTTTAGACCTCCGCCGTAAAAGTATTTTGCATATTCAGAAGTTGGGTTAAGTCGTGGCTTTGATTCAAGTCGTTGCCACTGTTCGAAGCTAAGATCTGGTTTTTCAAAAATAGAATCGAATACTTTGGAAAAAAACGATTTATCTTTGAAGTAAAGATCTTCTTTCGACAACGTATCTACGATAGTGATCGGCTGAATTTTGATTTCAGATTTTATTTTAAGGTGACTGATCGTTTGGTTCATAAAGGCCTCCATTTGGTTTAAAAAATTAAGCTGACTTCTTTTTATCTGCGTCTGTCGTGACCGTGGTTGTAGTGTCTGGAACAATCGGGGCGTTGCCTTTTGGAAGATCAACGATTTTTAAAGCCGTCGGCTTTTTCTTTGGAAAATGCTCGCTGTAAGCATACATGAGGTTATTCATGTAGCCTTTGGTTACGTATTCAAAACAGGTATTCCAATCGCATTCACAACAGAACTGATCAGGGCCAGCAGTGAGTAGGTTTTTGCTTCCGCAGTGTCTACAGCTTTTATGACGGACTTTTTTGTTTCTAGTTTTACTTCCGCGCGTCTGAATTTGTGATTGACTGATGCCTAATTTCACTTTCATCCCCCTCTTAAGTGATGAAGGCTCTGACATTTTTCAGCGCCTTCATGAGCTATATAAGGCAGGATGTGTGCCAGACTTAGGGCTTGCGCGGATATTTTCCTAAGTGGTTGGAATAGTTCAGTTTCAAAAATAAAAATTTCGACCGAAAAATGAGTGCGTCCGAATATTCGCACGGTGAATTTTGATTTGCTTTGAAAAATTATAGACTTAACGAAAGCGTTCGGAAAATTTCAACAAAAACACCAAATGTCCGAACTGGCGAACGAAACTTAATCTGAAAGAGTGTGATAAATTTGCACAAGATTTTTGTAATTGGGTGGTGGCCGAAGCGAAGGGCTAGACGAGCAGTCACATTAGGGCTTTAAACAGCCACAAATGCCTTTAGTTGATTTCAATCTGAAAGATGCTGTCTTTGGGTAGGAGCTTACAGTTAAGGCGTGCGCACTCAGTCTGAAGCCAAGGTTCATCGAAGTGGCCAGTAACAAGAATGTATTGCTTGGATAGGGTTTCATGTCGTTTTAAGAACTCTAAGCCTGTTATCTTATTTTCGCCAAGGTCGTAATCAACTAAAAATAGTGATGGCGTATGAAGGTCTAGTTTGGATTCCATAGCTTCACAGGAATTGAACGACTGAATGGGTAAAGGCTTAGCTAAGGAATTAAATTTGATTTTCCACGTATCAATCATTGTTTGCTGATCATCACACAAAGTAATGGAGTCGAAATTTTTTAGGCAAATTGAATCCAAATGCCAAGAAGGAGTTTCAACTTTTGGGACGATCATGGAAAGTGTAGTACCTGTACCCAGCTCTGAAGTGATTTCAATGTTACCTAGATTCGCCTCGATGAGCTTTTTAGCGTAATAGAGTCCAAGACCTGATCCATCTTCTTTGCCATACGTGAAGTGCTTATCAAATACTTTGGTTAAATTTTCTGTTGCAATTCCACAGCCCGAGTCTTTAACTTCAATCGAGAACGAAACGTCATCTGCTGACAACAGGATCTTAATTGCACCTTCACCTTGAATTGCCTGAAGTGAATTATCAATAATGTTTGAGAGAGTTGGTTTAAATTCCGAACTCGGTATAAAAGTATAGATGCCAGGGCTTTGAGTTTCGACAATAAGTTCAATTGACGTTTTTTTTGAAATTAACTTCTTTTCAGCAACAATGGATTTTACCATCGAGACCACATCATAGACCGCTTTATTAGTAGCTTTCTTTAGAGGTAATTCGGTTGAAGTTGCTGTCAGATTTTCAGGCCTAAGCTCTTCAATTATTTCCTCTAGTCGCTTTATTACGCCAACGCCTTGATCAAGAATCATTTCTGGTGAAAACATTTTCTCAATAAAAATTGCACGAAGACTTGCAAGTGGTGATCTAATATTGTGACGGACTTTTTTTGCGATCTCTTCGACTAGCTCGGCATTTTTGAGTCTGACTTCTTTTTTGAACTCAGCTTCAACTTTTTTCTTAGCCTGGCTAAAAACAAAAGCTAAGAGTAATGCAGAAAATAACCAAATTAAAATGGCATAGGGAACAAGTTCAAATCTTGAATAAGTAAATATAGTCCGTGCGACAAGACTTTTCGATTCTGTATCTAGATAAATAGGGATCGTAATCGACGAATAGAGAATTTGATCTGAAAGACTTTGAGTCTTATTTCTTCTGTCAAAAATTGGAGGAAGTGTAATGATATGCTCATCGTTTGGCGAATATAAAGAAACATGTGTAAATGCTGAGAACTGAACGCCGTTGAGATACTCAATGACTCCGCGCATTTCTTTTGTCGCGATACCTTTTCTAACAAAACTTGAAGCTTGAATTGCCAACTCATCTTTAATCGAACGATTCCAAATTACCGACAACGCAACTGCCGCCCCCAATAAAATGACTGAGGTTAAGATGAATCTTACAGTTGTTTTTTTAATTTCCTTTTCTAGTCGATTAATCACTGATCACCCCGCAAATTCTGTATCGGGCGCAGGATTTCTATTTTTATCAAGACATCTCACAAACTTTAGGGGACAGTTCTTCAGCACCGATGAAGAATAACCAAGGCTTTCAAATATCAGGCCTTCTAAATTGATATTCTGAGCTACTTTAGTTGCCTTTGATTGTGAAAAAGCATCAAGCAGATTTTTACAATATTGCTGATTAAATAAAAGATTCTGAGCATCCTCTGATGAGGGCTTTTTAATTTTAACAAACTGATCGAAATTCATTGAGCCATGAGAGTGCGTAGAAAGGGCTGCAACATTCCTAAAGCATTCAATAGAGGATTTCCTCAAAGCATCTTCGAGATTTCGAGCAGCTGATGCGCCCATTATCCCGCCAATCTCAAAACCACTTTCAATTCCTTCAGCTAAAGTGAATATACCAAAGTAGTTTTCTGGTGTATTCATCTGAAGCTGATGAACTTTTAATACTATTTTGCCAAAATCTTTTGAAGCAATCGAAATGTTTTTTGTGGATTCTAGCTTCATTCCAATTTTTTCATTGAAATGAAGCGAAATCGCATATCGCTCAATGAATTCTAATAAGGAATTTTCTTTTGCGGCGTCCTGATCAAAATGACCGGCGACACCTATTGAAGATATATTATTTGTCCGGCAAACAAACCGTTCGACAGCTTCAGTCACACCTTTCATAAGTGCCAATGTTGAATCAACGCCTGAACCTCGGCCTTCGTAAATTTTTGAATCTATTTCGATTTTTACGGCTATGTCGGAGTAACCCTTATAGTAACTGTCAATCCAATCGAGTTTTGTAACTCGAAGATTGAGCTCTTTCGCAGTGCTTAGGACCCATTGGCTTAATCTTTCGTGATCAGCCATAAAGGATTATTCGCTAATATTTTTGAAAGGTGAATTTTCCAGCCTGATTTTGCGAGTGCTGTATATGGACCTGCAAATAGTGGAACAAAAAGCGCATCACGCAATGAAGACTCATGAATTCTTTGAAGCATTTTAAGTCGATCATCTTTATTTGGCTTTGACATGTAATCAGCTAACCAAGATTGGCGCTCTGCTTCGGTAAGCCCAAAGAAACCTGCCGTAAGTGAATACGAGATCAAAGAAATATCTTCGTTAAATCCGGTGTCTGGACCCGCAATATAGGCATGAGGCATGTCGCTAAGTTTTTCAAATTTTTGAAACGAGGGCAGTGTCGTGCCCTCAGAGATATTCGCCGAAGGCATTGCTTCGGATATTTGTTTTTTATAAACATTTAAGTTGCCAACTCTAACGATTGTTAAAGCCACGTTTAAGTTGCTTAAATCAAGATTTGTAGTCTTGCGGTCAGATATTTGTTTTGCCGTTGCGGCATCAATTGCGCCATCCCCATGCTGAGGAAAAAACTGATCAGTATTTTCATAACCAGCAAGTTTCAAAAAATGTTCACCGACTGAAGATTTTATTTTTTGTCCGATTAAAATTCTTTGATTTTGACTTAACTCTTTAATCCCTCGCTCAGTAAAAAATAAGGCAAATGTTCTAATATTTGCAGTTGAATGAAATTCAGATCCAGATGAATCTTTATTTAATTCATAAACTTCTTCTGATCGCGCAGAGTCGATTGTTGTTATAAAATCAACCTTGTTGTCTTTAAAAAGTTGCAAGGAGCCAGATTTATTTTTCGGATCAACTGGTACAAGTTGAATTTTTTGAGGAATATTTTTTGAATAGTGGTAATGACTCTTATTTGCCGAAAGCTCAATTTCTCCGGCTTCGCTATCGCGGCTAACATAATATGGGCCAGATGTATTTCTGTAGTCTATGATGTCGAGGGTTTTCGGATCAACTGACGATTTCGGAATGATGGCAAAATCAATTCCTGAAAGCATCGGAAGTATAAAGGCAGATTTTCCTGCAATTTTTAAAATAAGCTCGTTATTTTTGAAGCTGATACCTGGACAAACGTCCTCGAGGGATTTTACTTCAAAGCCACCGCAAACAAGATCTTTTAAATTCCCGTGAGTATTTTGAGTTCTAACCAGCAACCTTTTTAAAGAAAAGGCTGCATCTTCAGCCGTGATAGCTTTGCCATCAATTGTTTTAAGCCCCTCTCGAATAAAAAAATGAAGCTCGTCATTCTTCCATTCCCACTTATCCGCAAGACCACTTCTAATTGTAGCGTCCTCTGGAGATAATTCCACTAACGGGCTGTAAACATTTTCTAAAAATATATACTCAGGAGCTAAATGTATCCGAGTGGGTTCATAATCCCTTGATGGTAAATTTTTAGGAAAGGCAACTCTTAAAGTATCTGACATAGCTAAACCTCGTTTTAAAAGTGCTTGGGCGAGATATAATCCCGCCACAAGCACAACAAAAGCAAAAATCCATCGGTAGTTTTTCATAATTTTAAATCTTATTCGCCTTTTGCACAAATAGCATTTGGAGATGCGTGACCTGTATCGACATGACCTTGCTGATTAAGCTGCTCAAGAATCGAAGGTGTTTTTACAACAAGTTCGGAATTCTCTACAGCAAGTACCCCAGCTTTTATCAAAAGACTGATCGCCTGTTTGACATGGAATTCAGTAATAACTTTAGACTCCTGCGTTGCGCTTTCTTGCGCAAAAACCGGATTCATAAATAGCAGTACCGCTACCAATGTCAGTGACTTCATGTTTTTCATACTTCCCCCTCTAAGAGTTTGTTAATCTGCATTCCAAGCCCTTTAAGCTTGTCGTGCAGGGTTGATTTTGCAATTCCAATTAATTTTGCAGCTTTAGTCATCGAACCCGACATCAAAACAATTTTGGCTAAAACCTCTCGCTCGCGGTCAACGGATTCAATCTTATGCCGATTCCAGAGATCAAGAGCATCTTGGGCCTGTTCGCGCGGCTCTTCTGTCGTTGCTTTGAACCGTTTATCCAGATGTTGAATATCGAGCCTTGATTCAGAGTGCTGTGCAAGTAGTCGAGTTATAGCATTTTCAAGTTCCCGAACATTGCCAGGCCATGCGTATCGAAGCAAAACTGCTGCGGCATTTTGACTTAACTCTCTTGATTCGCCAGTTTTAATTTTCCACTGATTTAAAAAGTGACGAATTAAGGGCTCAATGTCTTTTGTTCTTTTCTTCAGCGGCAACAGTTCAATAGGTAAAACATTAAGTCGGTAATACAAATCTTCTCTAAAGCTTCCCTTTTTGACTGCATTTTCAAGATTAACATTTGTCGCAGCAATAATACGGACATTGATTTTAACAGATTGGCTTGAACCAACGGGCGTAATTTCCATTTCCTGAAGAACCCTCAGAAACTTTACTTGAACATTCAGCGGAAGCTCGCCAATTTCATCAAGAAAAATTGTACCGCCGTCGGCTTCTTTGAAAAACCCCTTTTTGATTCCTACTGATCCTGTGAAAGCGCCCTTCGCATGACCAAAAAGCTCACTCTCAATTAAACCAATATTAATCGCGCCGCAGTTGACCGAAACGAACGGGCCATCATTAACTTTTGATTTTTCGTGAATGGCTTTCGCAATTTTTTCTTTTCCGGTACCGTTTTCGCCGTTGATCAATACCAATTCGGGTCTTTGCGCATATCGCATAACCAGCTCACAAACTTTTCTAGTTTGCTCTGAGGCACCAACCATATTAAAAGTTTCAATATATTTTTCCACATCGGTTATCCCTTGAGGCGCAGCCGCTTTCAAAAAATTACTTTTGTCATCGAATCGCTTGCAGTAACTTTCAACGATGCTCACAAGTCTTTGATGGCTAACAAGCCTTGGTAAAACTAAAAAAGAGCCAGCCTTATGGCATTTATCGGCTGTTTCGTCTGAATCATCGCCTGTCATTGTGATAACCTGAAGAGTTGGATCAACTTCATGAAACATTTTGGTCGCATCATCACCATTGATTTCAGGCATATGAAAATCAACGATAGCCAAAGCGTAGCGGCCCATATTTTTTCTTAAAAGTGAAATTGCAAACTTTGCACTTCCAGCTTGGTGAACCTGAAGCCCCTTGGCTTCTAATATTGATTTAAGCAGATTTAGATTCTCTGGCTTATCATCAACAATCAGTATTGTATGACTCATGTAATTCCCCCACATGAAGGTCAAGCGACCGTCGAGTAAACACAAAGCAAGCTTGATGCCGTCGATTTTTTGGCAACCTGAGCGAGAGAATTCAATAGGTTAGTTCTCGCTGTGGATTTTTAGATACAAATTCTGTTCGAAAATTCGAACGAGTATTTTTTTTCAAGAATATAAATAAAGACGTAATATCAAAAGCTTAGGGAAAATAATTTTGCAGTTCTGTGAGTTCGAATTTCCGCACGATAAAATTGAACTGACCTACATTCGGTGGTCTAAGTATTCGGGTTTGTTTGCAAAAGTACTAAATTACCATCGTTCGAAAAATCGGACAGGCTGAGCGTTTGAAGTAACTTCACTCCCTGGACAAATGATCACCAGGTATAAATTTCATAAAATTAAGAGCATGAGCAAGTTCGACTGCTAGAGCCGAAAAGGCGGCAATGCACAGGTTGTGCAATTTGCACTTTTTCGCTCGCAAAAAGATACCATTTGGTGCAAACTGCACTTCTTATGCATTTAGGATAGCTTCGAGGTAAAAATGATTTTAGAAAAAGTTCGCTTAGACCATGTGAGTGCGATTAAAAAGTATATCGAGGCCATTGTCGATGCTGATGATATGCATTCTCTGATTATTGAAGGATCTCCTGGCTGGGGAAAGACAACATCTGTCGAAGATTCGCTTGCGCTTGCCAACATCGAAGCGCTAAGTCTTGGCGCTTACTCTACGCCCTTGAATCTTTATAATTTTTTGGCTGAAAATTTTGATAGCGTCATCTTACTTGATGATTGTGCTGGAATTTTTAATGACCCCAGTGCGATGGCAATTTTGAAGGCTGCGACATGGCCTTCACGTAGTAATCGGCGACTTGTAAAATGGGGTTCGACATCTACAAAAGCTGCGGTTGAAGAATTTGAATTTTTAGGAAAGCTAATCATCATCTGCAATGCATTTCCAAGAACTGCTGACGGCGAAGCCATCAGGTCCAGAGGATTCTCAAGAAGAATTGATGTTACGTTGCCTGAAGCAAAAAAGCTTTTACTTCAGGCTGCGACAGAAAAAAGATGGTTTCCAAAATCAAAAATTGCTGCTGAAGTTGCTGAATTTTTGGTTGAGCAAATTTCAGAGGCCTCGCTGCCCGAAGTGAGTTTTAGAACACTAAGAAAGGGCTACAGACTGGCCGCTGTTCATCCTGATTCTTGGAAAGAGTTATTCGCTGACACTATACCCAAGGGAGCCGTTGCGCCGGAAAAACTGATTAAGGAGTTATCTCGCCAAAAGCTAATGGTCAAAGAGCAGAAAAGAATTTTTATTGAAAAAACAGGGCTTAGCTCGCGGTCTTTTTATAATTATCGAAAAGATGCAAGAGTTGGTAGAAATGCCGCAAAATAAATTCTGTTTTTCTAGAATTTATGAAAGTCTTCGATTAATACGATCAAAAACTTTAAAAGCAGATCTAAAATCTTTTTTATCATCTTCGTTTAAAACAAAATTTGCAGGCGCGATTAATTTTAATGGATCAATATTCAGTGTTCCCGCTAGAGTAGAGATCGTTGAAAGTCTAACGTCAGAAACCAGCAGATTTTCTATTTCATTTATCGTGGATATTGAAACCCCTGATATTTTTGAGAGTTTATTCTGTGAAAGACCATTTTGTTCGCGGTAATATTTAAGCATACTCCCTAGGTGCCTCACGAGGCGATTAAGCTGCTTGTTATCATAATTTTTAACGCTTCTAGGCATACGACTCCTGTTCTCCGTAAAGGTAAATATACGGACAAGGAGCAATGCTCGGGTATTTCTCTATTTCATAATACTATCGTTTATAAAGTAAAGCGGCGGCCTTCGGCCTAAGCCTACCAGACGCCGCTTTTTAGCGATATTTGTCTGATGCTAATGGCATCAGCGCGGGAGTAATGACCTGGACATAGCCTGGGCACGCAGATGCAATCCGTAGACGACATCTTCTGGCCGTTTTTAGCGATGTGCTCACGAGGCGGAACCCGACATTGTTGTTCTGATTACCAGGCGAGTTGTTGTTCCGATTACCCGAACGCAAGTTCTGCGCATTGTTGTTCCAACTACCGCCACGGATGACGCGGTTAGAGCCCGTAATGTTGGTCATTACACCGTATTTAATGATTCTTTAAAAATACTCCTCCTGACAGACAATGAGTTTACATGGCTGACGTGTGCGACAATACTCCCAACAGAATTTATCAAGTCCCTTTCGGAGACATGCCCCTTTTTAAACTGAATTTCTTTTTTTCGAATTTTTGTTCTCATGCGAGATAAATTTTCTCTCTTGAGTCGAATAAGCTGCGGGAAAATCCGAAATCCTAAAAATGGAATTCCTTCAGATACAGGGGCTATCTGAGTTACCTTTTCTTTAAGTTCGATCTTCAGGGTCTGGATTACAAAGCTATCAATTTTTGAAAGCAAATCCCAAAGTTCCTTTTTGCTATCTGCAAAGCAAATAAAGTCATCCATGTACCTGACATATCCTTTAATTCCGAATCTATCCTTTATGAGATGATCGAGTTCGCCCAGATACAAATTTGCAAAATGCTGACTGGTCAGATTTCCAATCGGAAGACCTCGGCCCGGCATATTTCCAGGGACTTTGTGTTCAATTATAATATCAAGAACCCAAAGCAGATCCTTGTCTTTAAATAGTCCTCGTAAAATCGTTTTTAAAACTTGATGGTCGATACTTTCGAAAAACTTTTTGATGTCACATTTTAGATAATATGAATATTTTCTAGAAAAATCCTGACATCTTGAGACGGCTTGATGAGAACCCTTGCCAACACGACAAGCGTAGCTATCCTGGATAGACCTACTTTCAAAAATGGGTTCGATTAAATTACAAATAGCGTGATGAACAACTCGGTCTCGGAAATCAGAACTGCATATTTTTCTAATTTTTGGCTCCGTCACTTCGAATTGCGAATAAGGGCGGGGTTGATATGTTTTATCACCAAGTTGTTGGTGCAATAAAATCAATTCATTTTCAAGATTAAAATTAAAAGTGATGACCGAATTCTTGGATTTTTTACCACGCATAGATTTTTTTGCAGCCCGGAGCAAATTTTCAAAAGCAATGATCCTTGCATAAAGGTTAGCGTGCCTTTTCATGATCATCCTGCTGTTGTTTCATCCAACCACCTAGCATTTTACCGATCTCATTTATTAAAAATGAGGCGTGTTCGTAAGACTTGCCAGACAGAAACCGAAGTTCAAAACATATCCGCATTAAAATACGAATTTTTTCAAGGTTCATATTGGCTCGTCGTAACACTACGCCTTTATTTCGGCTGTATCTGGCTTCGACCAAATCTTCAACAATCTGTAAAGACAGATTCGTAAGGCGATCGGAGAAGTTGAACCTGGCTTTTTTGGGGAAACCGTCTAAAGTAACTAGCAACCATTTAAGAAAATCCATCCACTTGATAAATATTGGAAGATCTTTCTTTGAATCTGATTGAAGCTCTTTGTGATCATGCTCCATCTGAATTTGTCTCAATCGGTTCTGATTTAGTTTCGATATTTATTTTTGAAATCGACAGCACTTCTTCACCGTATTTTTCGGCTTTGCCTTTTCCGATTCCATCAATTTGCGTAAGTTCAGAAAGTGACTGAGGCCTCTTTTTTACAATCATAGCCAATTGTTGATTCGTAAATAAAATATAAGGTGGAACGCCTTCTTTTTTGCATCGCTGCGATCTCCAGTCGCGAAGAATATTAAAAAGACCCATGTCAGATTCGGTCAGTAGTTTTTTCCATTCTTCATCTTGATCACGTTTTTCTTTTGGTGCGGATTTCGATTCAATTTCGGCACGATGAGGAAAGTATCTTAGAACAAAAGTCAGATAGGGGACGTCATTTTTGATAAAATGAAAGTCTGTGATTGAGATGACTTCTTTGTCTTTTAAAAAATCTCGAACTTCCTGATCATTAAATCCACCGTAAATTGAATCAAAAGCCAATGATATGACTTTGATCAACATGATGCCCCCTCTCCAAATATGTTGAATATCGAAAAGGCCATTTTTATAGCCTTTTACTTTGTTAGCATTCTAGTATTTTTCTATAAACTAATATTTTATTCCCTGGAGAATAGGTAGATAGGGTTTACCTAAGTAAGGACCAAACAACCGATTGATTCGGTTAACCAATTTTCAAACTTAACTGGATTATAAAATAATTTCTGTTTACGCACAGCAAAATAGAACGAAAAAATTAAAAATTTTGGCTCCAGCCTTTCAAGGGTAAAAGAGTAAAAAGGCCAAGAGCTACGGGCGAGTCCTCACGAGGCGGAACCCGACATCGTAGGGCTGAATACCAGGCGAGTTGCCGTACCGAACACCCGAACGCAAGTTCCGCGCACTGTAGTTCCAACTACCGCCACGGATGACGCGGCTAGAGCCATTTGCAGGACCCTGTGGATCTATACCACCAGGGAGGTTGTTGCCATGCCAATCTGCGAGCCATTCCCAAACATTACCGTGAATATCATAGATAGGTTTTCCGTTAATCATAATTGGCTTTTTTAGTCCCACTGGATGAGTTTTTGATCCAGAGTTGCCATTATACCAGGCGTAGTCGCTCAAGTTTTTATCCGTATTGCCATGAGCGTAGTCCCCAGTTGAAAGGCCTCTCATGCGGGCCACATACTCCCATTCGCCTTCTGTTGGTAATCTGTATTCGTCACCTTTTTTATGTCCTGGGAAAATGTCTGCCATTGCTTTTTGAACTTGTGGATCATCAAGCTTTGAAAGCTCATTTGCGGCCGTATTCCAATTAACAACATCCGTGTGGGATACTTGCTCGACTGGATTCATATCACCTTTAAAGTTGGATGGTTCAAATTTTAAACTGTATTTTCCTCTCAGATGCGTAGTTGAAAGGCCCACGATTTCCTTCCACATTTTTTGCGTGGTCTGTGTAGACATCATTTCAAATGGTTTCGTTATTTTTACAGTTACTTTTTCTGTATCGCCCATTCTGAACGTACCGCCTGGTATATTCACAAAGTTAACAATCGGAGTTCCATCTGGATAAAGAGCCGTCTTTTCGGCATTGCGTTCTTTGACCTCAAATTTTCGTGATTTTGATTCGGGTCTTCTTTTTTCAATTAAGTCTGCAATTTCATTTTTACCCAAAAGTCTTGCGTGTTCGACATCTGTAAGGCCCAGATCATCTTTCACATTAAGATCAAGCTTTGGGTTTGCGACCAGCCATTCAACAACTGCCTTCTGATCCGTGTGGATGGCTCTGTGAAGTGTCGAGAATCCACCCTCATCTCTGGCATTAATATCAAACAGCTTAAGGGCCACAAATGCCTCAAGCGTTTTGATATCGCTTTTGGAAACAGCATCAGACCATTTATCAGTTAAGCTATCAGCAAATTTCTTTCTGCGTTTATCCGAAGATTTTGACCACTGTCTGATTTCAGATGAAACTTGAGTTCGTTCAGTTTCATCAAAGTTTTTAAAATCAAGACTCAGCTCGTTTTGATTTTGTTCAGATTTAATCAAAAGCGCCTCAAACGCGGCTTGCTTCCGAATATTAAATGGAAGATCCTGCCTTTCAAGAATTTTTCCTAAATCCTTTTCAAATTCTTTTACTGAAAAAAGACCAAGCTTTTCTAGTTGCGATACAACCTGGCCGCTGGTCACATACTTTAAAACATCTGCTGCGTCTTGAGAATTTTTTAGATTAAGCAAATCTTGTATGAGCTTATTTTTATCTAGATCTTTATTGGCCACGAAGTTCTTATATTCGCGCCCTGGTCTGATTTCCGTATCTGCATCGACCGCTGTTGGTTCGTAGATCTTCACCGTCAATTTGTTATAAGCTCTCGAGTAAGTATTCTTAAAATCATACTGATTTGGATGTGGAGAAAATGTTGTTAGCCGTTGAGAAAGTTTCGGCACGATCTCGTTTGCAACGAAATGTCTTGTTGTATCCATATTGGACATGCCATTGTGGTCACCGACATCTTCAGGCACACCAAGTTTATAGCCTCTGTCAGCTAAGCTCATTGATACGGCCTGAAGAAAACTTGGAATTTGTTGATTCGGTACGTTTTGAAGCTTGTCGATAAAGGCCACTTTTTCCATTTGACCTGTTGTCGGATTCTTGGCTTCGCCCAGAACAACTGTAACGTGTCCACTTGAATTGAAGTTGCTATCCGTCATTGTAAAATAGTTATAATTTGGATCAAGGGCTTTGCTGAAATAGGTTCTTGTTGAACAGTCAGATCCACCTAGGCACGAACGAAATGGTGACTCTTGAATCGAAAGGCTTCTTACACGAATTGTTTCTGTTGGCTTTGTAGTGAATCGGCCCGCCAAAACCTCTTGCTCAATTCGCTGAATATTTTGGTTCGGATTTTCATTCTTTGACAAGCCTGTTGGAAATTCAATTTTCAAACTGGCTTGGAGCTCTTGAAAATGCCATTGTTTTTCACCAGTCAACTCCATAGCCAACGCATCACGTTCATCCAAAACTTTTTTAAGGCCTTCGATTCGATCCAATGCGTTTTTACTTTTCAATAAGACTTGTGTCGCCTGATTTCCAAAACCAACAGTGTGAACAAGGTCTACCATCGCCTGACGAATGGCTTGAGTATTACGACCTTTTTTATCCATCCAACTTTCAATATATTTTAAAGTTGTAAAAAGAGCTTTAACTTTCTTTTGATAGTCTTCTTTATCATTTTTAAGATCCGAGAGCAAATCACGATTAGCTTTTGAAATCATACGGTTCAGGTAAGTTTCAAATCTCTTTTTAACGGCTGATTCAAATGTGGACTTTGCGGTTCGGTAGGCTTCTTTATCAGCGGCTTGCGAATCTTTACCCAACTTGCTTTGCATTTCTTTTATAGTATCTGGCATCTCTGCATCTTGATAATCTAAAACTTTCTTCCAAAATCCAAGATTGGCTTCAATTTGTAATAAATTATTACGCACTTCACCCGCTGTTTGAATTTGCGATTTTAAATATTTAGCCAAAGACTCAGGCGTTTCGTAGACTTTTTCGACCGTTGAAATTTCATACTCTCGAAAGTGGGGCTTTTGTAGCTCTGGGTGTTTCTTTTGAATGTCTGTAACAGATTTCAAAGTCTCGCTATTAACGGAAGTATTCGGATCACCAAAATAAATTTTTCGATAAACATCAAATAAGTCAGCTTGTCCTGGTTGGAGCAACATTCCTTCAGTCATCGCCTGGCCAAAGGTCTTAAGGTCTCTGACTTCGACTTGCTTTGGGGCATTCGGCTCAAAAATCTGCGCGCAGGTGAGGGTTGCATGAGCTGAAACATTGTAAAAAACTACCGTCTGAAAAATTAGAAGAAATGCTAGATTGAATGATTTCATCGGTTAGTTCCCTCCACTGAAAATTTCTGAACAACGAAGAGCGCCGCCAGTTCGAATTTTGGTCTGACGGTCGCGGATATCGTGATTGCTTCGAACTTGTGATGACATCTCTGTCTCTTTTTTAAAGCGAGCTTTCATAATTTCAGCTTCAGTAGCCGATAGCTTCTGCCCTTTGTAGTATCTTGCGAGAGTGTCAAACTCTTCGCCTGTAAGACTTTGCTTTTTTACAAGCTGTGATGTTAGAAATCTGACAAGACCTTGGTTATCATTTAAAAAAACTCGCGCTTTTTCTTGAGCTTCTGTGATTTCTTGAATCACGATCTCTTCAAAAAGTTCTTTTTTCTTTTCGCTACCGACAAGATTTCCATCTTTATCAAGATTTGTTCCCCAGAGTTCAGATTTTAAACCAGCTTCGACATAATATTTGCCGATAAGCTTCTTCATCTTCTCGAAATCAGAGCCCCATCCAGTATCAGATGTAAAGCCTGCAACTTCTTGGGAAACTCGACCAGCAACAATCCGAACAAGAGACTCTTTTAGTTCAGCTACACCCGAACTTTGCTTGTTGACCGAATCATAAGCCGCATAGCCTAAATATTTTTGACCGTCGCCAGCCGACCCAGATTTAATTGTCACAAAGCGAAGCTTTTGACCCGAAATTTCAGGTCTGTTCAGAATAGCGTGTCCGATTTCGTGGAATGACACCTTAATAAGTTCTTTCGGATTAGGTCTGGTTACATCTTCCTGTTTTTCAAGAAGGTCATTCGTAAGGCGTGCAAGCACTGCTCCCGCATTGGCTTTGTCATGAACAAGAACCTCAACATAAAACTCTTCTTTTAAATTTTTGATCGCGTAGTGTTTTTTAGCTCGCAAATCTGTCAGTTTAATTTCAACTGATCTTGTCGAAGCATTGTCTTCAGTTGTGCCACTCTCTAAAATAGCAGAAGTAATCAGCCCTTGAATTTCACTCTCGAACTTATTTCTTAAAGACCGGCCACCTTGATCGTGGTTAAAGAAGACTTCAGTTGTCGTTTTTAAAACTTGATCCGGAAGCGAAACTTCAAGGCCTGGGAATTGTTTTTTTAAGTTCTTAAAACCACCCTCAAGCGTCTTTCTTGCAATTTCAGTTTTTGATTTATCTAAAAGTGGCTTTGTGTGAACCACAAGCTGAGCGCGGCCCAAGATAGCCTCTGGAAATCCACGACGGCGAAGCTCTGATCTGACGTTAGCTTCAGATTTTACTTTGTTGTAAATGGCCTCACGCATATCATCACCGGACACACCGAAATAAAGATCTTGCAAATCGTTTCCGGTCATCCAGATTACGATTTTAGATAGATCGTACTTTCGACCCGTGTTTGGTGAAACCCAGAAGCCTTCTTCCATGATATTATAAAATTTGTAAAGAATCTGTTCTCGTTCTTGTGGGTTCTTACCACCAGCATTCGAGATTTCATCTAAAATCAAAATCCCGCCATCTTTAATTTGCAAAAGGGCTTTTTCAAAAAGACCCATTTGGTCTGATTTTACATATTGTGGATTAGCTCCGAAAATCTTTGTTAAATCTTCCTGGCGTGAAATATCACCCATTGCAATAATCTGTGCCTTTGAGCTCGAGCCGTAAAGTTCTTTTGCGAGCACCTTCGGCGTTTCAGTTTTTCCAGTTCCAGTTGAGCCAACAGCCACAACAGTCATTGGCTTTCCTGTCGGGATGACTTTCCAATTTCTGATAGCGTTAATGGATTTAGTGACCATCTCTTCTTGCCCGAAAATTTCTTGATTCACTCTTGTTTCAAGTGTTTTAAGATCTTTCATATCTTCAGCAGAAAGGCTCTGGCCATTTCCCTTAAAACTATGATTTTGAAGCTCAATATTTTTAGTTGGGGTTTGGATTGAGAAAGCCCAGTTTCTTTTAGCTCCGTTTTTAACAAGACCTACTTTAATTTCCTTTTCAGATGCAACCTGTGTGATTTCTCCAAAAAATCGCTCAATTGCGCGAGATAAATCACGGACACCGTCTTCTTTGTTGTAGGTCTGTTCAGTGATGTATTTGATGGCCTCATCAGATATCGAAATATTGATTCCATTTCGCTCTTTAAATGTTTTTTCACGTTTTATAATTTCAAGCTTTGCAACTTTGATAGCAGTCTCAAGGCTTAGTGGATTTGCAACAAGGTATGTCCCAATTCGATTGACGATCTCACGTGGTAACTTGTAATTGCTATCAGCTTCCGTCGGCTGCGTGAACAGATCTTTAAGATCTTTTTGTGAAAATGAATCCACTCGTCTTTTAACTTCCTCGTCGGACCAGTTCGCATAGCCTTCTGGGAAAATTTGGTTTACGCCATGATTTGTAGTAGCAACAATTAAAAGGTTCGGGACTTTAACTCTTTTGCCATTGCCTTGTGTGACTTCACCGTTATCAAAAAGATTCATCGCAAGTTCTTTAAGAGTTTCAGGGTGCATTTTCTCGATTTCATCAATCAATAAAACGCCACCATATCGGCCTTTACCTGGATTTTTCATAAATTCAATAAGGCTGCCAACAGTATCTTTATAGCCAATTGTTCCAGGACGGGGCCCTAGCAAGCCAGAAAGTGACGTGCTTCGGTCAGAAAAAGCTGCCCCATCAATTTTGAAAAATCTGTGTTTTCCACCAAATAAAACTTCGGCCATACTTTCCGCTAAATAAGTTTTTCCAACGCCAGTTGGACCCATGAGAGCCACAACTTGTGGTTTATCGCCAGATGACAGCAAAAGATTTCGGTACAAGGATAAGGTTGTATCAACCATTTTATCTTGTCCTAGGATTGAAGATTTTAATTCATCTTTCCGTGCTTCGACAAATTGATTGATTTCGCTTAAATTCTGAGGATCTGCTGGAATTTTAGTTCTGCGTTTTACAAACGTGAAAAAATCTGAAGACGAGATATTTTTTTGATTTTTTTCGTGGGCTTCAATAGCAAGATCCACCATGACTTTGATAGGTCCGTCAGGCCGAGCCACATCGGGTAAAACTTTTTTATAGTGCTTTACAATCTTTTCAACAATTTCGTCGTCAAGCTTAACGTCATATCTTTTTTCAACCACTTCACGCCAAGAAAGTTTGATGATTTCAATTGTTCGACTTTCCGTAAATTCGGCAACGCCAATCGGAGCAAAGCGTCTCATCATAGCTTCATCAGATCCAAAAGCTAGCTGAAATTCTCTTTCCGTTGTGGCTCCTATTAAACGAATTCCGTTTTCATTCGCTGCGTCCATCGAAGTCTTCAGCACATTCCACATGTCAGAATCAACACTATGGATTTCATCAATAAATAAAATCACGGGCTTTCTTAAAGAAGCTTCAAGCTGTTTGACCGTTTCAACTAAAACCAAAGCCGCATCTTCGGGCTTCTTCCCAAGTCCTTTAATACTTGCGGCCTCAAGCTGTATGATTTCAGCAGTTGCGATTTCTTGGCTAAATACTCTTCCAGTCGGGACTTGGCCTTGGGCGATCATCTGGGCGATTTTTTCAACGACTGCTGTTTTTCCAACTCCAGCCTCGCCTAAAAGAACAGGATTTTTGCCTTTTATACGGATCAATGTATTGATAGCTTGCTGCGCTTCTTCGGTCCGATCAGCAATGGGCTGAAATTGGCCAGCCGCCAATTTCTTTCGAACGTCGTCAGTAAGTAGGCGTGGATTCAGAGATAGAATTAACTGCCCAGGTTTAGATTGAGTAAGTGCTTCTCGCAGTTGAGCTTGTGCAAAGCTACAAACGCTTAAAATCAAAATGGTGACCAAAGCGTTAATCAGGTGTCTAAAATTTCGACAAAGACTCATACCCATTCCCTTCTGTAAAGCCCCCTGAATGATTGTTTTATCAAGCATAGGGACTCATCTGTTAGGAATACAAGGATGGTGCCATTTGACGATATTTATTTCGTGAGTAGTTTCAGTAGGCTATCTAAAATTCTCAAATTGAGACGCTTTAAGATGCCTTGATTGCGCATTCACGTTGTAAACAGCCTTGAATTGTCGTGATAAGCGAGTGCAAATTAAACTTGTCAATCACGCCCAAAAAATTTCCTTTATGCGGTGGAATTTCAAAATTGATGGAATTTGTAAAAAGAATTAGCCGAGTTGAATTTTCATTCCTGTTTAAGTATTTTAAAATATCAACACCTGTTCCATTGGGCATCGAGTAGTCAGAAATAATGACATCAAACGTGCGCCCGGATTCAAGAAGGCTGATTGCTTCCGCTCCAGAAGACGCCGTTGAAATGTCGGCCAACTTGACTGAGGTTTCTTTAGGAATTTCCTCCATAAGCAAATCTCGGTAAAAATCTTCGTCATCAACCAATATAGATTTCCAGAAAAACATTCCGTCTTTTCTATTTCTCAGTAATTTCAAATTCCGCCAAAGTATCAGCTAATTTGATCCATTCATTTACCAATTCCCTAAATTTTTTATACTCCGCCAATTGTTGTTTTACTTTTTTAACTTCTCCCGGCTTTACAAATTTAGTCGTATTTTTACCTCCAACATTTATTCTTAGTTTAAAATAAGGCCCGTGTTTTTTTGGAGACACTGGGTCTTTGCATATACACCCGGGACTTCCGCAAACATTATATTGTTCTGACAAACTTCCTGACCTCATTGAATCAATTTCATTTATTCGAA
>JAYVPD010000057.1:0-31952 GCA_043757515.1 Pseudobdellovibrionaceae bacterium
ACACACGTCTATAATAACTTTTTCTTTTTAACTTTAATCGGGCAGCTACGGTATAAATACGATTAAATGTTTTCAAAGTTCCTCCCCCGGACACTTTAACGATTAAGACTAGTCTCAATCAAAGAACCACCATTCACTAAAACTCATGACAGCCGAACAATCGACATTCACTCGACCAAAGAAATGGCAGATGCTCTACCAGTATATTCGGACTTTCAGCCAAGTTCCAAAGCGTATAAGTTCGCTAAAACGATCAATAAGTTTCCAATTAGTACCTAAGCCCATGAATTTTTATGGCATTTTCATTATGAGAATATTTAGAAAATTTCGTAATTTTTTTTGTTTGGTTTGAACTGAGACTGACGTTTCAATCTGAGCTATTTTATAGGGCTCTTTGCCTTAAAAACTGTTTAGACATATGACAGAATTGACAGTCGACTAATATTTTAAAGAAATCTTCATCTTCCAAATTATTGAAACTATTGCCTCTATTTGAGATTGTGTCACTTTTTGAGACGAATGGGCGAAGAATGCGTCTGTTAAAACTCTACCATTAGAGATACTTTGATCCGGTTAACTAAACAAAAATGCTCTCAAAGAGGCGACCTTTGAAATCGATTTTCTTTCTGTTGTCTATTATTTCTTTTATCTCTCAGATCTCGCTAGCTGCGCCTATCCCCCCAGTTAACGAAAATGATCTAATTAGCAATCGTAAAGCCATGATTCAAACCCACACAGGTTATAATCAAACGGAAATCCATGCAGTTCTTGGGAAATTAAAAGCGTACAGATTGAAAATTCAAAAAATAGTGAACGAAGAATTAGTGGGTCCTGAAATTCTCATTGATCCCACGATCGAAGCCCGCGATCCTAATAGGGAACTTTTAGAAAAACTTAATATATTTCATATCGATGATCTAGAACCTAATTCAGAATATCATCTTGAACTTTTAGAAGTATCGGCCACTTCGGCATTAACCACAGATCGTCGTCGTTTTCGAACTCTGGACCCTGCTAAAACAGATGTTCAATTCACTGCTGCATCGTGTGCCTGCGACGAAGATCGATACAATCCTGTTAAAGCCCCTATTTGGACACAAAAGCGATTAACCAAACCTGATTTTATGTTTTTTATTGGCGACATTACTTATGTCGACAGCTTTGAATTTGTAGCTAAGCCTGAAATTACAACGCAAAATATTTGGCAGCGTTATTTCGCAAGTTTTTTAGACAACCCAGTTGCTAGAAGCTATCGAATGACGCCTTTTATTTCCACTTGGGATGACCACGATTCCTCTAATAATGCTAACAAATACACCCCGACCTTAAAGGAATCTCTCATTCTTTTCAATTTGATGTATGGTGGTCGCACGATTCCCGGAGTGATCGAAAATGGTCCGGAAGGAACCTATAAATGGCTCTCATATGGCAATTCAGAATTCGCTTTTTTTGACGGACGAACGTTTCGAGAAAATTTCGATACCACAACGACTGGACTGCAGCGCTATGGGCAGTTTGGCCAAGCTCAGGAAGATTGGTTCTTTAAACGAGCCGCTTTGACCTCTAAGCCTTTAGTATTAATAAAAGGCGACATGTGGGGCAGCGAAACCATCACGGAAATTATACCCGCCCCAGGGGTTGGATCCAAGCGAATTACAGAATCTTTTTTTGGCGACCATCCTTTGAATTACTCCGAGTTTATGAAGCAGTTACAAGCATTACCTAATCCTTATATTTTTATTTCTGGAGATATACATCGAGCTCAATTTATCAGACATGGTCCAAACCAAACCGGCGCCCGCTGGAATCCCTTTGTGACAGCTGAATACACAACGAGTCCATTGTATAGTTTTCGCTACAATGCAGACGATCCCAATAGTCCCCCGTGGCCAGACAAAGACCGCTACGCCACTAAAAATATTTATAACTTTGGATTTTTTAAAATCTCAAACGTCGTCGGCGCGATCAAATTTGAGGTCGAAATTCGCGGTGATGGACAAACAAAACCCGATGGCAGCCCTGCGGATTGGACTCAGCTTGCAGACCCCGTTTTAAAAGACACGCTGGTTATTAGTTCGTCTCATACCAATCCAGCTCGGCTTTATTCTCGACTTTGTTCCCGATTTTATTCACCCATTCGATTCACGTTACCTACTGACCACACCCCTTCTGAAAGATAAAAACAAAAAAAACCAGCCTAATCCATTAAGCCGGTTTTTAAGTTTTTTTCTATAATATATTGAAACCTAATGAATCTTCAGACTTACTTACCTTTAATTTTCTGACGCTCTTCTTTTAAAGACATCATTGCCGACTTACAACCTTCTGAAACTTTAAATTCTTTGGTTGCTTTTTTATATTCATGAATACATTTTAGCAATCCTTTTCCTACTTCTTTATCACCGCAGCTAGCAGCTTTGGATTCTTCAGAGCAAGCCGATTTAACTTTGTCTCGCTCAGCCTGCATTGCCGCATGATTTGCCTTGCGTTGCTCTTTTGAAATTTTTCCGCCATCGCCGGCCGGGGCTGAAGTTGCTGCACTTTCTGCCTGTGCAAATCCGAAAGACAAAACTACCAATAATAATGCTAACTTTTTCATAATCACTCCTTTGTGTTTTCAATCTTGTAATTAGGTTATCAAATGCTAATGAAGATTCCATGAAATCAAAATTAAATGATTTTAATTTCAACTTGAGACATCACTTAGGTCCAAAACAATCAGAGTTGTTTTAAAAACTTCTCAGAGCTCCGCCGTCTACAGCAATACATTGCCCCGTGATATAACTGGCTCTATCAGAGGCCAAAAAAGTGACTAGATCAGCTAGTTCACTTGGATGTCCTAATCGCCCCATCGGAACCAAGGTCCGTACCGTGTCTTCAGATAATTTTAATTCTTTAAGCCGATCGGTGTCGGTGTATCCTGGAAGTACAACATTGACTGTGATTCCGAAGCTCGCGACTTCGTTAGACAATGATTTACAAAGTCCGCTCAAACCCGCCCTAAGCCCGTTTGAAGTCGTTAAGTTTTTCAAGGGTTCTTTAGCGGCTAAGGACGTCACTAAAATAATTCGACCGTGTTTTTTCTTTTTCATTTCAGGCAATGCTCCTTTGGCAGCATCTACAAAACTAATCCATAAATTTTGAAAATCAAAAAGCCATTGCTCGGTACTGATTTCTTCAAAACTTCCTTTGGCCGGGCCACCAGTGTTTACTACCAACACATCTAGACCGGAAAGCAATTTCTGCGCTTCACGAAGTACTTTAGCCGCTTCATTTTTTTGGCCAATATCAGCGGTGATACCAAACACATTTTTTGTCGCGAATTTAGTTTGCAATTCAGCAACGGTTGCCTGGACTCGGTCTAAATTTCTAGAGTTTACAACCACATGGGCGTTTTCTTTCAACAAACTTTCCACGATCGCTTTGCCAATCCCGCCCGTTGAACCAAAAACTAATGCTTTCTTTCCTTCTAACCCTAATTGCATAGTGCCCTTCTTTATATAAAGTCGTCCTGATTTTTATTTAGCCATTTAAGTGCATTTTTAAAAAATAGTTTTTCACGAACCGGTTTGTCTATAAAACCACTGTCATTTATCAAACGTCCAGCTTCAGCTTCGCCCAAAGGAAAGGGATAATCGGTGCCTAAGCAAACATGATCCTCGCCCATTACTTCCAATAAAAACTTTAAGCTTCTGTGATCATGAACTAAACTGTCGACAAAAAATTTAGTCACGTATTCTTTTGGCGATAACAAACAGTCCTGGGCGCACAAATCAGGACGCGATTCATAGCCATGCTGAATACGACCCAAAGTGGCTGGAAAACTTCCACCCCCATGAGCAAATTGAACTCGCAATTTAGGAAATTTATCAAATACGCCGCCAAAGATAAATGAACATATCGCGCGCGATGATTCCGCTGGCATCCCGACTAGCCAGGGCAGCCAATATTTGGTCATTGAATCCTGACCCATCATGTCCCAAGGGTGCACAAATAAACAGGCACCCATTTTTTCTAATTCTTGATACAAGGGAAAAAACGCAGGCTCCGATAAGTTTTTTCCCATCACGTGAGATCCAATTTGAAAACCCGCAAGCTGAAGATCACGAACGCCTCGTTGTGCTTCCTGAATAGACAGTTCTACATCTTGCATGGGAAGCGTGCCTAACCCAATAAATTTTCTAGGGTATAACTGAACAACACCTGCCAGGTGATCGTTCAGATACTGAGCCACTACTAGACCATCTTTTGGTTTTGCCCAATAGGAAAACATCACAGGTACCGTTGAAATCACTTGCACCGAAACAGATTGCGATTTCATTTCATTAAGACGATCTTCGGGACTAAAGGTATTACTCTCGACCCGTCTAAAAAATTTTCCTGAATCATCGACCATATCACAATGACTACAACCGGCCTGCCTGATGAGTTCAATAAATCCACCATAGCCAAAGCGATCTTTGAATTTAGGAATTTCCGGAGGCAAAATATGAGTGTGAGTATCAATCTTTAACATGATTCCATTTTCTGCCGTTCACGGTGCCACAACTTTGGCATTTTGTATGAACACTGTCATAGTAGCGATCAAAGACCGCATTAAATTGAGTTTCAATATTCTCTAGTTTAAAAAATTCTTCATACAATTTAGTGCCGCACGATTCACAAAACCACTGAAGCCCATCAAGCTCACCAGGTTGACGGCGTCTTTCTATCACAATCCCAATAGAATTTGCTGGGCGCTGAGGCGAATGGGGTGTTCCTGCCGGAAGCAAATAAATATCGCCTTCGTTAACCACTACATTTTTAATTTTCTGATCTTGCGTCCGTATTTTTAAAACAATATCACCTTCGACTTGATAAAAAAACTCATCACCGCGATTTACATGAAAATCCGTTCTCTCGTTTGGACCACCAACCGCCATCACAATAAAATCCTGCTGCGGCCAAATACATTTATTGCCCACGGGAGGCAGCAGCAAATGTCGATTTTCTTTTACCCAGTCTTTTAATTTAAATGTTTCTAATAGATTCATATTTTTTACTTTCCGGGGTTTGGCATCACCGCGATGCATTTCAGCTCAATAGCTATTGGGGTAGGTAAGGATAATATTTCTAAAGTTGTCCTACAAGGTGAATTCGATGGAAAATGCTCGGCCCACAAGCGATTGTAAATCGGAAAATCTTTTTTCATATTGGTTAAAAAAACAGTAACATCCACTAACTGCTCCCAAGCAGCGCCAGAATCTTCTAGGATAGCTTTCACATTTTTAAAAACACTGCGACATTGTGTTTCAATATCATAGGAAAGAATCTCTCCGTCGGCATTCAACTCTACGCCTGGAATTTTTTTAGAACCCTTTTCTCGCGGACCAACCCCTGATAAAAAAAGTAAATCACCGACCCGTTTTGCATGGGGGTATTTTCCGACAGGCTCAGGCGCCCGATTAGAATTAATTTCGCTCATTTGAACTCCCTACCATTTACGACTTTATTGGTCCGTTGTTTCAATACAAATAGTTTTTACTTCTGAAAAAAACTTTAGTGCATCCAGGCCGCCTTCGCGACCATACCCGGATTCTTTAACTCCACCAAAGGGCGTTCTTAAATCTCGATTCATCCAAGTATTTACCCAAACTATTCCCGAATCCAATTTTCTGGCAACCCGCTGAGATTGATTAATATCAGTTGTCCAAACACTGGCCGCTAGTCCATAGCGAGTGCTATTGGCCATCTCGATCGCTTCGTTTTCACTATCAAACGGGGTCAAAGTCACGACCGGCCCAAATATTTCATCCTGATTCACACAGGAATCTGATTTTAAATTTTCTATAACTGTCGGCGCTACAAAATAGCCACCGCCGATAACAAGTGCTTCCCCGCCAGTTAGAATCTGGCCGCCTTCATCACGCGCTTTCTTTATATACGATAAAATCTTAGATTTATGATCGTCGCTGATCACAGCCCCCAAATCGCTCGCTTTATCAAAGGGATCGCCCACTTTAAGTAATTTCACTCGCGCAACAAAATCTGCTCTAAAGCGATCGTACATTGTTTTTTGCACAAAAATTCTCGAGCCACACAAACAGATCTGTCCCTGATTAGAAAAACTGGATCGTACAACGGTTGTTAGTGTTTTTTCATACTCGGCCTCTTCGAAAATTATCGTGGGATTTTTCCCACCCATTTCCAAAGCTAGTTTCTTAAACAAAGGCGCTGCTAATTGTGAAATCGTTTTGCCAGTCAGCGTGCTGCCGGTAAAGGAAATGGCTTTCACCCGTGGATCGGTTGTAAGGGCTGAACCAAGTTTAGCACCCCGACCATGAACAAAATTTACCACTCCCGGGGGAAATCCTGCTTGATGAACGAGCTGGCTTAAACGAAACGCAGTCAACGGAGTCAATTCAGACGGTTTAGCAATTACGGTGCACCCAGCTGCTAACGCGGGTGCCAGTTTCCAGGTCAACAGATACAAAGGCAAATTCCAAGGAGAAATGCAAACTACCGGACCAAGCGGCGTGTACTCGGTATAACTGAGTGTGTTTTCTTGAGTTCGATAGGCCTCTCCATGCAATCCAATGGCAAGATCAGCAAAAAAACGGAAGTTGTATTCACTTCGTGGGATATCTACGGTTTGAGATAACGACAGAGGTTTTCCGTTATCTAACGATTCATCACGGGCCAAACTAGCAGCATTGAGTCTAATTAAATCAGCCAACTGTCTTATTTTTTCAGAACGCTCTTTGACTGTCGTTTTTGACCAAGCCGGAAACGCATGGAAAGCCGCTTCAATTGCAAGCTCGGCATCCTTTACATCAGAATCTGGCACGGGCCAAATATCAACGCCTGTTGCTGGATTTTTATTCGTTAAAAATTCACCTGAAATAGGGGGCAGCCAGTCGCCGTTTATGTAATTTAGTATCTTTTCCATTTCTACCTTCATTCAAGACCCATCAAAGCCCTAACAATATAGCCCGCACTGGCGATGCTTCGGCCCCTTTTAATTTCAATGGCAATGCAATCAATTCATAAAGTCCATCGGGCGCTTCGTTTAACACAAGGCCTTCCAAAATTGCCAATTTAGATCGATATATTTCATTGTGAACTTCTAGCACTTTATCATCTGACAAATCAACGGACGGCGTATCGATACCAACCAAACACACTTTTTTTGCAACTAAGAATCGAATCAATTCTACTGACAAAGCGACAAAATCTGAATTCCAATGATCGGGATCTGGAAACGAGTTTGTTCTAAATAACACTCGCGGGGTTTTAATTTCACCCCCTATATCTTTTGACTGAATACGTTGACCTGGCTTGCAGTCTACCGTGACGACTTGAACTAACCCCAAATAAAATTTCAAGTCCTGAGCTTCGATGGTTTCACCTAACGCATTATAATGACTGGGAGCATCGGCGTGGGCCCCCAAATGCACAGTGGTTTGGATTTTGGATAGACTCAGCGAATCCCCTGCCGAAAAAGACATCAAATATTGATTCTCATACGTGGTATCGCCTGGAAACACAGCTATTTTTGATGAGACAGTTGGGGTGATATCAAAAATTTTTCGATCCTGTAAATTCATTATTCCCTATTTAAGGGAATACAAAAATAACAGTCAACTTGAAACTAATTTTAACTTGAAAAGTGACACTTATAATTCTCTAATAGGCCTATGGATACCGAGAAAAAAAACACAATCGCCCGCAAGCTCACAGAAGCCCGTATTTTCAAAAAACCATTGCCTCAATGGAGTCAAACTGGGGTGGTGATGAGTCGCCCGGAAGCGTATCAAATACAGGAACTGGGAATCAATCATCGCGCTAGTCAATCAGAGCTTCGTATTGGCTATAAAATGGGTTTAACCTCGGAAGGCAAACGCAAACAAATGAACTTAGATTCACCGCTTTATGGTGAACTGACCAACAAAATGCAACTTGTAAGTGAATCTATTTTTTCAATCTCAGATTTAATTCATCCAAAAATTGAACCAGAAATAGCGTTTAAAATTAACACCACTATTTCGGGGCCCATTTCCTTGCAAGAAGCCGTTGCTAGTATTTCCCATGTTTCGGCTACTATGGAAATTCTTGATTCCCGGTATTCTCAGTTTAAATATTTTTCTATGGAAGATGTGATAGCGGACAATTCATCTTCGTCGCATTTTGTGTCGGGCCCTTGGGTCCCGTTTTCTAATGTCGATCAAATCAGCGATTCTCGACTGGAAATGTATGTGGATGGCACCCTCGCCCAAGCAGGCGATGCAAACGAAATTTCTGGTAATCCTATTTTGTCCCTTGTTCAATTGTGCGCTTTACTTTCAGCCTACAATAGAAAACTTGAAGCTGGCAGTATAGTGTTAGCTGGGGCTGCCACCCCCGCGGTTGAACTAAAAAATAATCAAAAAATTGAATTAAGTATCAAGGGCAGCAAAGGAATGTTGCCACCAGCGTTGCTATATATCAAAGGATAGTAAAATGAGCACCAATTCACTTGCGTGGGCAAACGAAAAAGACGCCAAAGATCCACTGAGCCGCTTTCGAGACCAATTTGTCATGCCTACAGAAAATGGCCACGAAGTCTTGTATTTTGCCGGACATTCGCTTGGGATAATGCCTAAAAAAGCGAAAACAGCGATTCAAAATGAACTCGATGCCTGGGGACAATATGGAGTTGAAGGTCATTTTAAATCTAAAATCCCGTGGGTCAGTTATCACGAAGTCGTCTGCGCAAGCCTTGCCAGGTTAGTTGGAGCCAAAGAATCTGAAGTCGTTGCGATGAATTCATTAACCGTTAATTTACATTTAATGATGACGAGTTTTTATCGCCCCTCTGGTCAGCGAACAAAGATATTAATTGAATCGCACGCCTTCCCTTCAGACAAATACGCCGTAGATTCTCAAGCTCGCTTTCATGGATTAAATCCCACTGACACCGTCGTTGAAATTGGCCATTCTGCTGGACAGGATTCAATAAATGATGACGATATAATCGCCGAAATCAAACGCCTTGGTCGTACGCTGAGCTTGGTCATGATTGGTCAGTGCAATTATCTGTCTGGACAAAACTTTAACATGCAAAAAATAGCTGAAGCCGCCCATTCGGTTGGCGCCTTCGTAGGTTTTAATCTCGCCCATGGGGCTGGCAATTTAGCTCTTAAACTACATGATGATGATGTCGATTTTGCCGTTTGGTGCAGCTATAAATATTTAAACTCGGGTCCCGGTGGCATAGCGGGCTGTTTTGTTCACGATAAACATCATGCCGCTTCAAAAAATCCGAGTGAATTTAAATCGATGCCTCGGCTTGAAGGATGGTGGGGTCATAACAAAACAGAACGCTTCAAGATGGGTCCCGATTTTAACCCCATCGCTACTGTGGAAGCCTGGCAACTAAGCAATCCTCCTATCTTTCAATTAGCGGCGCTTAAAGCCTCGCTTGAAATCTTTGACGAAATCGGAATTTCAAAAGCTCGTGCACGTGGTGATGCACTAACAAGCTATATGGAATCTTTGATTAAGGAAAATTTATCACAGCATTTAGATATTGCGACTCCGGCTCAGCGCGGCTCGATGCTTTGTTTGAGGGTCAATAGTCGCCATCAAGAATTTAAAAATTACTTAATTCAAAACGATGCGATTGTAGATTTTCGTGAACCCAATATTATCCGCGCAACGCCCGCTGCACTTTACAATTCCTACAGTGATATTTTTAAATTGGTCGCGCTGATGAAACGGTTTTTCAATGGCGAATAAAGAATTTCATATTGTGGGCGCTGGACTTGTCGGCTCGCTATGGGCCTATTTGCTTAAAAAAAAGGGCTTCCGTGTCCAAGTTTATGAAAAACGCAGCGATCCTCGCGGGCAAACTAATCAAAGTGGACGCAGTATAAATCTGATTGTGACGTCTCGTGGTTTGAACGGATTAAAACAAGCCGGCCTGGGCCAAGATATTCTAGCTATCACAGTTCCGGTTCATGGGCGCTTGATGCATGGACTAGATGGCGCCACAAATTACCAAGCTTATGGTAGAAACAATACCGAATGCAATTATGCTGTTTCACGAGCGGATTTAAACAAAAAGCTAATTGAAAAGTGCGCCGATCTTGGAGTTTTATTTCATTTCAATCATGAACTTTCTGATATTGATATCGCAAATAAGCGACTGCAATTTAATGGATCGACTTTAGTTCCTTACCACTGTGTTTTTTCCACTGACGGCGCGGGATCACTCATTCGAAAAAAGCTCGAAGCCCATGATGGCCAGTCCTATAAAGAATCCATTAACTATTTACCTTCCGACTATAAAGAGCTTTATTTGCCTTGCGACCCGACTGGCAAACCAATGCTTGAAAAAAATAATTTGCATATTTGGCCGCGTGGATCGCACATGTTGATGGCGTTGGCTAATCAAGACAATAGCTTTACGCTGACCCTTTATTTGCCAAAAACAAATCACAAATGGAGTTTTGATACTTTAAAAACGAAAGATCGTGTAGACCAGCTCTTCCAGTCTGAATTTAAAGATATTATAAATCTAATACCAGACTATCAAACTCAATTTTTAAAAAGTCCTCAAGGAAGCCTTGGTACAGTGAAATTTTCTAAATGGCATCTTGATGACTCGATAGTATTGCTTGGAGATGCAGCCCACGCGATTGTGCCTTTTTTTGGACAAGGGATGAACTCTGGCTTTGAAGACATCACCAGTCTTTTTGATCTATTGGAATACTCAAAATGGGATTTACAATCCAGTTTTTCAAAATATTCCGATGGCAGAATTCCAAATACGAACGCGATTGCCGACATGGCCTTAGAAAACTTTGTTGAAATGAGCGACAAAGTTGGCGATAAGAATTTTTTATTACAGAAAAAAATCGAAGCCGTTTTGGAACGTGAATTTCCTGATCAGTACCGATCACGCTACGGAATGATCACTTATACGTTGATTCCCTATTTGCTGGCTCAACAAGCGGGAGTTATTCAAGGGCGCTTGCTAAGTGGTCTAGCCGACAAGTGCAAAAAAATTGAAAATCTAAATCTCGAGGATTGTAAAAATCAGATGCAAAAAGAATGGCTTCCATGGCTGGAAGATCAAAAGCTTAATTTAACTCGTTTTGTTGTTTAGATTTCAGTGCAGATACTAGATACTGTGTTTTGGACCACACCAAATACATCCTGCAGGTGTATCGGCGCATTCCCAATCGGCCCCTTCGGGCAATCGAACTTCTTTTAATTTCAATTTGGTTTTGGTGCACATTAATTTACTTGCTTTGCTGTCTGCAGAAGCATGACAGGAACAGGCCTTAGATTCACAATTGAAACCATTTGCTCCAAGATTCAATACGATAATTTTCCAGCCTTTTGGACAATTGGCATCGGATAAATCATTTGAGCTCAGCGGGACCAGTGTTTTTGCAGCTGCATTTTGTTTTTGCTTAGGCGCTACCCTCGAACAAACCGCCATGACTAAAAACAAAATTATAGTATATGCAAATTTCATATAGTTCAGCAAATAGGATGGCTGATTTAGGGTCAACTCTAATTTAATGTCCCGGTCACACTTACAGTTTGAACAGCAGTGATCGAGCCATTTAGTCCTGACGGCATGGTGCCGACACGCGCTCGCTCCCAACTGATTTTGTAGGCACAGATTGCGGCCGTTCCACCTGATCGCAAAGTCATTTCTGTTATGCTAAAGGCACCTGACCCATTTTCTGGTGGCGAGTCAGTGAACGTCGCTCTATTGGGGCACGCTAAATCGCCAGAGGTAACCGCATCGCCCGTTATGTACATAGCATCCGACGCATTGGAACTAGCCGTCCAGGTATAAGTAAGTCCTAACCCTTTGACTTGTGAAAAGCCAACAGCAGGGGCTGTCGTTACAATCGCTGCCGGTAAAGTAACACTGGCGCTATATGGACTTTCACCAGAACGAGTCAGTAAAACAGTATAGGTTGAACCAACCGTGGCAGTTAAATTTGCACTGTAACTGACGATTCCTAACACCACTGATTTTGTCATGGTCTGACCATTACAAGTTACGGTATCAGAGGATCCCAATTCTATATAAGTTCCCCTCTGTTCAACAGAAAAACTAGCACTGCAGATTGCAATAGTAGGACTCGTTGCGGCCGAACTTATAGAATAGGTAGCGTAAAAGCCTGATGTTTTAATATTATCAGAACTTGTTTTTGCACAGCCCGTTATAAAAAGGCCAAGGGCACCAAATATTTTCAATCCATTTATTAATTTCATAACTTTATCCTTTCTTTATGAATCAAGCCTGTCCTAATTTTAAATTTCCAAAAAAGGAAAGGCTTGATCCTTTAATTCTAAAGAGTCCGTCTTCCTGACCGATGGGCGGCGTTTACGTGTGCACCATCGTTAGACCCAGCAACCATTCTAGCCTGTTTGGCAGCCATTAACAGTAAATCTCAATCTGTCTCTAATCGAGAGAGACACTGTGGAGAAAAAATCACGAATTTTCCCCGGCACTTGTAGACAAAAGACCACGCTGTTTTTTTTAAACAACGCTTTTAACAATTTTTAACTTGCCAGTGACTTTTTTAAAACCACACTTTGAGATGTCAAGGTGGGCTCATGAACACTTTTTATTAATTAAACGTTTTCTGTTTATCGCAGTTTTTGGAGCTGTTTCTTCGATAGCCCTAGTCCAAAATTCTGCCATAAAGACGAATGATTTTTAAAACACTTCCCTCGACGAAATCACCAGACCATAGAAGCCAAATCCCTTTGATGGTCAAGGGATCAAAGTCCGAATTTCCCTGAACGGGTCCAGAAGTCAGTATTAAGCATTATTGAAAAACAATCAAAATATGCAAGGCCCGCGAGTCTATCCAAATAAGTATCCCCTTTTACCCAAAGAAAACTTCCCCCCCCCCCCACAAATTATAGAGAAAACTTAATAAGTGTCTCAGTTCTATACACCCGTCTACGTTTTCTTTCTAGAACTCATCGAAATCAAACATCTGGCGCCGTTAATGTTGTCCACATGGGAATAGTCTTTGCATTTTCCATTTAGGAAGCTTTTTAAATGAAGGAGCCACACATGCGTTTTTTTACCATTTCAATGATTTTAGTCGCGCAGTTGGCTTTGTCAGATTCGTGTTTAGAGTACTATAACCCCGAACAAGCCAATCAATCGCATTTTAGTAATCTTATAACATTTGTTAAAGATCAAAGTTCTGAAATTGCCCAGGCCTGCCAGGCCGGCGCAGCGGCCTGTAGCAATGGACTTTCATTGGCAACCGGGAAAGTTGTGGATACAGCTACTTTTAATTTTCTGGTCGCTAAAAAGCTTGGACTCAAAATACCAACAAAACCTTTTGAAATTGCATTTTTCTCGATCGAAGCCGAGAAAATAAAAGATACAATTGTAAAGCCCATTGTCACAGCAATGACTGAAAGCAAAGAAGCTCAGACAAAACTGATTCGAATTGCAAATGGCTTGAGCCCACAGGCGTTTCAGCCGGCTTCTTGGCTCGCCAAATTTTCAAGAGGGCACCTGGGAGGCAATAAGAATCCAAAAACAGATCAGCAGATTATTGAAGAACTAAATAAAAAAGTTCTCGATTCAGAAGTGGAATTATGGGCCCATGCCTATTATTCCATGGGGCTTATTGGCCTTGTTGGGCTGCCAAAATTAAAGGCTGATTCACCTGTTCGAATAGCAACTCGAGTCGTTCTCACCTCTGATCTGATTCCAACGGTACTTCCGGCAGTTGGTTTAGCACAACAAGTGATCATGAAGGCTATGATTGAAAATTTTAAATCGACTAGTGATCAGGCAATGGTTGAGCGCCTTCGCTTAGCAATTAAAGCCGGGTTTAAAATGAAAGGTCACGAAGATCTGCAAACAGCCGCTGATATTATTTTCGACCAATTTGGTTTCAATGAACTCATGGCCGCAATCGATCAAAGTCCTTCTGAAGCTGCTTTGATTCCGCTTGCGATAAAATAAACCTAGAGCCCAGTTATCGGTAGAAAACCAGACACTGATGGGCGGTTGGTTTACCGAACCAACGTTTTTTGAAAAACGTGACTAACAATTTAGGATTTTTTAAAAGGTAGATTTTAAGCTCGCGACCGAGAACATCTGATCCTACAATAGTCTGCAATTGCATCATTTGCATAGCCCATCGTAAATTTTCCGGTTCTTCTAAAAATGATTTTACTGACTCTTGAGTTTCCTTTTTAAAGTCATGAAATCTTTCTAAAAATTGGGACGTGGGGGTTGTTCGCAAATCTCCAATAGGCAATTGAGCCAAAGACGATAAAAATCGTTCCGTCGAATCTAAGGGATGTGCATCTCTGTTTCCTAGCGGTACCAAATAGACCGAAATTGTTTTGCCGTCCGCCGAATATCTGACTCGTGCCTCACTACTGATAACAGTTTTCAAACCAGAATTAAAAGCATTATGTAACACCAGTTGAGCGATGCTTTGCTTAATAAAAGCGCCCTCATAAGAGTGTTTTTGCAAATAGTCTTCAAATGACATCGAATTTACTAGAGATTCCCTATCTGATCTCGAAGGGATTAGAAAAAACTCATAATGACCCTTTGAAAATCCAACTAAATTTCTTCGAGTTTTTGAACCCATCGGTACTGTGTCCGCTGATATGTCTGCCTGTACCAAGCTTTGCCTTTGATATTTGGCGAAAGACTGCGCCACTGTTCTAAGCGGTAAAACACTCAAGCTATCAATCTGCGTGGCAACTTCTGGCTGCTGAATCCACATTAGAAAGTGGTCCAAAACAACAGTGGTATGAGGATGCTTCAAATTTAGCAGCTCCATAAAAAAATTTGGCGAACGGGACATGGCCACTAGGGATTCTGGTCGGCTAATCGCCATCCAAGCCAGTTCTTGTTTTATTTCAACGGGTAAACTGTGAAAAAAAGACAAGGCCAAAACTACCAGGTTTTTTCTATCCAAATTCATAAATGGCTTAAGGACATCAAGTCCGGCCATACCGTTCGCCATTGCTTTATCCAGTTCAGTTAAAGCCAATTCATTTGCATTATCTTTCATTTCTCCAAAATCAGATTTGAGTTTTACCCGAACATTCGATAACTGAGTCCTAATTTCACTTCTAAGTTTATTCAAGATCGTTGACGAATACAGGGTTGTTCGAACCATAGGGTTTACAAAGTCCTTTCCGATCTTTCGCAAAAAACCCAGCACAGGGACGCCTTCCCACGATCGGGTTCCAGCCTCTAATCCATCTCGTAAACTGAGCCCTGCTCTGTATGTAGAAATTATGGATTCGAGGGATTTAACTGCGACCCTGATTTCTGAGGCAGGACTTGAATTCCTCTTAATATCGGAAACCAAAGACTCCATTTGACCCAGTTCATATTCCAATATTTTTTCAAACGTTTCGCTATTCGGTGTTTTAATATTCAAAGGGTTGATCAGTCCTTGGACTTTAATTGACTCAAAGTATTCTGCCATTGTTTCGTAGTTTCTATTGCGCAAACGAATATAATCGTCCAAAGACGCGACATAGATGGGCTCGACATCAAATAAACTTCTTTCCAGCAAATCGACCAAATTTAATGCCTTCTTAGAATCTAAAACCAAAGTGTTATTATCATTTTGAAGAAAATAGAAAACAGCTGCCAATCGAACAACTGGCTGCCTCAGCCATAAAAGAGCCGAATTATCGGCCCAAAGTAGGCAGGAATGAAATATTAGAATCGAAATAACCCATCGGTACATAGCATCTAATTACTTTGCAACTTCAATTCCAGTCTCAAAAAGAGAAATATAAGTTGCTTCCTGGTTAGATTGCTCAAAAACTATAAGCATGGAAGACTTTTTTCAAACACCGCCCAAAATTGAAAACACCTATCTAAACGACCCTCTTTTGAAGGACTTAATAAAAGTCCATTTTCAAAATCACAAAACCTTAAAAGAAATAGAAATCCAGTTTTTAAATTGGGGACAGGCCGCCGCGACCGAGTGGCTTGACCTAGCTAAAAAAGCTAATAATGAACCGCCGTCTCTCGTAAATTTTGATCCTTGGGGACGTCGAATTGACACCATAATAGTTTCTGATGCTTGGAAAAAACTGGAAGCCATCGCGGCTACTGAAGGGGTTGTCAGTAGAGCCTACAATCGTGGTCTGACGGATAAAGGAATGGGTGAAAAAAATAGAGTTTCACAAATGGCTTTGCTTTATCTTTTTCATTCTTCGAGTGCTTTGTATTCTTGTCCACTTGCCATGACCGATGGGGCGGCTCGCGTTCTTGAAAAACTGGGAACCACTGCTGAACAAAAAGATGCCTTTGCACACCTCACCAGTCGTGATCCAAAATCTTTTTGGACTGCTGGACAATGGATGACAGAAAAAACCGGTGGTTCCGATGTTAGCCTATCTCAAACGATTGCAAAAAAACAGGGCTCAAATTACCACCTTCACGGAACAAAATGGTTTACGTCGGCAACGACTTCACAAATTGCAATGGCGTTAGGCCGAATTGAAGGAACTCGAGACTTGAGTTTGTTTTTTGTTCCACTAAGAAATGATTCTGGCGAACTTAATCAAATTGTTATTCATCGGTTGAAAAACAAAATGGGCACCCATGCGTTGCCTACAGCTGAGCTCAGTTTAAATGGCACCCCGGCCCAATTGGTTGGCCCTGAAGGCCATGGTATAAAAACGATTGCTACTATTTTAAATGTGACTCGGCTTTACAACAGTATTTGTTCTATTTCACAAGCTCGCCGAGCCCTTGATTACTTGCAAAGCTATTCTAAAAATCGATTTGCCTTTGGCAAAATAATTTGCGAACTACCGTTACATAAAAAACTACTCGCAGACTTGGAATCTTTGTTTGCGAAGCTTTTTAATCTCACCTTTTATTCAGTCTGCTTACTTGGCAAAGAAGAGGCCGGCACTATTTCAGAATTAGAAAGTAAAACTTTGCGTTTTATTACGCCCGTTACAAAACTGTATACGGCTAAAAAAAGTTATGAAATCATAGCCGAATGTATCGAAGGTTTTGGCGGAGTCGGCTATATAGAAGACACGGGATTGCCCACTTTACTGCGGGATATGATGGCCTTAGTGATCTGGGAGGGCACAACCAATGTTTTGTCTTTGGATTTACTTCGAACATTGAAAGATCCGGCCACTTTTGAAATTTTAAATAACAAATTTAAAGGTTCAAAAAATAAAGAGTCCACACAATCGTGGCAGCGTATTTCTAAAGAAATACTCGCAGATCCAATTGAAGGACAAAAGTGGGCTCGTGACCTGGCCTACCTAACTGCTGAACTTTATGCTGAATCTGAATAGAATTTAAACTGAAACAATTTTTACGTAAGAAATCACCCCAATTACTAAGTACATCACTACAGGCCAGTAATGAAGCGCATTCCTTAGGAAAAAACGCGCAGAAATTCCAATTCGATTCCAAATTGCCTGACTAATGATTACAGACAAAAATAATGTAACAAAGAAAACAATCACACTGACTATTCCTCGCATTTCTTGAGTCAATGATCCGGTCAATTTAATGAAAATCATTTTAAGAACTAGCCAAATGAGAATCGATAAAACAATAATAATAAATCGCCCGCCCGTGTGTTTCACGCGAAACTGAGTATCTGACTCGCGTTCAAGCAAGAGTCGATCTTCTAATTCAAGTAATTCTTGATCACTTAAAACATTTAACTCGTCTCGGTTCATTTCCATTCCTTCTTCTGAATACATAAAACAGGCAATTTTGAATTTTCGTTGCCTTTCATGTACACTTTGGGAGGTTTGATGCCATCGATTTCAAACTGTGCGCCATGGGAATTCATCCAAATATAAAAGGAATGATCAAATATTGGATTTGGATTGGGAATAAAATGTTCGTCGCCGTCATACACGCCCCAGCCAGGCCCTAGATTATGACATATCGTTTTAGCTTCACTAAGCCCTACATTTTTTAAATACCGCGATTTTTCATTCAAAAAATACCAATTAGATCCCCGCTCTGGGGTAATAGTAACCTGTGTAGGCTTGACCTGTAGGCGATCATTGATCGAGTTTCGCCAATCGCTGAAAATCCCATTTATATTCCCTGGATTTTTTGAAATAATAAAGACAAAAGCTATAAAAAACACACCGACAATGGGCAAAAGAATATTTCGTACATGATCAAACGTTTTTTCCCAATTTAAAAAAAACTCGTCTATGACTTCGACTACGATAAATCCAAATACCATCATAAATGGGGTTAGAACTAGAACTTTAATTTTGAATCCAAAAATTGAAAAAAGACTATCAAATGCCTTAGAAAGGGGGACAGCAAAAATAATAATGATAAACAAAGTTAATAAAAATCGAATCCATGTATAGCGGGGAAACAGAATCCCTTCATTAGCCCGATGCTTGGGACGATAGGCATCGTACCCGTCATTTAAAGAAAGTATTCGTTTAATTCGTTTATGCCGCCGATATCGGCCAGAAAAATACTTCATCACACCCAAAGCTTAAGACGCTTTGAGTATGATTTCAATAGAGAATTAACTAAGTTAATTTCCTAATTTCATTGATTGTGTCATCGATAAACTTAGGATCGACGCCTGCCGTACCCGATGAGAAATAGAGAATATCTAGTTCTGTATCCGTCAGAATTCCATCTGCAAAGGCAACATACACTAAATCTCGGACCATTCTCATTCGCAATGGCAACGAGCAATGTTCAAACAAAGCGTGTGTCGTAAGGTATATTTGCTCTTGCAATTCAGCGACACTCGCTTGAACAAAAGGCATAACTTCTTCCAATAAACCTTCAGATTTACAAAGTTCTTTCATTTTCATAATCTCATCTGGCGACACATTGCCATCGGATGCCGAAATGGCTAGCGCACAAATCATAAAATACTTATCCATTGCCAATTGAGCCTCGGCAGTAACGTTATTGACATCATATATTTTCATAATGCCATCAATTCGCTTTTCCAAATCAGCCTCGGACAATTCAAACTGCGTCGACCCGATCATCCTTTGAAAATTTTCACTAATTGAAAAATATTGCAAAGCTAACAAGCGAACAGGACCAAAGGGATGAGTCGAATAAAAATCAGCCGGAGAAATCGTAATAGTTGATTTGAAATCGCCAAAATTTTCCATGTAGGCGAAAATCGATTCGTCTGCTAGTTCAGTTAAACCATAGTAAATTTTGAAAACCCCTCGGGCGGCGTTTTCAAATCGTTGGCCACAAATTAGCCCAAAGCGATCGCATGTAATTTCGGCCGCCCGTTTCCAAGCAAAAATCTCGATTAGCTCTTCGGGTTTGATTTCAAATTGAGGATTGTTTAATAAGTGCTGCAACGGAATTGAATGATGAGCCATAAATGCATGACCAATCTCATGGCCAAAAACGTAACACAATTCAGGAACCGTCAGCTTTTCCAATAGTGCGGACGTTAAGCAAATGTAAATTCGATCTTCAGAAGGCGGCGGGCAATAGGCATTAACTTCAAGCGAATTTACTAAATAGACATCTATTTCAGTTTTAATTTTTAACGCATTTCTACACGTCTCAACCACTTCTTTAAGTTTTGGCGATAGCTTTAGATCCAATTTCAAATGATCCCTCATTAATACTTTTCTCATGTCTTTGTCTGGAAAATGCTTTTTAACATGGCCACGAATTTCAGTGAATCGAGCGTTGTTATCCATTTTTGTAAACAAATCTCGTTCATAGTCATATACAACATCATTAAGATTCAGATCCGTATGAGGTGTTTGATACACAAAAAGCTTTAACTCTTCGACGCTGGGTTTAAATTCAGCCGTATTTTTATTTTCGATCAAATCATTTATCTTAAGCTCCATTTCCTTCATCAGGGATTGGATCTTATTAAAATCTCCGCTAGCGGTCGCTTGCTGAATAAGTGGCATCATTTCCGATTGAATTTGTTGAATTTGATAGGAAAGATCAGTGGCAAGATTGACAACAGCACTCATTAGCAACTCCTTAAAAATTAGTTGCTATTAATTCGGGTTATAAACTCAAGACTGAAGGGATTTTTTATTCTCACATTGATCCACAGTTTTGCTGAAAAAACCAAATAGACGCGCCGCTCAAGTCGCCCGGCGTGTGACTTTTGAATAAGATTTTACGAACCCCTCCATTTTTTGGCTATTTCTTAGACAGATGTATCTTCTTTAATTTGTGGGGATTGAAGTTTTCTTTGAGTAAAAGCCCAGGTTATTCTCGGATAGATGTAACACAAAATTTTTATTTTGCGCATCAATTGGACTCCCAAATACACAGAAAACCCTCAAATTAACCAAAGACCCCAGCTGTTAATTTTCTGACCAAGAAGAATTGAGTTTGAATCTCATCCTTTCTAAAGGTAAAATCACCCTATGGAAATCCCTGTTAAAAACGCTGTTCTTGTCGGCATTCAGCTTCCCAGAGTTACAAATGATGAATTACAAAGCTCACTGCAGGAACTCACTCGTTTAGTAACGACTCTTGGTTATAATGTTGTGGGACAAGTAACCCAAAAACGAACGTCGAGTCGATCCTCATCGATTTTAGGCGATGGCAAACTAAAAGAATTGGCTCATTGGACAAATGGAACGGGAAAAATTGCCGCCCTTGTCGAACGTAAACTCAGTAAGGCCGCAGAAAAATGGAAACTCGAAGAGGAGGCCGAGGAAACCGAAGACGTTGCCAATGATGATGACGCTAGCCCTGATATTGTTTCCGATGATAAAAAAGGCTCGGCACAAATTGTTATTGTCGACACGGACCTATCCCCGTCTCAGATTCGTAATTTAGAAAGTGCAAGTGGCGTTACAGTCTTTGATAGAACGGGAGTTATCATTGAAATATTCAGTCGCCATGCACGAACGCGTGCCGCTCGATTGCAAGTGGAAATTGCGCGACTGACTTATGTGGCTCCTAGGCTGCGTGAAACCGGCGGCGGTGAAGATCGCCAAGGCGGCGGCGTTGGAGGCAAAGGTTCAGGCGAAAGCGCATTAGAATTAGATAAACGAAAAATTCGTGATCGCATTAAAGAATTAAAAGAAGAGTTAGCATCAATTGGCAGTGAACATGAAGTTCGGCGTGCTCGGCGCCAACAAGAAATCTCAGTTGCTTTAGTTGGCTACACCAATGCTGGCAAATCTTCGCTGATGCGGGCCATGACAGGAAGTGAAGTTTTAATTGCCGATAAATTATTCGCAACATTAGATACAACCATTAGGCCACTGCACCCCGAGACGCGGCCAAAAGTTTTATTATCCGACACGGTTGGTTTTATTAAAAAACTTCCACATGACCTCGTTGCCTCCTTTAAATCTACACTGGATGAAGCTCTGAATGCATCCCTTCTGCTATTTGTAGTGGACGCTTCTGACCCTTCGTTTCGCTCGCAGCTAGAGGTCACTAAAACTGTGCTAGGTGAAGTCGGCGCAAGCGAAACTCCTAGTTTGCTAATACTTAATAAAAGGGATCGTTTAACGCAGGAACAGCTGGACACTTTAAAGCTAGAATACCCAGACGCCGTCATGCTATCTACCCGAGATAAAAACGATTTAAAATCTCTTCGCGATAAAATCATGAGCTATTTTGAAAGCGATATGACTGATGAAGATATTTTTATTCCTTATATGGCAAAAGGTTTCATCGGGGAAATTCGAGGAAAAATGAAAGTTCTTTCTGAAACCTATGATGAAAAAGGCGTTCATTTAAAAGTTCGAAGCCATTCAGAAACCATAAGTACTATGAAGAAAAAGATTCTCACAAATAAACTATAAAGTTAAAAATGATCCCAGATCGCAAACGAAAAACCAAAGACCCCTGCCTAGACTGTGGATTGCACAAATCATTGTGTCTATGTCATCTAATTCCAAATTTAGATTTAAAAACTCGATTGTGTTTAATCATTCATCATCGGGAATTAAAACGAACTACTAATACTGGGCGTTTGGCCATTCGAAGTCTGCAAAATAGTGAACTTCGAATTCGTGGGCAAAAAGATCAAGGCCCACTGGATTTATCGGATCTGTTAACACCGCGCTATCGAAGCTTGCTTTTTTTTCCCACTGACGACGCTCGTGAGTTATCAAAAGACTTGGTTCAGGAAAGCAGACTTCCGATCCAGCTCATAGTTCCTGATGGCAATTGGCGCCAAGCCAGCAAAGTGTCCATTCGGCATCCAGAATTGAAATCTCTTGAACGAGTCAAAATTTCAACCACCAACAAGGCAGAGTTTCATTTAAGGGCTGAACATTTTGCTGAAGGAATGTCCACTTTGCAGGCCATAGCCTTAGCCATCGGAATAATCGAAGGCGACTATTTTGGAGATCAGCTTTTGAATCTTTATCAAGAAAAACTGAATCGAACACGTCGTGGTCGAGGGGAACTTTAATTATGCTTATTATTTATGTCGATGCAGATGCTTGCCCTGTAAAAGATGAGGTTTACAAGGTCGCCGAGAGAACAAAGCTTAAAGTAATTTTGGTGGCCAATCAATTTATTCATATCCCGTTTAATCCTTTGTTTGAAATGGAAGTCGTCAAAGGAAATTTCGACGCGGCCGATGACTGGATTGTGGATCACTGCGACTCTAAATCGATTGTAATCACAATTGATATATTACTGGCCGATCGCTGCCTAAAAAAACACTCACGGGTATTAGGTCACAAAGGCGTTGAATTCACCGAAGACAATATTGGATCCGCCATTGCCCAGCGTGAACTAATGGAAAACTTGCGCCATATGGGTGAAACGCGCGGGGGACCAGCGCCCATGCAGAAAAAAGATCGCTCGCAGTTTCTAGCTAAACTGGATCAAATTATCCAAGATCAAAAAAGAAAACATCCGGGATCCTAAATTCTGTTATATTAAGTCGCATCAGGTTTTGAATTAACGCACGTAAAATGTTGTACAGGTCGGCCGTCCCCTTGCTATAAACTGGTCTATCTATGTCGATGGAATTAGATTCAGTCCTAAAACAAAACTTTAATCTTTCCGCTTTCAGGCCCGGCCAAAAAGAAATCATTTCTTCTATCATAAATAAACGAGATGTATTGGCCGTATTACCCACAGGCGGTGGAAAATCACTTTGTTTTCAATTCCCGGCAATCTACAGCAATCAACTGGTGATTGTTGTATCGCCGCTGATTGCGCTTATGAAAGATCAAGTTAAAAATTTACATAACCTGAACGTTCCCGCAGGGGCCATTTATTCAGGCCAGACCGAAGATGAAAAAAAACAAATATTTGCCGACATTCAAAAAGGCGGCCCTTACATTTTGTATCTTTCACCCGAACGAGTTCAAAAAGAAGGCTTTCAGCGCTGGATTCAGCAACGTCCGATTGCCTTGTTTGCAATTGATGAGGCCCATTGTGTGTCCCAATGGGGTCATGACTTCCGTGAAGAATACGGGCAACTTAAAATTTTAAAAGCACTGCGCCCGGATGTGCCAACACTGGCGCTGACGGCTTCGGCCACTCCGACAGTTTTGATGGATATTGCCAAACAAATTCACCTTAAAAATCCAGAAAAACGCGTCCATGGATTTTATAGACCTAACTTGTATTTCCAAGTTGAAATTTGTGAAAACGAAGACAAAAAAGATCAACTTTTAATCCAGGCTCTTAAGCAACATAACTCTGGGCGCGCCATTGTTTATTGCGGTACCAGGAAAAAGACCGAAGAGGTTTGCTCGATGCTTTCGGCTGAATTTAACCAAGTTGGTTTTTATCACGCAGGGCTTGCACCAAACCGCCGCCACAAAGTTCAAGAGGACTACATGAACGGCGAATTGCGTATTTTGGTCGCTACCAATGCTTTTGGGATGGGAATTGATCAGCCCAATGTTAGACTTGTTGTTCACTATCATATGCCCGCTACCATCGATGCCCTCTATCAGGAAATGGGCCGTGCCGGCCGGGACGGCGTCGATTCAACCTGCGTCATGTTGTATGCAGCCAAAGACAAAGGTTTGCAGTCCTATTTTATTCAAAGCTCTGACGCACCAGCGGAAATAAAAAGTGCTCGCTGGAGAAACTTAGATGCCTTAGTGAACTACTCAGAAAGCTCGGAATGTCGACATGCCGAAATTTTGACCTATTATCAAGATGCACAGCGAATTCCACGTTGCGGTCATTGCGATAATTGCGATCCCAGTTCAGCACGGAAAATTGTTTTGCCAAAGGTAACGCTTGTTGAAAGGATTCGCGAATCGTTACCGTCCAAATCGAAACTTAGAAAAAAATCTGGCTCAAGTTCGAATAAAGACCTTGTTTTAAACGACCAACAAGAAATCGCCTTTCAAGCACTAAAGGTCTGGCGCAAAAAAAAGGCGTCCGAACTGGATGTTCCTGCGTTTATTATTTTTAGCGATCGCACCCTAAGAGACTTGGCTGTGCGAAATCCTGGAAATTTTGGTGAACTTGAAGCGGTTCATGGTATCGGTCCCGAAAAATTAGAACGCTACGGCGCTGACTTGATGTTGGTGTTGACAGAACTTTAAAAAAATAATTTAGTCGAGCTTATGAAAATACACCAAATCCTACCAGTGGCTATAGTTGTTGCATTAAGTGGTCTTGTTAATTTGGCTCAAGGCTATCAACCTTTATCGTCTGTGCGTTCGTCTGATGATCGCGGGATAACGAATGTGGTTCCACGTGGCTTTGTCCGAGTTGCTGAATCCATTGTTCCGGATGCGATTCAAAATCAAGGCGCACACCCGGGTGTGTTTTTACAAGTGGTGCGAATGGTAAAAAACCAACCGACCGCCGTACCTAATTTACATTTTTCCACAACAGTTGCCACACGAGCTGGAATTCAACGTGCTGACCTAGTCACTGATCTATATGGTCGAATTGAATTATCGTCCTGTGAACAAAGCACTCTCACCCTGCAGTCTCAATTTAAAGATAGCCGATATGATATTGGCCAAAATGCGACACCCTACAAATTGCAATTGAGTGTGCCATGCAAGACTAAATCATTGGTCGTATTTAACGAGCAATCCCCTGCCGGCCAAGTGGTTAGCATTTTCCAGGTGATTCAAAGAGCCTTGTTTACCTTAGCTCAAGTAAGTGATTTCAAATTTTGGACTCGCCCCATTCATTTTAAATTTCCCTCTGATGGCGACTATTATATCAATGACTCGGTCAATTTAACATTGGGCTATCAATGGGATGTCGCCGCTCACGAGATGGGACACGCTATTTATGACCAAGCCAACATTGGTAGTTTTGGCGGCGGGTCTCATAAAATTGACGAATGTTACAGTACCGATTTAGCACTTTCTGAAGGTTGGGCGACTTTTTTTGCAGCCTGGACACACATTGACCTACGCGAAGTCGATCCAAAATTTGAATATCTTGTGCCTCGTCGGGCACCCATCCGAATTGAAACAGTGCCCGCTGATGTTTGCGGAAAATCGACAAATGAGTGGCGGGTAACGGCCTTTTTTTGGGATTTGCTAGACGTCAATCAAGATGGCGAAGTTTCTCAGGTAGCCGCAAAAAAACTATGGGATGACTTAATGGCTGCTCGCGTGACGTCCGTTAAAGGCGCAGCCGATGTGCTTCTTAGCAAAGGCTGGAATCGGGATCAAGTTCTGAAGGTGTGGAAATTAAACTTCCCTGCTGAATCAGGACGCTAGTCATTTACCTAATAAATGCTATTTAGGCTCCGAAAATATTTACTACTATTGCACCGCTTTTCCTGGACTCACCCAAAAACGGTTCTGGGTGTTACGAGTCTTGCGTTTTTAGTTTCAATCGCAGGGGTCACCAAGCTTCAGTTTCTACTTAGCATTGATGATTTAGTTGACCCCGATTTTCAAACATATCGATCCCTTAAAAAAATGAATTCAGAATTCAAAGACAAAAATACTGTACTTTTGTCGATTGAATCAGAAGCGGTTTTTACCAAAACCTTTCTTTGTGACTTACAAAGCTGGATTCTCTCTACAGCCGAAACTCGATCTGACCTAGCACAAATTCAATCCACCTTTGGAATACGCCAAGCTACCCTTACTGAAAATCGGTTAAAAATAGAATCGTTCTTGGACTTAGAGTGCACTCAAAACTATCCAGAAAAAGAAAAAATAGAACAGGCTTTTAAAAGAATCCAACGCTCCCCGTGGAGTGGACTGCTTTCCTCAAAATCAGGTTATACTATTTCGGTGAATTTTATAGTCCTTGATCCGAAGGATAAGTCTTACGGCAGCGTAGATGTGAACGTTGTCCCAGCCTTACAAGCTAGTTTTGAAAATCAGTTCCTGACTAGTCACAACCCACAAAACAAAATAACTGTTTTCTGGGGCGGCATCACTACTTACGAAAGTTATCTAAAAAAGGCCTTTGATCAAACCCAAATTCTAAATGCGTTGATGTATTTAATAGCGCTATTTATATTTCGTTTTTTTCTTGGTTCCTGGAAAGCTGGATTTGTTTTCAATTTCACTATTTTAATTAGCATGACTATAACCTATGGCCTTATGGGGTTTTTGCACGTCCCTGTTGATGTGTTAACCAATACAGTTGGTCTGATGATGATTGTGGCATGCCTGGAAGATTTTGTTTTCGTAGTTTTCGGAATGGCTCGACTCCACTGGTCTTTTCGAAAATCTCTTCGTCGTTTTTTCTGGCCCTCATTTTTTACGTCCCTTACAACAGCTATCGGCTTTGCTTCCTTGGGGACCTCGGACTTAAGTGTGATTCGAAGGTTTGGTTTTATCAGCGCGTTTGCCGCTATGCTTGAATGGGCCATGGTTTTTCTTTTTCTAGCTAGTTTATTAAAATATTTTCGCTATTTTAATTTCACACGCACCAATTATCCTTTAATAAATATAAAGTTTGGATTTTCGAAAACTCTTCCGCGCTGGCTCGCTTTGGCTTTATGCATTCCAATCGTAGTTCCTTTTGTTTGGGGCGACCACCTGACAATTCGTGATTCACCAGAGTCTTTTTTCTTTAAAAGCCATATAGTCCTGCAATCGACTGAACACTTTAAAAAAACCAGAGGATGGCTCACTGAAGTCAGTATTGTCTTTAACGACGCTAACACAATTGAACAAAACAAGGATGTCCTGAATCAATTTCGAAAAATTAAATTAGTCGAAAGAATTGAAGATTCCTATACGAATAACGGTTTCCTAGCTGAAAATTTAAATGCTAAAGATAAAAAAATGATCGAACCTCTTTTAGACCAAACTTTAGCAGCGCAACGATTGATATCCAAAGAGGGAACTCAACGGGCGCAATTATTTCTAAACAGTATGGAAATGGAAGAGGTTAAAAACCTAATAGAAGCCGCCAATTCTATTTGCACTATGAAAAAATGTCAGTTGGTAGGCGGCTTGATTTCTTACAATGAGTTTAGCGTGAAAATCCTCAATACACTTTTTTCAAGCCTAGGGCTAAGTATATTATTAGTCGCATTGCTAATAGTCTTTATAAAACGATCGCTTCGCTGGACAGATACGGCGTATTTAGTTGTGTCTGCGATTTGGGGTCCGTTAGTACTACTTACTTTATTTATTATTTTCAAAATACCACTTTCATTTGTCTCCTGCATCTGCGCATCTTTGCTTGTAGGGCTGGCCGGCGACAATGCTATTCAATTTATTTTTAGGTCTTATCGAAGCAATCTTGGGCAATCCATAAATGAACTCGCCGAGGCAAGTTTGATTGTGACAATAGGTATGATGCTGCTTATATCAGTATTTATGTTTTCAATTATCGCATCTATTGCCATGCTTGGCGTATCGATCCTTGCTGGCCTTGCCTTAGCTTTTTTTGGAGACGTCTGGATATTGCGAGGCCTTCTTAATCGCAAAAATTAAAAGGCAAGGAAGTAAGATCCAGTAAGCCTCACTCAAAGCCACGGCAATTCCTCGCTGCGAAAATACCCCCAGGCCCATAGGCGAAACTTGAATAGGTGTCCATGGGAAAAAATATCTTAGCGTATTATAAGGTGAAAAAAAGGCAACTCCTAATCCGCCATTTGTAAAAGCATCTACTAGAGGATGAGACAGGGTCGTGAAAAAAAATAGAATCCATATACCTAAAAGGGGAAAATCTAGCTTTCTGTTTAAAGCGATCGCCGTCAATACGCCAACAGCCAATGAAAAAACAATTGAGTGCGTGAAACCTCTGTGTCCCCAAAAACTATCGTAGGGAATACTCTTTACATACCCAAGGTAATCTATATCAGGTAACATGGCCGTCAAACCGGCAATAAAATAGTTTTTTTTACTTCTAAAATGCGCGGGCGCGACCAGATTTAAAACAGTACAGCCAACCAAGGCATGGGAAAACACAGTAGCCACGTCACTCCAATTTCAGCAGTTAATTTCAGCATTTATTTACAACGATAGATAACAGTATCAATTCTAATATGTGTCGAATTTCCCAGTTCGCTCTGGTCTGTAATGTTAGCTTGAATCCGTTTTCCTGATCGAATACTAAGAAAATCATAAACATTGTCCACACCCATCTCTGTCCGGTCAGATCTGTATACTAAACCAAACTCGTCGATCATTGTGTTTCCACTCCAAAGAATAATCAATCCGGGTTCTTGGGTGATTAATATAGCCAGCTTTCCATTTTCAGATTTACAAACAGCTCCAGAAGCATTTCCAAATATTAGTAAGGAAGCCGCCAATACAAATAACGAATATTTCATATGATTCCCTATTTTACTTTTCTAAGATTTCACGGAACATAGGCCTCATTGTTATACTCTATTTTCTTTCAAAAAGAAAGGCCAAGCAAAAACAAATAGAAAACTCTATCCCGCCTGGCATTGAACTTAAGGGGCTGTGCATTTTTTAGACGAACCAAGAATTCTTTCACTCTATTTTTAATGTACTTTCAATTTAGCGGTTCTGCACGTCTTGGTTGCGTTCTAAAGTTGTCGTAAGGTTAAGGTTTTCTTGTAGAGCGTTCTTCAGGGAACTTCCAATCGCATCAGACCACATAGAATATTTAGAACCATAATGAAGACACATTATTTCATCTCCAGGAGGTGGATTGGCCCTTGTTAGCGAAAAACTATCAATAAACGTACATTTATTGCCATAAACTACTGTTCTCTCAAGTGCCAGCTTTATGGCGTTCGAGACAGCTTCTTTTTTACTTCGATTCCTTGCACAGCTTTTGCCTTTCTTAGATTTTCCCACAGAAGCGGGTCCTATCCATATACATTGCTTTCCTTTTTCTAGAATTCGCGTCGCCATCTTCGCTGCTAGGCCGCCAACGCTTTTTATATCACCTAAATGGTTGTCTCCAAGTTGAACAATGACAACGTCGGAGTCGTTTGCTAGTCGGTCAACCGAGGTGGTTCGCCCCGGTTTAAGTTGAAAGCTTACATTTGAATCCTTGGCAACCAAATGCCGATCGCAACCCGCACTTCCATACTGGACCTTATCTGTATACCCCTGAATTCGTGCGCCACAAACAGCCACGGCTGACTTTATATTGCCGACATTAAATAGCAGAGGTTGTAGCTTGTCAAATAGGCCATAGGGATAAGCGCTTTGAGAATCTCCGACGTAACTTATATCCATTGCCCGGGACACGTTCCCAGCAAAAAGAATAAAAACTGCAACTCCAACACCTGTTTTAAAATTTCCAAATAGCTTCATTAAAAATATCCTTTCCGTTTGACCTAGCGACTTCTTTGTTTTATTTCCCATTTATTGTAGTTAAATATTGATAAACTGCTTTGATGTCATCATCACTTAGGGCACTTGGTTTAAATGAAATCATCCGGCTCAAAGGATTGGGTGTCCGAATCTGTTTTACAAAATCAGCTTCACTTCGAAACTTGGCCATTACTGCTAAATCAGGACCCATGTCTCCAAAACCCACCCCAGATATTTTATGGCACGAAGTGCAGTTGTTTACTACAAGTCGATATCCTTTTGTCCGCATAAAATCATCATCGGGTTTTATCGAATCAAATTTATTCACAATAGTCGCAGATACCAAGGTAATATCGGCAATTTTAAACGGCCATTTTTTCCAATACGTCGTTTCTGGATTATTCCATACCAAATAAAAAGGTCCTGGGTCACCATGTTGCGGAACCATAGTCCACAGGCCATTTGGAGTTTTATTTGGGTTTTCAGAACCTATTTCACGCCAAGCTAAAAAAGCATGACCCTGTTTTAGATCCTCGTTACTAACAAAAGCACTGAAATTATCAGAGGCCCAAAGAGAAAAAACAAAACCATCTGTGCTTTCCATTTCTAATTTTTTTGCCAACAACCCAATGACGTCTTTAAAATCAAATCCCAAGTATGTTACAGATCGCCCTTCGTACACCGGATGCTTTTCAACAACGAAGGTCGATTCTGTCACCTCTTTTTGGATTTCTTTTAAACTGATGGTAACTTTTGTCGGCAATTCACTATCGGATTCACGCCTGACACTGAAACTCAATGAAGGATTATATTTCTCGACATCGCCGGTCGAGGCAAGAGAACTGGATTCAATAGTCTGGGCTTGCGTCAAAATACACTGGCTTAGAAAACTAAAATATAGAAAACTGAAAATGAATTGGCGCATATTTATCCTTTCTCATGTCGATACATAGGAATAGAGTCCAATTGGCGTGCCAACTGCCGATGCTGTAAAAATACTTTGAAATACTTTAAACCAAAAAATGCTAACGGGGATTTTAGTGAATGACTCAAAACGAGAAAGACCGGGTAGAAATCTCTACACCGGTCTTTGTATTCTTAGTTTGATAAATTCAATACTAAAGATGTTCTGGTATTTTTACTTCGAATTTGTAGAATTCGTTTGGCGATATCCAGCTTGTATTATTCAAAAAAGCCGTGCCGGCAACTGTAGGCGAAATCGACTGACAATTTGAATTCCATGCTACATCATTGCTTCCGCGGCGAACACAATAAGGATTGGTTAGCTGGTTCAAATGGCTGTCCACAAAAGCCGGAGTCGCACCAATTGAAGTCGCTAGCGCTTGGCAAAAATCTGGATAGTTTTCGCAAAGATTATTAAAACCAAAGTTACCAATTTGAGACGTGCTCGTTTCGGTGCGTTTCATTACATACATGGCAGCTTTAGCGGCCTGACGATCAGAAACAAAGTCTGTATAAATAACAAGACCCGTGCTATCAGTCGCTTGAGTGGCGCAGGTTTTTGTCACGCCAAAAGCCCCTGCAATCCCGTTGTAAAACATCGACTGACCGCTCCACAATTCACCAGCGCGAATTACCGCAATTCGAGCATTGGTTGGATCGTCTGGCTTGTCTACGTTGCAAAGCTGGTTCGTGGCCGTAATCTGAGATTGCCAGTGAGTGCTGTCTGTAAATTTGACTTGGATATCGATTTTACCACCACGAGTGTCTGGTTTATCTTTATCTAAAACACCTAAATCAAACTGAATTTGATAAGAAATTGGATTGGCAGTCACTCGTCCAACAGGAACATTATTTTGTCTTATCAAAAAATCAAAATCTGAAGCTGATCTTTTGTTATATTCAACCGAAAGATGTTGAGTATCATCATTATATACCCCAGACGAATTGTCGGCAGCACCTGCCAAGTTTTTTGATACATCCGTAATTATCTTTTGAGTCAAAGCCACTGCTTGGCGGCCAAACATAAGATAGGCACGTATTAGTCGCGGCTGACATTCCATAAAATCTTTTCCATCACAGATATCATCACCGGCTTTTTGGGTAATTTTTGTCGCTACTGCCGCGCTAGTTGCGCTTGGACGACCATTATCACTGATTGCCTCTGGTAAAAAATCATCTCCCACGGCTTTCAAATTAGAAGACATGATAGATACTGCTGCATCCGTGTCCGAATTTTCAGCTTTTTTAGGCGCGCAGGCTATAAAAGAAGTTACTGCCGCAATTAATAGACTCGATTTCAATAAGTTTGTAGTCATAAGACCTCCTCGCTTGTTACC
>JAYVPD010000058.1:0-31822 GCA_043757515.1 Pseudobdellovibrionaceae bacterium
AAATGGGCTCCTTTGCTAAAGCAATGACATGAGGATCAGATAGTTTGTATCGGCGAGCAACCATATCTCCAATTTCTGCAGAAACGTCAGCTTTCGATAAATTCTGAAATCCAGTCCATTTCTGCGCCCAGGCCTCAAAATACTTTCCGTGTGACATTTTTAAAGCATTAAACTCTGATTCGTGCGCATATTTTTCATGAAGCATGTCTCTGAGCTGAGCGTTCATCACCCAACTGCCGTTGGGTGATAGAAAAGATAATGAAGACGGCAGGTCTTTGCAAATTCTGTCCCAATTTTTTATTAGAAAAACTTCCATACGCACATGGGCCAATTCGTGAATTAGAAAAATCAAATCATTAGTGGTATCTGATATGGGCCGATCGGACACCCCGAGGCCAAAAGCATGACGTGTATTTTTAAAATCCGATTCAATTTCTTCAAAAGCTAACTCATTTAGCATTTTTGGTGCATTTTTATAAGCCCAGATTTGATACTGCGAAGTCGGATGCTTCACAAAAGCTCCAGTATAGGAAGGTACCGACCATATTTTGCGAATCTGGTCGGTCAATTGGACAACCTCGATATTTTGGTCTTCGAGAGCTTTTTTGATGATCCTTTTGATCGATCCCGGAATATCTCGATCAGCCATCATTTCAATAATAAGATTTTTTAGCGCTGGTACATCTGTAAGGGCCTCTGCAATTTTATTTCGAGAATACGCAACTTCGGAAACTAGGGGCCTTCTATAAAAATTTTCACAGGATTTTGGACTTGCCCCATGCAATAAAGCCGGAAATAGCAATACACCTGCATAGAACGCAGTAATAAGGCATGTTTTAAAGTATCTGAAAGGCAGTTTACCAAACATATAGAGATCCAGTTCAATTAATGAGCCTAAAAATATCGACTACGTTTCAAATTGAAACAACTATAAATTTTTTGGTTTGCCTGGTTGATTGATAAGCTATCGTCATGAGAATAACTCACGAGAAGACCGGCCTTTTGCTTGGCAGAAGAATTAAAGTAGCGAATTCTTTTTGGCAATGGTTTGCTGGCTATATGTTTTACCAGCAGGAACAATTTCAGCCGAAATTGAGCCTGGGGATCGATTAGTCTTTGAAAATTGAGCTATACCCCTTCTATTTAAAAATAAATTTATATAGGTAACTATCTAATATTAAACATTATTTAAATATATTGCGACATATTAAAATATGTCGTATAATGAATGTATTGTGATTAAAAATCTAACGGCTGAACTCATGATAAAGTCCCTCAGGCACCTGGATCGTCTGCTCGAAAAGCCAGTGCAGCTTATAGTGGGTGGTGGGGGGGCCATGATCTTGGCTCATCACTTTCCCCTTTCGACGACAGATATTGATGCGATTCCAAAAGGTATGGCAATCGAAGAACTTGATCCCCTGATTAAAAAGGTGGCGCTACAACTTGGGCTTGCAAGCGACTGGCTGAATCCATACTTTTCAACGTTTGCACTGACGCTGCCGACTTCCTATGATCAGCGACTGAGCGAGGTCTACAGTGGCAATTTTCTTCAGGCATTTGCTTTGGGCAAAGAGGATATGCTGATTATGAAATGTTTTGCACATCGAGCCAAAGATGTAGGGCATGCCAAGAGTTTGATCAAGCAAGGCGCAGACGTATCTATGGTTGAGGATCATATTTGTCAGCTTAAAATCAAGAAAATAAGGGGCGCTCAAGAAGCTTTGGATTTTCTTGATGAGTTACGTGACGATTTGTGAAGGGACTTGCCAAAATTCCTGATCACAAAAATCTTCTTAGGGCTTATTCCCTGCTTCAAACAAGAAAGAGCGCGCTAACGGAGCCACAGCTTTTACTTTACAGTCAGTGGACTCGTTTCGATGCCAGGCTCATGGAACAATTGATTGTGCACATAGCGCGATTTTGGCGAGAATTTTCAGTGATCAGACTGAACACTGGAATCAGCAAGCAAGTCTGGCCACAATGTCTGGCTGTCTGCCTTGAACAAGGATTGATTCTGGTGAATAAAGACAAACGACTTTATAAGAACTGGGTAAAGGCCGTGCTAACCGGGGTTAGGGTGGCGCCCTACCAAAGCTACTTTATTGGAATCCGAAGCTTTGCGAGCGAATATTCAAGAGTAGCTGCCGCGAGTCCCGTTCGTGCCTTCAGTAAATGGGGCTTTGCCGAATCCGAATTACAGATCAACAAGATAACGACCTACCCTTCGGAATCATTTTCATCTGTATCACGTGAGAATCTGCTTAAGAAGCATATGTCGCAATCAAAGGAGGCGCGCTTTCAACTGATTAAATATCTAGAACTTTGTAAATTTTCAATTTCTCGGCGACAGGCTCAGAGGGATCTAAAAAGTTTTCGTTGGATCAAAGCCTTTGGCTCCACCAAGGGGCGATTTTATCTGGCCCGTGCCAAATAGCGAGCCAAGTTACTTTGCCCACGACGCTTTATAGTCATTTGCGTATTGATTGAAAGTCCTTGGCTTTTTACCAGTGATTCGCTCAACGGCATCGGTCGTTTTTTGACTGTAGCCTTCTTTGAAATATCCTAAAATCATTATCATAAAATCAGTGTAGTCTTTGGGAAGACCGGCATTTAAAAGTGATGCGTGCATAGCTTCGGGAGTGATGTCTTGAAACGATATTTTTCGTCCGGTTGCCTGGGACAACAAGCTTGCGGCTTGGTCATGATCTATGGCTTCTTCGCTGGTGAGATCAAAATCTTGATTATTGAATTTTTCTGTCAAAAGGAGTTCCGCAGCTGTCGCGGCAATGTCCCTGGCATCTATAAAACTTCCTTTTGCTTTGGCTACGGGTAGATAGATTTTACTATCCTTGTTTATCCCTTTAATCCAATAAGTATTGAAGTTTTGCATAAACCAATTGGGACGAATGATATTGTAGTTTAAGCCTGATTTTTCAAGATGGATTTCTGCTTGTCTTAACGGTGCCGATTCGACTGCGTTAGCACCCATGGCTGTCATTAGGACTACTTTTTTAACGCCTTTCTTTTTGGCCATATCTATCAATGGATTCAGGATCTGGTCTTGATTTGTGTAGCCCGGGGGCGATAGTAAAAAAACGCGATCGACATTTTCAAACGCCACGTCTATGTTTTTTCTATCCAATAAATTAAGGTGCACTTGCCCCGGGTTGACCCCTGTTTTGCTGGTTGCTTGAAGAACGTTTTGACCTTTTGATTTCAATAGTTTTACTAATTCTGATCCTACCGTGCCGCTGGCTCCGATTACTAATATTTGACTCATTTTCAATCTCCTTGTTGGTTCATGCGTTTTGCATATTGCTAATATAATCGTTTTAAACTACACTAGTAATGGGTATAAGTATAATAAACATGTCTAGGAGTATAATAATGGATATTTTAACCGATATCTTCAAACAGGCCGATTTGCGACGTCGCCTTTTGAATCAAAGGGCTCTCGCAGAACCTGTAGTTCTTCGGTTTCCGTGTGATAAAAGCATTGGGTTTCATGTTGTGACCCAAGGTGAGGCTTTTTTATATTTAAACGACAAAAAGCCACCAGTGAATCTGAAAAAAGGAGACCTTGCCTTCATGGCCCGTGGTCTCAATCATTTTTTGAGCACAGAGAGTGACCTTTCAGCTAAAGACTTGAAGGTGGCCGTTAGTCTCGATGAATCGGATCGAAAAAATAAGAATTTAAAAAAACTTTCGCCGCCCAAAGTAACTCTAGTCAGTGGGGCCTACCAATTATGGAATGATCCCATACATCCATTTTTTAAAGAGTTACCAGAGATTTTTGTTCTGAAGAATAGCGAAATTGAAAGCTTCGGGCAGATTCAGTCCGCTCTGAATATGTTATCTATAGAAACAAGTAATCCGCAAATAGGCTCGGAAGGCTTGGTACAGAATTTATTAGATATTATTTTTTCCTACTTGGTCCGGAAAATTATAGATTCCAATAGTAGCAAACCAAAAACACTTAGCTTTGCCGTTCAAAATGAATCGATTAAAAAATCTATCGAATTGCTTCATTCACAACTTGATAGAAATTGGACATTGGAAGATTTAGCCAAAGAGGTGGGTCTTTCACGCGCGGGGTTAGCCCAGAAATTCAAAAAATCCCTGGGGGACACGCCTTTGCATTATTTGACATTGATTCGAATGCAAAAAGCACGAGCGCTATTATCTACAACAGACGATAATTTGGAAATAGTCGCCGGCGCCGTTGGGTACAGTGATCCGTTTAGCTTTTCAAAAGTATTTAAACGAATCACGGGTTTGCCGCCTCGTGTATTCCGCAGCCAAGAGCAAAACCAAAAACGATCCATTTACAGATATTGATCGTTTATGTTTGCCTGCCAGTATTTAATCGGTGAAATCAACATTTGGATCGTAGCCAGCATCTTTAAGGCTAAAAGACATAGCCCCACCCGATAAATTCAATGTGTATGAATTACTAAAAACCAAAGACGGGAACGAGCCGCCATCTGTCCAATATAACGTTCCCACCACATAGGTATGTGTGATTCCTTTGAAAGAATAGGCAGGATCATCATCAATCACGCTTATTTTGGTAAATTTGCTATCAGTTCCCGAAACGTTTGCGCCTTTAAAAATGATTCCTGCATAGTAGCCGATTAGGGTCACATCATTTACCAAAGACGAATCTTTCATGCGCAATTCATTCTCGCCATTTAAATTTACATTGGTTATGGTTGCGGTCGCTTCAATTATCGCTGCCAACGGACCATACAGGTGTTGTCCACCTTGAGTCGTTGTAATGCAATTCACTGCGATGTTTTCAAAATTAAGATTCTTAATTTGTCCTTTAATTGATTTAAAGATCCCGCAAAGACCCGTTCCATTTACAGTTATATTTTTTAGGGTATGTCCTTTGCCATCTAAGACGCCAGAAAAAGATTCGAATGAATCGATAGTGACGCCTTTTAAATCAATGTCATTTGCTAATTCAAAACTAAAATCAGGGAACGCACTTATGTTTTGTAAATCACTTGCAACACTGATTGTGGGTGGCGGACCCGCCCGATATTCCACTTTAATTGCCGTGCTTGTAGCTGAACCATAAGCATTTCTTGCAACAACCGAATAAGTGCCCGCGTCTGATTCTTTACCGCTAGCAACCGCAAACGAAGACGTGGTTGCCCCGCCAATGGGACTACCATTTTTTGACCATTGATAGGTTGGGGCCGGATCACCGGTTGCGCTTAAACTTAAGGAAAAAGGTCTATTACTATAAACAAAGGTATCTTGGGACTGACCAGTAATTTTTGGCAGAGTCCTAACATGAACAGTTGTACTTACGTCAACTGAACCAAGGCTGTTTGTTGCCGTTATTTTGTAAAGACCTGCTTCAGTCAATGGCCATACCTTTGATAAGCTTGAGTTTGTCTGTCCAACAAGCAGAGTTCCATTAAAATACCATTGATAGGTTGGAACTGGATATCCACTAAATTTTGGTGACAGAGCTAGCGTAGCTGCTTCTAAAACATCATAATCAGCTAAGACTGCATCAGTTACCACCGGCTTGTAGCGAACAGTCACTTTGGCAGTGGTTGATTCGGAGGTACCCGCCAAGTTACTTGCAACGATTTTATAGTTGGCCGTGGCGCTGGTGGTGACCGCATTTTCAGTGTAAGTTAAAGTTTTTTGATCAGTTGCAGCTCCATCTTTGTACCATAAATAGGTGACATCAACACCTTGAACACCAGCAGTTAAGGAAAGGTTTTTTCCAGAATCAATTTCAGTGTCAGCTGGATTTAAAGTAATTTGCGGCGGTGAAACAATGGTAACGTCAATATCGGATGCTAAAGAAACTTCGCCCAAATCATTTTTTACAACGATATTGTACTTTCCGCTGTCGCTAGCAGCGGATACTTTTGTATAGATAGAACTAGTGGCTCCGGCTATATCAACACCGCCTTTTTTCCATTGAAATTTAGGCAACGGATTACCGGTGGCTCGCACCGTAAGTGTAAACGTGTCTGTAACTTTAATTTTAATCGGATCTTTTGGAAAGTTAGTAATTTCAGGAGCAACCGGTTTAGGTGGTTTTGCAGTTACTGTTAAACTTATAACATTTGATTTAATAGTTTTCACTTTATTGCGAATTATCGCCTGATATTGCCCACTGTCAGACATGGTTAAAGCTGCGATATCAATTTTGATTGCCGATGATCCAGGAATATCGACGCCATTTTTCTGCCATTGAATCGTCGGTGTTGGGGTGCCTTTAAAATTGACTTGAATTGACCAAGGCAGTTCTTCTTGAACACTATCAGATGCAGCAAGATCCAACGACAAGATTGGGGCAACAAGGACATTCACATTGAAAGTCGGCGAGGTATAACTAACAGATTCGTATTTTAAGATGAAATAATAATTGCCGTTGGTATTTGGCTGGCCGGCTTGAATGTCAAGACTCAAATTTCCGGTTGAAAATATTTTTGAGTCTTTGTACCAAGTGATTTCGGGGTTTGATGGAAAATCACTTAAATTCAGTTCTAATTTGACCTTGTCGTCTGGCATTAATTCTAAATTGTCGAAAAATGATTTGTCTAATACAATAGTGTTCCCGGTCCAACGAACTCCAACACTGGGATTTGTTGAAACAGCACTTTCAGAGCTTAGAAAATTTGGACTGATTGACTGAAAATGCGAATTACATCCGAAGGACAAAAATATCATGAAATAAAGAAATGCTCTCAGACTATTCATGGCTATTGTCCTGATTAATTTTAATTTTAGAAGAAACTAAAACACTCTTATTTTCAGGAGTTCGAGGATAACCCACAATTCGACGGATAAGATGCCCACCGCGTTGGGTATCTTTGATTTCGATTTGCGATTTTAAATTTATTTGATCCATTTGAAGATAGCCAAGTCCCAGGGCTTGACCAAATATCATTTTTCGATCCGATTTCAAATTTATCGCAACGTCTGTAGCTTGCACTTCTGATAGTTTCGAGTCATTTCCAAAACTTTCGCCTACAACAAATCCAAGAATCAATGGATCTGAGGTCGCCTCATCTAAGATTACAATGCTTGAATTACTAAATGTGATTTTTTTTAATAGCGAGCCGGGCTCTAAGTGCCCCACTAAAAAACCCACTGCCGTGAGATTTGCATCCGCTGCCTGAATTGTGAGATGTGAATTCTTGAATATTAGAGAATCTATTTGTCCAGAAAACTGGTTAAATAGTCCGCCATAACTTCCTACTTCTTGTTCAATATTCAAATTTGAAATCTGGTGGTTATTTCCCCATATTTCTCCGTTAAAAGAGGAAATCGGCGCAATTTTCCTATTCTGAAAATCAATATCGCACGTTATTTCAAATTGTCCATGGCCGCTGCGAAGGGCTTTCTCAAATTCGTCAGAGGTGCAAATTTGGAGTTTACTGATCTCGCTTAAGGCTTTTGGCACAACAGCCCTTTGATCAACTGAAGCATTCGCTTTTAAATAGTCTTCAGCCCAGAGGTAGGCAGGAGAATCCTTTTCTTCGAGCTTGTCTCCTTCTGAGGGAACCAAGCCAGTTAGGCCTCGAATTGATTTTTTGGTATTGTTTCGTTCTGCATGAGAATGACCGCTGAAATTATTAAAAAGCAAAAAAAGACCGCTCGACAAAATAGATAGCAAACCAATAAAATAAAATTTTCGTTTATTTTTCACAATTCCCCCAGCTAAATTGTAGCAGGAAAGGGCTGAATTCCTCAAATTTAAATTGAATTGAGAATAGGCTAGTTCAGGTTGCTCACAGCCTAGATTTAGAGGTCGAAATGAATTCATTTTGCGACACACTGGATGTTTGTTCTGTCTTGAGACATTTAGCCAGAAATTATAAATCTCATTCCGGTAATTTGGACTAGGAATTTCCCTAAAATTTTTATCCACTTGAGTTCACTGGACCACGCGAATAGCCTCAAGGTAAAAAGGGGATATTGTGAGAACAAAAACTGTTTTAATAGCGGCTGCTTTATTTTTAAGTGCCTCGGGCCACGCCAGCGAAGAAACGTGCAAAGAAAAAGTCAGAATTGCTAACCAAGCATTTAATAGCGAAGATCTAAACGATTTGCTCAGCAAAGCCTCAGAAGCCGTCAAAGAATGTGAAAAAGCAAAAGTACGGTCTTCTCCAGCCTACGTAGTTCGCGGCTCAGCGTATTTAAAGCTAAGAAAAACGCCGGAAGCTTTGGCTGACTTTAAGAAGGCAAGTGCCATCGATCCAAAATCTGAGGTGATTCAAATTAACCTCTGTTCTGCCTATGCCGAACTTAAAGATGTTAAAAATGCCAAGAAGGAATGCAATAAATCTATGAAGGGGTCAGCATTTAAAGAGCAAGCTAAAAAGATCCTCAGCCAAGTGACTGGGTCTTAAGCATCAGTAGTAGTTTAGCTCAGTTACCCTTGTGCAATGCCGTCATCAAAGTAAAGGTGACAATTAAACATCAAGTAACTAGGATGCAGATCAATGGCGATTTTACGTCGCGGGGCCGATCATGGTATTTAAATTTTTCTTATTCTTTATATTTTCAAGTTTAATTAGCTGGGGTCAGGTTTTAGATCGGCCTCCGCAATTTGTTTTGATTTCATTTGATGGATCTAAAAGTCCTACCTTTTGGAACGAATCGTTTTTATTAAGTCAGAAATCTGGGGCTCAGTTTTCCTATTTCATCAGTGGTGTCTACTTTCTTCAGACAAAAGATAGACTAAATTACCATCCCCCTCAGAAAAGAGCAGGGAGTTCTGATATTGGATTTGCCGTTGATGATATTAGTGATATCGAAGCTCGAACAAAAAATGTCTGGCGCGCTTTAAATGAAACACATCCAGCTATGGAAATTGGTTCCCACGTCAATGGGCATTTTGATGGCGCGGCTTGGACGAAGGATGATTGGACTCAGGAATTTAATGAATTTTACCGGTTGGTAGGAAAAGTTTTTGAACTCTACCCAACGATGAATGCCCCATTTAAATCGGATTGGGAACGCGTGATTACATCGACAATAAAAGGTTTCCGTGCACCTTTGCTTGCCGGCCGGCCTTCAATTACTGCCGCTGTGATGAAGGATTTTCGATATTCCTATGATGCGGGACTCGTTCGCAAATACAAATGGCCTTTTAAGCACACACCAGAACTTTGGAATTTAGGGCTGTCACAAATTGAATTGGCGGGGACTAATCGCGAAACCATCGCAATGGATTATAATGTTTTGTACGGGCAATGCCATGGTCAATTTAATCCAAAGAATTCCGGTGAATGTCGCGATTTAAATAATAGCCTTTTGGCCTATTATGAAAAGCAAACCTATGCATCCTATGTTCAAGCGTTTTTAAAAAGCTATTATGGAAATCGTTCGCCCTTAAGTATTGGTCACCACTTTTCATTGTGGAACAAAGGAATTTATTGGAAAGCCTTGCAGCGATTTGTGCTTGATGTCTGTTTGTTGCCAGAAGTGAAATGTATAACACACATTGAACTGGTAAATTGGATGGAAACTCAATCGGTACGCTGGGGAAATTCTTTTTTGACTAAAATGAACCAGGGGCTTTTTTCAAAAGATTCGATGCCGGCCTCTCCAAAGCTGTCGCTGAGTGCCGAATTGACGCCTGAATCAAGTCCGAATCAGTTTTATGAAGAAATCGTAATGCCCACAATATCAAGGTCTGTTGAGCGGGTTATGTTAAAAGGCGACTTGCCCCAGGCTCATAGAGAAATTTCTAACGATGTCGATATGGCAAAGTTTCGAATTTCAAAATAGATTTTCTATAAAAATTATATTTCAAATTCCATGTAAAGTGGAAGATGATCAGACAAAGCCGTCCAAGGAACTTCGTTCAGTGATTTCACTATGGTTGGGGTGATATTTTTTGCATAAATTCGATCAAGACTAAGTAAGGGTAAAAAACTGGGAAATGTTTTTGCATAGTTTTTATTAAGTTTTTTGTGGCATTCAAATAGACCCAATTTGGTTTCGAAATAGTGGGAAAGTTCCTTGCTCCAGTCATTAAAATCGCCTGCCAAAATAAAAGGGGCCTCTGGGGGAATTAGTTTTAGATAACGTGCTATAACTCGCTCGACTTGTTTTACCCGATCTTTGTGCCTTAGATTCAAATGGACATTGAAAACGTGCAGTACTTTCTGTTCAGCCAATGGAATTTCGCAGTGAAGAAGCCCTCGCTTTTCTAGATTATGTAAGGTTAAGTCTTCGTTTTCCCAATTGCTAATTGGGTAGTGGCTAAGAATGGCATTACCGTGGTGTTGATCTTTGTCAATAGCGTTCTTTCCATAACAATGATCGCTCCAAACTGATTCCGCAAGAATGTCTAATTGAGAGGAAAATCGACTATTGAACTCGTTGGGAATAAAACTCGATCCAGCGCCAACAAGCTCTTGAATGAGCAAAAAGTCTATCGGTCTGGTCCTTACAGCCTCTTTAAGCTGTTTCAAGGTATTGGACAGCAAAAAGGTAGAGCGTGCTTTATGTATATTAAACGTAATAAATTTATATTTCATAACCAATTTTTAAACCAATATGCAAATCGGCACAACAATCGAAAAACAAAAGAATCGCTATTTAGTTCTTCTTCTGTAACTAATCGTGATTGTGCGTGGATTATTTGCCAATAATTTTCTAAAGCCGCTAATTCGTCTGTTTTTTCTAAAGTAATATCCAACTCGAGATCATGAACTAGACTGCGGTGGTTTAGATTGTGACTTCCCATCGTTGCCCAGTCGTCAATGGTTGTGCTTTTTGCGTGCAAAAACGAAGGCAGATAGCGGTATACTTTTATTTTTCTATTCAAAAGCGTTCGAATAATAAATCGAGCTGCCATGTCGACAATTAGGAAATCGCTTCGCGCAGGAATGATAATTTCAATATTGGTGTGAGTCTTTGTGGCTAGCTTCAACGCCTTCAAAAGTTTTTTTGAAGGAACAAAATAAGGGGTTAATATTTTAATCTGCTTTTTTGAAGTCCGAAGTTTTTCTATAAGCAGATTTCTAGAAGATCGACGAGCGGCCATTGAATGGGTCGACCGCACACGCTTGAAATCTATTTTAGGAATACGACCTCGCAGAGAAAGTCTGAATTTGTTCCAATAGGCATTCGCAAGTTCCCAGATTTTAGCAACTTCCGGACCTTCCACTCTGGCCGCCAGATCTTTCCACGCCAAATTACCACTGGAGGCTTGTGAATGTAATTTTGATATATTGAAACTTCCCACAAAAGCGGTTTGTTTATCTATGATCAGAAGTTTCCGGTGATTGCGGCGATTGGCTGTTCGCATAAATTGAGTCAAACGCGCATAGCCAATTAAAAGATTTGGCAATGCTCGAAATACTCGAAATTGGATCTGATGCGTCTGGCAGTATGATCTAAGCTCTGAAATTTGGCTGTGGCTTCCGATCCCGTCAACCATAAGACGTACTGTCACGTTACGCTTGGAGGCGCCAGCTAGAGCCGTTAGAATTCGGATTCCAATATCGTCGCATTCAAAAATATAACTTTCCATAGTGATATTTGATTTAGCAAGGTCTATTTCGGCAATGGCCAAACTGTAGTATTCATCACCCGAGCCAATAAACTTGAAAGAAGAAAACGTTTCTGTAGTCATCAACCCATAGACTATAAAATAATCTGGTCTTCGCCAATAGCCAAATTATTTAGTTACGAGCATGCAGCTATCAATAATAGAATCTTGCTCCTTTTTGACTGCGGAAAACATCAAAATGGTCGCTGGTTTATAATAATCATTTAAGATATCGACCAGTTTTTGCCCTTTTATTTGATTATTCTTAAAATCGTTTAAATATTTCGCAAGCTCTAATCGTCCTTGGTAAAATTTAGGAAGGTCCTGGCTGAAAATGATCAAGTTAGAAAACGTAATTCCAAGTTCCACATTGGGATCATTTCCTCTTTTAATAAGGGAAATTTGTTTGAGCGTTCGTTTAATTTTCCTAGGCCCCATGTAACACTGAATTTTATCCTTTAATGGAACTTTAAAAGAATAGGATTCGGCCAATAAATCTTTAGCTAGCGAAAGATTGACGATTTGTGAATCAATGGCCTCTTTGTCAGAACCAGAAACCATTTGTTTGAGAACTTTAATCTCAACGCGAGCTTCAACAAACAGTTCGGATTTGTTCGCGGCCATCAAAGAAAAACCAAGTGGGTTCGAACCCGGGATTAATGTGTCGAGCTCGATTACAGCTTGTTTTTGGCTATCAAAGGAAATTTCCGATTTTCCATAAATAAGTTTCAAATCTGCTGCGTCCAAACCTGTTGAATTTATGGTTACTTGAATCCAAACAGGTCGTTTGCTTTGACGACCTATGGGCAGTATCGATTGATTAATTAAGGACATAGATAAAGGGCGAACCTGGCCCCAGAAAATTTTTTCTTTGGGACTATCAACATTCAAAATCGCAAGCCTTTTGATATTTAAAGCGGGAAGAGACTCAAAATAGCCAATCAAATTTTCTTTCAAATAGCCCAGGGGAATTTGGGTAGTGACATCACGAAAGCCTGTCATTTCTTTTGCTTTCATAACAAACTCACCTTTAGCAAAAATAAGTTCGATACTTTCATTTTTTGAAAGTGATTTGATTGTTCTATTTGGTTTTGGTGAAATCCAATTCCAATTGCTGTCTAAGTTATTTAGGCCGGTCATATCTGCGTTAGCCGGTGAAGGCATCGATGCCGTATTTACCAATTTAATTTTGGTTATGCTGACCGTTTCGCCAAACTCAACAATGCCATCATTGTTTTCATCGGCGAATTCCACACCCTGAATTTTAAGATTAAATTTTTCTAGGTAGGTGTTTAGAGTTTTTCCTGAAAATAAAAAGATATGGCTGCCAGATTGGCCCGAGTAGCCGTCGCTTCCGCTCGATCCAGATGAGCCGCTCCAGCCATCACTGCCACTATTTCCCGATGATCCCCCAGAGGTACAGGAATTTGAACCGGCACTGCCGCCTCTACCACCACTTCCGCCCGAACCGCCGTTGCCAGCGGTCCCGTGAGATCCTCCAGACGTTTCTGTTGATCGCACTAACATCAGCAACTCAGATTGATCTTCACTAGTAGCTACGCGAATATTTCCGCCATGCCCACCGTTACCACCTGAGCCTCCGTTGCCACCGTTGGACCCACTGGATCCACTAGATCCATCGGATGCGGGGCAACCAGATGAACCGCTGCTGCCGTCACTTCCATCGCCGCCCTTGCCGCCGGAGCCTCCGCTGCCACCATTGCCGCCCTTGGCAAATATATTTATTTTTTTAAGTTCAGAGAGGCTGAAAACTTTTTGGAAATTTAGGTTTGAAGAATTGCTAGTGATTTTAACGAAAACATTTTTATGAGCTGAGTCCGGATAGCTTAGCTCTACAAAAATATCGGCGGCATCCTGGCCCGACTGTCCATCGCTTCCATAGCTGCCATTTGAATAGTAGCTGTTAGATCCATCTGAACCATCGCCGCCAGAACGGCCCGAGGCATCGATCGAAAGTTCGGTGCGCTCGGGATAGTAACTGACTTGCGCAGAGCTAACGAAAGAGAATAAAAAAATCGCGAAAATACTTAAGGTTCCAATCATAAATTCTCCTGGCAAAGGTTCGAATCATGTTTATTACAAAGTCTAATAAAATAGCGACGTTAAAGTTTCATAGGGAACTTTTTGCTCGCTATATAAATCAAAAAACTGTCTTAAAATGTGACGAACTGATACTTGTTTCGCCGCGTCGAAGCATCCCCACTGAAACAGGACCAAAATCCATTAAAGCTAGACCAAATTCTAGCCGACAAAGATCCAGGTAACCCCTAACCAGGATCAATAAATGTACTTTAAGAAATTTATTCTGTTTGTGGCTGTTTCTGTGGGACTTTCAACGCAATTGGCATTCAGTGAGGAACCACCCTTAAGTCCGGCGGCTCTTAGGACCAAAGTATTGAATGCCTTACGGGCTAAGACTGAAGTTAACGAAATGACGGTGACGCTACCAGGATCAAATAGGCCCGAGAAATACAAGTTTTCACTTTCAGATTTAAATCCTGAATCGCTGCTTTTGTTTGAAGCTGATAAAAACCAACCAGTCGAGCTTTCCAATTTAACTAGGTTTGGTATTAATCCTGAAATCTTATCGTATTCATTTTTTAATACAGAAAATCCAAAGCCTTTTGGTTTTGATAAAAAATTTCATATTACCTATACGCCGGTTGCATCCAAGACGGGATCGTTAACTCACTTTTTAGTTTACTATGACAAAATAAATTTTTATCCGCTAAAAGTCGTCTATTACAACGGTAGCCAGAAGGTTACTACAATTGAATATCTAGACTATAAAAAATTTAAAAGCAAAGTTTGGCGGGCCCAGCGAATTGTCTCTGAAAATCACTTGAGTCAAAAGACCACTAGAATTGAATTTTCAAAAATTGAAATTAATCCAGATTTAAAAATACCACCACGTTTAGGTAAAAAAGACGGATCGCCAACGTTGTAGCTATTTTGAAAACAAGGTCATAAATGACTCTGGTACCGTAGATTCAAATTGGACGGGTTTGGCTAACCAGTTGAAATTTAGTTTCCAAGAATGCAGGGCCATCCGATTGAAACTATACATTTTCGAAATTTTGGTATTGTCTTTGGGGTTTCCATATCGAGGATCCCCAACAATAGGACGCCCCGCCAGTCGGCTGTGTTTTCGAATTTGGTGCTGACGTCCAGTTTGAAGCTGGCATTCCACTGCGGAAAAAAAGGGGCTAGATTGAATGACTTTATATAAAGTTTTGGATTCCTTCCAATCGGCGGGATTTCCCTGTGCTGCCTCGCGCCCTTCCCCTTTATCTGAAATCGGAAAGTTCCATTCTGAAAAACCCTCAGAAATGGGCAAAAGGCCCCTAAGGACAGCAAAATAGGTTTTCTGTCCTTCAGCCAAAGCCAGCTGCAAGTTGTTTTGAAGTTCGCTTTTTTTAGTGATTACAACAAGACCACTTGTTTCCCGATCAATTCTATTTACGAGATGCCAGTCGTTTCCATACTTTTGTAGTAATGAGCCTTCGTCGTTGTGGCAGCTAAGGCCTTCGGGCTTATTTACGATCGTAAAATCAGGGTGCTTGAATATCTCTTGAATCATTTAGTTTGAGTTTAATGACATAAAAAGCTAATCTTGTTAAGCACTTATTAAGGTTTATATGGAACAAAAAACGGAAGCTCAAAATTTTTTAAAACAAATCATTGAAAAAGATTTGAAAAATAACACCTACGACGGCCGCGTAGTGACGCGTTTTCCGCCTGAACCGAACGGCTATTTGCATATTGGTCATTCAAAGGCGATCTGTTTAAATTTTGGCTTAGCACAGGATTATAATGGCGTTTGCCATTTGCGTTTTGATGACACAAACCCAGAAACAGAAGAAACAGAATATATTGAATCAATTAAAGCGGATGTAAAATGGCTGGGTTTTGATTGGAACCAAAACCTTTTCTATGCGTCGGACTATTTTCAACAGCTCTATGATTGGGCTGTTTTACTAATTAAAAATAATAAGGCCTATGTTTGTAGTTTGAATGAAGACCAAGTTAAAGAGTATCGTGGAGATTTTAATCGGCCAGGGAAAGATTCGCCCGGTCGCCAGCGCTCGGTCAGTGAAAATTTGGATTTGTTTGAAAAAATGAAACGAGGCGAGTTGGACGAGGGGTCAAACACCTTACGTGCAAAAATTGATATGCAGTCGCCCAATATGAATATGCGCGATCCACTTTTATACAGAATTAAAAAAGTACATCATCATAAAACTGGCAATACCTGGAATATCTATCCTATGTATGATTATGCCCATCCGTTGAGTGACGCGATTGAAAAAGTAACTCATTCCGTATGCACATTGGAATTTCAAGATCACCGGCCATTTTATGACTGGTGTATTAAAAATTTGCCAGTTCCCGGTAAACCCAAGCAATATGAATTCGCGCGTTTAAATTTAACGTATTTAGTAATGAGTAAACGAAAACTTTTACAAATGGTGAAAGAAAAATTAGTGGATGGATGGGATGATCCCAGAATGCCAACTATTTCAGGAATTAGGCGACGTGGTTATACAGCCGAAGCAATTCGCACGTTTACCAAACGCATTGGCGTTGCTAAAGCTGAAAGTTTAATTGATATAGAAATTCTAGAAGCCTGTGTTAAAGAAGATCTAGATAGAATCGGCTATCGAGCAATGGTTGTGCTAGATCCGATCAAAGTTACCATTACGAACTATCCAGCAGATAAAAAAGAACAAATGGAAGTTTCCAATCACCCCAAAAATGAATCCTACGGCAAACGAAAATTATTTTTTTCAAATGAAGTTTACATAGATCGAAATGATTTTATGGAAAATCCAACCGCTGATTTTTTTAGACTAGCTCAAGGCAAAGAAGTTCGTTTAAGAAATGCCTACGTCATCAAATGTCAGGACATTGTCAAAGATTCGGCTGGTAAAATTACTGAATTGAAATGCACCTATGATGTCGTAACCCTGCATGGAAAACCAACAGCTGAAGGAAAAAAAATCAAAGGAATCGTCCACTGGGTTTGTGCCAAACACAGTGTCAGTGCAGAAATTCGATTGTATGGCCGATTGTTCAGTGTTCCAGATCCTGAAAACGCTCCCGAGGGGAAAGATTTTAAAAGCAACTTAAACCCGAATTCATTGACCGTTTTAAAGACAGCGCGCCTTGAAAACAGTTTAAAAGATGCGGATGTTGCTAAAAAATATCAATTCGAACGCACTGGCTATTTCTGTTTAGACTTTAAAGATAGCAGGCCGGACGCTCTTGTTTTCAATAGAATTGTTGATTTATAATTACTGGTCCCTCAGCCTGAAGGACCAGTAATTATTTTTTGTCACATATTTTAGAAGACGTAATAGTTGTTGATTTACCAACCGCTTTAAAGCCAATAGTTAGACAATATTTTTCTTCACCAGAGCCCAAAACGACTTCTGCACTCGATTTTTTTAAATCAATACTTTGAACAGTCACGGATGTTTTCCAGCTTTCAAGGGTGTCCTGGCTATTGAGCAAAGGATCCGAATCTGTTTGTTTGATTATTTTTTTCCAATTTTTAATATATGTTTTATCCAAACATTTCTGTTTCAGTTGAATGATTGCCTTGTCGTTGGCTTTAATCTCAGCTTTGTTTGCGCCTGGGCTGTTGACTAATAGAATGTAGTCTTTCAAACAGGATTGAATAAATAATTTAGGTTCGGCAGCGTCTTTAGAGTGCGCAAACGAAGCAAAAAAAAGTATTGAAACTAGAGGGATCAGAATGATACAATTTTTGGTTTTAATCATATTGGAACTCTAATGAGTTTCACTGCCGACCGTCAATGATGGATAAAAATTTAGGTCTGTAAACGGCAAAGGACTTCCAGCGTGGATATTACATTAAAAAAACATAATAAAATCAGTTATTTACGGCGAATTTCAAAATAGGTCGGTCTAATTTTAAAGATTCTGTAATTTTTGGTCTCCTCATTTGTATAGTAGTTAGAATCTAACTACGGCAAAGGAGCCATTTATGAAATCTTTTTTAACACGCTTTTTAGTATTAAGTTTATTAGTGCCTTCATTGTATTCAATGAGTGCATCTGCGGATGTGGATGCTCGAAAAGATCGTCAAGAAGCACGGCAAGATAATCGTCAAGAACGAAGACAAGTTCGCCAAAGCAATCGAAAAGAAAGACAAGATGATCGTAAGGAAAATCGCAAAGATCGCAGAAAAGCTCGTAAAACAAAATAAACAAACTCAAGCCTGCCTATTAATAAAGGCAGGCTTTTTATTTTTTAACACGTTCAAGTCGACTCATTATTAAATACAATGATGGAACTACGAACAAAGTGAAAAAAGTGGATACAATACAGCCACCAATAATAGTCAATCCCATGGGCAATCGAGTTTCAGAACCCATTGCATTTCCCAATACCAAAGGCAGCGCCGCTGCCACGGTGGCAACAGACGTCATAATAATCGGACGAAGCCTAATCGGACAGGCCTCGAGCAACGCGTCCTTAATCAAAACTCTGTCTTTGCTATTTAGGTAATTTTTTACCCCGGCCAACCGATGTCGCATTTGATTTGTAAATTCAACAAGTAAAATTGAATTTTTCTTCGCAATTCCCATAAGTACAATAATGCCAATAAAACTAAATAAATTGAGTGAAACTTTGGCCATCCAGAGTGCTAAAAAGGCGCCTGTCAAACTAAACGGCAGTGCCACCAATATCACAATGGGATGAATAAACGAATTAAACTGAATTGCAAGAATCATATAGGCAACGACTACGCCAATTAGTAACGCGGCGATTAGGCTCGCAAAGGCTTCGTTTAAACCAGAAGCGGCTCCTTCAAGTGCAAAACTATATCCTTCAGGCAATTCCTTTTCTGCAATTTCTTTAGTCGCTTTAAGCACATCGCTTTGAGAGGCTCCCGGAACAAGCGAACCAAATACAGAGACAGTTCTCTGGCGATTGATTCGTGTGATAATTTGCATCGAGCCAACCGTTTTCATATTTACCGCACTGGCCAGAGCTACGATATTGCCAAAAATATTACGAACTCCCAGTGACCCAATGGATTCCTCCGAGTTGATCACTGCATCGGGAACTTTGACACGAATATCATACCGTTTGCCGTCTGCCGTATAGCGCCCTTGCCGAGCACCACCTACCGAGGTAGCCAATGTCTGGCTAATCGTTTCCTTTGTAAGCCCCATATTGTATAATTCGCCTTGAGATTTAGGAGTGATATTAAGTTCAGGCAGCCCCAGCTTGAAATCCGTGTCCAAGTCTTGACTCAACTTTTTTTCATTTAGTTTTTTCATTATAATATCCGCTTTTTCTTTGAGGACATTCAGGTCAGGCCCACGTAAATTAAAAGCGACGGGAAAAAAACGGCCGGACGTTATTCCACGTGCAGAGATATCACGCATTTGGATCGTAACCCCTTTTATAGATTTAAACTGTGCACGCATGTTATCCATGATTTGAACATGGGTCAGACTTCTATTTTCCTTCGGTTTCAAATAAATTGGAACGGTGATGTTGTTAACGGTAGCACTGAGCCCCCCAATGCCCACGCTCACCAGATAACCTTCAATGTCTGACATTTTACTAACGACATCTTCGATCTCTTTTGACTTCTGATAGGTGGACTCTAGGGAACTGCCGGGGGTCGTTGTTGCTGCCAACAATATAATATTTTGATCTTGCGTTGGGAGAAGTTCTTTTTTAACAAATGGTAAGAGCTGAAGTGACACAATAAAAATACCTAGCGACGCAAAAACAATTGATTTGGGAAACGTCAAACAAACACCTAGAACTTTTTTATAAAAATGGGCCCACTTTTCAGAAAGCTGATCTACATAGTGTTCAAAGCCAGATGTTTTCGCATTGGTCGATAAAAATGCAGCCGCCCGCATGGGCGTTATCGTTACCGCTTCTAACAGTGATAATAAAATCGCCCCGGACATTGTGATTCCGAATTGATAGAAAAATTTACCCCAAATTCCATCCATGAAAATTACGGGTATGAAAATAGCGATTACGGACAAAGACGCCGCAATGGCAGACGGTAGAATCTCTTTTGAACCATCTGAAGATGCTTGCTCGGGATTTTTACCCATTCGATGGTGCCGCACTATATTTTCAAGCAGCATAATCGCATCGTCGACAACAATTGAAATAGCCAGAGTCAAAGCTAGAAGCGTGAATAGGTTCAATGTCATGCCGGAAAAATACAAGATTATAAATGTTCCCAGGATCGATGTCGGTATTGAAAATAAAATATTTACGGCTGACTGAAGACTGCCTAAAAATAGGAAGCAGATTAAAATCGTGATAGCGCCCGCAAATACTAGTTTTTCTAAAGTCGCAAATACAGTCGCCTTTGTCGGCAGCGTGAAATCGATATTCACCTGAGCAGCATAGCCAGCCGGCAAATCGGGTTTCATCGTTTCAAGTTTTTTTCTAATACTTTCAGATAAAGTGACTTCATTTGTGCCGCGTTGTTTTTTAACACTCACAAAAATAGCATCCTTACCTTTTATTCGTGCTAGCCTTCGCACATCGCTGAGGCCTTCTTCAACTTTGGCGACATCCTTGATTCTTAGGGCGGCCTGAGGTTGAACCAGTTGTCCACCTCGGCGGAGAATTCTAATATTTCCAAATTCTTCAACAGAAAGAAGTTCCCCTTGCCATTTCACGCGCAGTTCTTGGGCTTCGTGAACGTATTGTCCCGCCGCCGATTCTCGATGTTGGGTTGAAATTGCTTCTAAAATATCCATGACCGTAAGTTCATTTTTTTTCAATTTAACTGGATCTACCCAGACTCTTAAATTTCGAGTTGAAAAACCGGCGATTGAAACTTCGCCAATATTGGGAACAAAACGGATTTGATCCAAAAAATAGTTGTCGATCCATTTGGTCATATTCAACCGACTGTCCGCGGAATAGATCCCCAAAATCATGATTGGATCTTCTTCGGGATTTGTTTTTTTAATTACGGGCGGATCAATTTCTTTTGGCAATACTAGCTGGGATAGATTGGACTGAACTTCTTGCAATGCCACATCGATGTTTCTATTTATATCGAATTCAAGTCGAACGCTGCCGGTTCCTTGCCTGGCAGTCGATTTCATTTCTTTGATGCCTTCAACGCTTAAAAGGCGCTCTTCGATGGGATCTAAAATCTCGGTTTCGATTAGTTCAGGGGCTGCTCCTTCAAAGTTTACAGAGACCTCCAGAACCGGGAAATCTACGTCAGGCAATTGGCTGACTCCCATTCGGGACAGACAAACTGCGCCAAAAATAATAAGAGCACTCATTAAAATCCAGGCAAATACAGGACGTTTTATGGATAAATCTATTAAGTTCATAGGATTCGAGCGTAGTCCTAAATTTCAAGACTTCCAAGGATGATTTCAATTCCAGAGTATTCTCGCTAATGGAACAGTTTTACACTATGCAATTTGTTTTTTTACAGGAGTCGGCGCATAGTGTAGGTTACAATTATGGAAATGCTTACACAATCATTCGTTACACACGATAAAAATACGGTCTATTATTATACCTATGGTAACCCCGATGGGCTGCCGATTTTTTTTATTCATGGTTTTCCCGGTACAGGCAAACAAGGTTTGCTTCTTTTAAAGGGCAGCAGTTATGAAAAAGATTTTTTTTTAGTTGCGATGGACAGGCCCGGTTATGGACCTGCAGCCTATCAACCAGAATTTAGTTTAAAATTGTTTTCTGATTACGCTAATGAACTAATGACACTTTTAAAAATTCCCAAATTTACAGTTTTGAGCGTAAGTGGCGGTGGGCCGTATGCCGCTGCCGTTTCGTATTATTTGCCACATCGTGTGTTTCGCACTATTTCAATCAATGGTATTGCGCCTATGAAGATTGAAAAATTTCCGTTTTTAAATCAGGCCCAGAAAAAAATGTACATTCTAAATAAAGTACTGCCTCGACCGGCAATGCAGTTTTTTGTTGAACAATTGTATAATCGAAAGGCCGATAAAATAGATAAAATTTTAACCTCAGATTTTAATAAAGTTTCCCCCCGTGACCGCGAAGTCATGGATGATCCCGTGACAGGTCCTTTTCTGTTCGAAACGTTTAAATATTCTGTCCAAAAAGGTCCTTATGGACTTTTGTCTGATATGAGGCTTTTTTTGGAATATTGGGGATTTGAAATAAAAGACATCAAAGTGCCTTACTATTTGTACCACGGAGATGCCGATGACGTTGTGCACCCGATTTGGTCCCAATTTATGAAAAATGAACTGACTGATGTGCGTTTTAAGCTATTTAAAGGCGAGGGGCACTATTCATTGCCTTATAATTTTAGAGATCATTTTTTGCGCGACATAATAGAGGCTCAGTAAAAGAGCTTTACTTGCCAATTCCAATTTAGAAGTATCGTGTCATTGTCCGCCAAATTAGCCACGGCATAAACTCTATTGCCTATTAGCCCTATGGGATTTAGCATGAGCTAATTATTTTTTAAAAAAGGATATGAACATGAACGCATTTTTATTAGCGAGTCTGACTATTTTTGCATTGTCAGCAGCCAATGCTCAAAGCAACGCGGACGCCAAGTCTTTACCCATGAGCAAAAAATCAAGCGAAATTCCAGAACGACGCCTGTTTCCCTTGAGCTCAAAAATATCAGCCTGTGAAAATTTTCATGACTATGTATGTTCGGATGTTGAGGCGTCCTTTGAATTGCGACCGGATCGAAGCTCGCACACTTTTGCATTTAGCGATTCCTATGAAAGAATTCTTTCTAAGAAAAAAGAATTCTTTTCTAATATTGAAAATGAAAAAAAATTATCCCCAAGGGCATTACAAATTAAAAACTTTTACCTAGCCTGTATGAATGAATCAGCTGGTGCCAAGGAAGAAAAAGAAACCGTTGGCGATCGAGTTAGAGCTATTGAAAAAGTAAAAACAGTTAAAGATTTTGTTAAATTGGATACTGACAATTTTTTCAAAGGAAAAGCCAGTATTTTAGTTTTTGATAATTCAGCAAATGCAGACAATCCAGATTTGTACGATGCCTACATGGCTGTTAGTTTCATGAATTTGCCAGATCACGGTTATTATGAAAAGCCAGAGCTAGTAGCGGACTATAAAAATTTAGTAACTGAGTTTTTTAAAATCGTTCATCCAAAAATGACGGCCGAAGAAATTAAAGTTCGGGTTGAAAAAATGTACAATTTAGAAGCGGAATTTGTTCAGCGCTATCCGCGGGCGGAAGAGCGTCGGCAGCGTTGGGGCGAAAAGCGTGATATCCCGCAGGCGCAATTTTTAGCTGATTATCCGAATTTGAATGTTGAGCCTTACTTGAAAAAGATTCCAAAGAAGCTAAATGTTCGAATCAATATTCCTGAGGCCTTTAAATTCTATAACGAATATTTGACCTCGAAAAACCTTGATACTCTGAAAGATATCTATCTTTACAGAACGGCTTCGCATTTGATGGATGATGGCTATCCTGATTTCTTCACTAAGAAATTTGGGTTTAATAAAAAGCATTTGGGCGGCCCAGATTCAAGGCCTGTCCGACAAGAACGTTGCACAATGAAAATGATGAGTGAATTTGAAAAAGAAGTCGATGAAGTTCTAATGCAGAAATTATTTCCGAATTTTCCAAAACAAAAAGTTGTTGAAATATCAGAAAAAATTCGTGGCTCTATAATGGATGGTATTTCAGCGAGCACTTGGTTATCTGCCGATGCCAAAGAAGTAGCTAAAAAGAAAGTGGCTAGTTGTCGGCTGCAAGTTGTAGCTCCGCAAACGGCTCGAGAATGGAATTTTAATCCTATCCGAAAATATTCGGCAACTCAGCCGTTGAAAAATCAACAAAAGCTTAGAACAGCCCTAATTGAAAAAACCGTTAAGGAAATGTTCAAGCCAGTTAATAAAGACGCTTGGGGAATGGGGCCTTTGACTGTAAATGCTTATTTTTCGCCAACGGAAAATAAATTTGTAATGCCAATGGGAATTTTGCAATATCCATTTTTTGACGATAAGAACACCTTGGAAGAAAATTTAGGTGCGGTCGGTGCAGTTATGGGGCATGAATTAGGCCACGGCATCGATGATCAAGGTGCTCGTTTTGATGATAAAGGCCGGTTGAAAGTATGGATGTCTATGAATGACATGGCTGAATTTCAAAAACGTGGTGCTCGCATGGCCGATCAGTTCAGCAAAATAGGCCACAATGGAAAATTAACTTTAGGTGAAAACGTTGCGGATTTAGTTGGTTTAAGTTTCGCTTACAAAGCGGCATTTAAAGACAACAAAGGATCTATTACGGACAAACAGAAGTTTTTCGTTTCCTATGCTCGAAACTGGTGTGAAGTTAAACGAGATGGATACAAAGAAAAACAATTAAAAACAGATCCACATTCATTGGGATGGGCTCGTATCAATGAACAAGTTAAACACCAACCTGGTTTCCAAGAAGCCTTTGGATGTAAATCAGGACAGCCGATGGTTCTTTCAGATAAGGATAGAATCGTTATTTGGTAATTGTATTTACTAATGGCCGTGGATTTGGGCAACTGAATCCACGGCTTTTTTTTTGAGTGAAGTTTTAGAAATAGAGGGCATTCCATGCGAAATTTAATAGTATTTTTTGTTTTAGTCATTTCGGGTCCCTTCATTTATGCTTGCGAGCCTCCACCGGCGGTGGGAACTATGTGCGGAAAAACAAAGAAAATTAAGTACAACAATGACCTTTCCGATAGACTTCTGGGTAAAATTGAAAAGTTTGAAAAAGAGATTCGAGAGTTTATAAGGGCAGAAAATCCAGAAGCCATAAAAAGAATTGGCGACGGTAGTTGTTTTCTTATGAATTCTGCCCAGTCTTATTTAATTCAACTGGAAAAATATAGCAAAATCCACAATGGTCAAATTTGCCAAGCAGATTTTGATTGGACAATTGGGGAAATACAAAATTTGATAGATCCTAAATCGGAAGAAATTAAATTAATTAAATCAGAAAAGTTTCAAAAAAATATTGCGACCACATCTTTGGAAATTGGCATTTTGCTTCGAGAGTTTAAAAATCTGGTAGATAAAAAGCCAAAAAGAAGATGATATTTATTAAGTCTAAACGTCCTGTATTGGTTTTCGACGGTCTTTGAAGTAGTAACATAATACAAATTTAATTTCAGTCCATCCCCTGGACTGGCTCCTTTGAAAGTCTAAAAATAGTAGTGGCCATAAACATTTCAAAAATAAATATCCGAATAGTTTCATCATTGCGAAGGATGAACTATGAACAAGTATTTATATATTTTTTTACTTTTGACTATCTGTGCGTGTTCCGAAGTTTTTTCAGAAACTCTTGCTATCGATTTTAAAGATCTAAATGGTGAAACCTGGCACCGCTGGATAATTATTGAAAAGCAAGAAGACAACACGGTCATTCTTGTAACAGAAAGCCCAGCCCGGGACGTTGGCCAACGATTTGTCGATCAGACGATTGTCGACCGAACTATTTTTTCAAATGATCAGGCAGAAAAAATAGATTCAAAAATTACCTACTTTCAATCATTAAAGGATTTAAAATTTCGAACTGAGCAGTACTATCAGGATCTTCAATTTGAGACACATAATAAAACACCAAATCCACTTTGGGTTCCGGTTAGAAACAGCTGGACATTGGCGGATGAAACTAGTTTTGGGGATTGGTACAAAAATAATGCGTCGCCAACAATGACCCGCGGTGGTGGTTTAACTTTCGACTGCGCTGATTTTGGATTACTTAGCCGATGGATTTATGCTCACGATAATAAATTGCCGATTGCAAATACCTTGGCAGGTTCTGGAAAACTATTGGGACATTTTAGCGAATCCAAAATGTGGTCATCGTTGCCGACAGATCCTGATTGGAAAAAGGATGAACGGTTTAAAGCGGCGATGAGGTTCCTATTTGATTCAACCTACACCCATAGTATTTTTGGAGATTTGTACCCAGTTAAAATAAGTAAGGACTTTGTAACTCCGGGTTCAATAATTTTGACCTTGCGTTCAGGGGATACCGGTCACACTCAGGTCATATTTGGTGTCGGGAAGCAGCCTTACTGTTCTGCGGAATGCGTAACAGTTCTATATGGAAACGAACCCGAGCGTGATTATGCCTATTTGACTCAAGCAGATATTGAAAGGCATGTTGAAAAAACAGGTGGTTTCTTAAGATGGCGTTGGCCTCAATTTAAGGCTGGTCGTTGGCAGTTAACATCCAAATCTAGTATGCCCGGATATTCTTTAGAACAATATCAGCATCCTGATATGAGCTACGATGAGTTTTCAAATTACATAATGGAATCTTTAGGCTTTGTCATACCGCCGCTGAATAAAGCGTATTCGATAGCTGGTTCGTTAGCAGGTGACTTAAGCGCCCGGCTAAACAGCACAACAGCGGGCGCTCTCTATTGCTACTATCACTATTGTGATCCTGCGGGAAAATTATACGATGACTATTCAACACCAAACAAAGATCAGCGATATCGAGAAAAACGAGATCAACTTTTGCGACTTGTTTCAAACTTGACTGCGGACGAGCAAGCCAGATTAAGAACGAATTACAACTATCCATTATTTGTAGGCGGGACAGACCTGCCCCCCCTAAGTGATTATATTTTTAATGTAAATGGAATTTCTGATAAAATGTCCTCTGATCCTAGCGTTAGTTTCGAAAAACGATGGGGATTGGAAAAATTGAGTATCCCTGCAGCGGCCTATGCTGAATTGACTTTTTTGACTTATGCCTGGCAATTTCGGTCGCTTTCTGTTGATAGCGCAGTCACTTTATGTTGGAAGGATGGAAATTTAATCTGCAATCCAAAATCACCAGAAGTTGTAAAACTATCCACGGCCGATATCGACCCAAGTATTCGTGATATTGCGAAAAATTATAAGGCATTCTATTCCCAAATGATTCCCGATGACCAAACCAACTCAAATACAGTATTGCAAAATATAAGTTTTGGATACGGATGTGGTCCTTCATCTAACAACGAATGCACTGGTTTTGAATATTTGTTTACGGCAACAGACTACTTTCGAAAAATGTCCTCGAACCCTGCTGATACCTATAGAAAACGGCAGGGCCTTGAGTAAGCTTATTTAAGGCTTTGGTCTGCCGCTGGACGCAATCCCATCTTTTGCAAATAAGATTGAATTTGCTGAACAAAGACCGGGATAGCAGGGTCATTATTTGGACATGGAATTTCTAAATTTTCACCTCGAACCAGAGTGCAAGGGGGCGGCTGATAGGGCGAGGCCGGTCGCACTCTAAAAACTATCCAACGGCACTCGGTGCCAGTTTCGCCACCATTGCAGTCCCAAACACGCGCCATTTGAATATCGTCTACAGCCAATACTTGCATGTGATTTCCACCGCTCGTGCCGCCAGTACCCGAATAAGAAGCAATCGCGAAGAGATTGAAAAATAGAACCAACATAATTTTCATTTTACCTCCCTGTTTTCCAGGGTTTCAGTGATCATAAATGTGAAAGCCCGCTTTTTTCCCAGAGATAGGGGATTTTTAGCTAGCGTAATTTTTTTAAAATAGGCTTCCTGATCAATCAACTGCCATTGGCGGTAGGCCTCTTCAGTCAGTCCTTCAGAAAAAAATCCCATGAAATGCAAACCCAATTCATAGCCATTGCTTGGCTTGGCAAAATCCTGGATTAATTGGGCCCCCAGCGAGGCGATCGATTCGGGGGACAAGTGTGTTTGATTTGGGCCTAATATAAATTCGCCGACGCGAACTTCGGACACAACTTTCTTCTCCAGCATACTTGTTAAAACTTCGATACCGTATTTTCCAAATCGATTTACAATTTCAATTTTTTTAATTGGACCTGTTGAAGCTAGAATATAGATTTCTGCAAAAACTGGATTTTTTTGAATATCTCTATCGATCGACGAAAAATAAAAAGTATTTTTTTCAAGAGACTGAGGATTCGCCTTAAGTAAAAAACTTTTAATAATTTCTGGAGCTCGCTCAATCACTTTTGCGTCATCAAACTCGCTAAGCAAATAGCGATAGATTTTGAAAACAGAAATATAACTTGGTCTGTTTTCCTGATTTAATATGCGCTGCAATGTTTTTTCGTGAATATTTGTTTTATTTGCTAGCGTTTTTAGAAATTTTTTTGGGTTTGGATTTGCATTTAATAGCGCTGATAAATCTGCGGCAACCCTCTGGGAAGCAGTTTCTTCCAGTGGCTGGGAAACGTTGGGCTTTAGGACATTTTGCATAACCTAGGACCTAGCATGCTGTATAAAATTAAGGTAGATGAACGCCTGGAAATTGAAAAAGTTTCATGAGGGCAATGCGGCCCCCATGAAGCTCAATAAGTGAGAATATTAGTTTCGGTATTGTTCCATCTGTTGCTGTTGTTCCCAGCTTTTTGCATTTGAATTTGACTTATTGCCAAGACCTTGAAGAAGTTTTAACAACCAGCCACCAGTTACTTTTGGACCAGCTCCATATGAACCTTCGCCCATTGGGTACAATTCAACATCAGCTTGTGCTGCAGAAGCAGGAGTTGCTGGACGTACTTGGTAAGTCACTTTGCGGCACTCAGTTCCAGTTTCACCGCCATTGCAATCGGTAACAGTCACATAAGTAGCAGCTGAGGCGCTGATCGCAACAAAAGCAACTAGAGCAGAAATAACTTTTTTCATAAAATCTCCTTTGAGATTGGTTGTTTTGAACAAACCATTTTGTGATTTGTTCGATTTTTAAATTTATAAAGTTTTATTTCCACAGGAGCTCTTGCGCTTCAATCTAAAAAAAGGAAGAGAATAAAAAATCAAAGACAAGTCCCGCAATATGGACGGAAAACTTGGACAAAATGAATTTTGTCCAAAATAGTCAAAGAGGAAAAGATCAATATATAAGAGAGAGTATTCAAAATGGTTTACCTGCCGTCCAAACGACAGCTGTTTTTGATTTGGGCTTATACAGAACCAAAAGATTTCCAGCGAGGCACAAGAAAATTCCTATAATCATAGCAGGAACTAATTTTAAATTTTCAAAAAAATAAGAAAGCAAGATCGCCAATATCGGAGAAATAATAGTAGTGTACACTGCTTTATCGGCGCCAATCGTTTTCAGTAAAGTGTTATAGGCTGCAAAGGCGACAACGGTTCCGAGAATGCTTAGGTAAAGCAAGCTTCCTATAAAAGTGTTCGTCATAGGGAAAGACCAAGGAATTCCTAAAGCGAGAATCGCCACTCCAGTAAAAAGAGTTCCGTAAAGCATTCCAAAAGAATTGGCGGCACTTATGCTATTACCTGATCGTATATTTCGAACTGACACCATATTTCCTAAGGATGCCGACAAAGCTGCGCACAGTCCAACACCCAAGCCAAAAAATTCTTTGCTTGTTGATGTGACAAACAAGTCATCCATAAATATTAAAAATATACCGACGCCACCCAATATAGATCCAACAATGACCCGCATGGAAACTCGTTTTCTAAAAAAGAACCAGGAAAAAATAAGATTGAAATAGACCATTGTTGTAAACGTGATGGCCAGAACACCAGATTTGATAAAAGTCTCAGCCCAATAGGTAAGCATATAGTTTATCGAGAAATTAAAAATGCCCTGTAAAAAAAACCAAAAATGAGTTTTGGGCTCGAAATGCATCGTCTGTTTTGAAAGGCGAAGATAGATAAACATTAAGGCTGTGGAAACAACAAATCGCCAAAATACCGTAACCATCGGGGAAGCTTGGCTGATTTGAATAGTAATTACAAAATAGGTGGAACCCCAAATTAAAGCACACAATGAAAAAAGAAAAATATTTTTTAGAGGTGAATGATGGGGCACGAAAGAACTAATTATTCCTCGTCTTCAGACTTTTCTTCGTCCTCGTCATCATCTTCATCGTCTTCGTCCAAATCGTCGTCATCTTCATCGTCTTCGACATCTTCCGTGGTTTCAATTCTTAAAAGCCAGCCTTCTTCATAGGGATCTTCTTGAATCAACGACGGAGATTCAAGCACTTGGGGATTAATTTCTAAAATCGTACCATTGACAGGCGAGTAAATATCCAATGGACCATCATCGGTTTCAATAGTACCAATAACCGTATCTGCTTCCACTTTTTCATTTTCTGGAGGTAATTCAATCGATGTGATTTCGTCAAAATCCTGAAGCCCTTCTTCGTTAATACCAATAGTGATAACGCCGTCTTCTTTTTGTAACCACATATAACCCATGAAATTGATCGTGTCTTCGCTCATAATTGTAACTACCCTTGCAATTTTAACATTTTACCGATTTGGAATTAGAATCAGTAATAACAAACAATTTTTGTCTTAGACTAAGAAATATTTCACATAACGCAAAACAATAAACCATGGTGCGGCCTTCTCGCTTGCGCATCGTGTAGGGCTCTGATATTTACCAACCTTCGAAATTTGGAAGCTTAATTGGAGGGGAATTATGTCGACAAATTCTATTTTTATTTGCAGTGCTTTGTCTGCAGGGGAATCGTTTTTAACTCGTATTCAAAATCTTATTGTTGCATCGGAATCGGCTGTGATTCTGGCTTCAGTGTTCAGAACCAAGGTGGGCTTTCCTATACTTGGTAAATTTGGGAAAGATAATGTTAGAGGAACCTTATTCAGAATGGGTGCGTCTGAAATGGGCTTGCATATTATGGATGAACTGATGGGTTATTCGCCTCAAAATCCAACTGATTGCCTAACACATCGACAGACCGTGTCTGTTCAATTGGAGTCGGGTTCCGAGGATGCTTTTGGTTATTTTTTGAATCCTGAGAAGGCTAACGGGGATTTTAAATATATTGAAAATGGCGATTGGGAAAAAGTTTTAAATGAACGCCCACCCATTCCAAAAAAGTTAAATGAGAGACAAAGAAATTATATTCAAAAATTAGGCAAAAGCTCGGGCCGAGACATAATTCCAATTGATTTGGCTTTGTATCGTGAACTAATGAATCTTGAACTTGTGATCGACAAAGGACGTCGAATTGCGCTGACTAAGCTGGGACAAGAAGTTTATCGCTATTTATAATTGTGATCTAAATATTGTATTGGTTGAGCCTGAAATTCCTAATAATACGGGGAATGTCGGGCGCACCTGTGTCGCTACAGAAACTTCACTTACGCTTATAAAGCCTCTTGGATTTGAAATTACGGATGCAAAATTGAAGCGCGCTGGGCTTGATTATTGGCAGCATCTTAAGTGGCAAACATTAGATTCTTTGAGCGAGCTACCAGCCAAAGGTCGTAAAATTTATTTTTCGGCCCATGCCCAAAAATCCATTTACGAATTCCAGTTTAAAAAAGGTGATTTTTTAGTGTTTGGTAAAGAATCTAAAGGCCTAAATCCCGATTTAATTCGCGAGAATTCAGAAATGAGTGTCTACATTCCTGCCTCTGGACTGGTGCGTAGTCTTAACATGGCCACTAGTGTGGCAGTTGCTGTTTACGAAGCACTTAGGCAACTAAGATGGAACAAGGATTAAGCCTGGCCCGACTCGACACCTGACTCGACACCTGACTCGACACACTGCTAGAAGGCTAGAAGGGATCCAGATCAGATCCAAGTTGCTGTTTTAATTTAACAAGTTTATCCTCTTGTCTATGATTACAAACGTATTAAAAGCTATTTTTGGAACTAAACACGACCGCGAAATGAAAACGATTCAACCAGTCATTGATAAGGTGAATTCGTTTACAGATAAAATCAAAGCGCTAACAGACGAACAATTAAAAGCAAAAACGCCAGAGTTTCAGGAACGTCTTCGCAAGGGAGAAACCTTAGACGATATTTTACCAGAGGCGTTTGCCGTTTGTCGCGAAGCTTCGGGGCGGGTTTTGGGCATGCGCCACTATGATGTGCAATTAATTGGTGGCTACACTTTGCATTCTGGGCGAATTTCTGAAATGAGAACCGGCGAAGGAAAGACGTTAGTTGCCACCTTGCCAGTTTACTTAAATGCTTTGAGCGGCAAAGGCGTTCATGTTGTCACCGTAAATGATTACTTGGCCCGACGAGATGCTGAATGGATGGGTCGCCTTTACACTTGGCTAGGATTGTCGATTGGTATTATTGTTCATGGCCTAACAGATGAAGAACGAAAAGCTTCTTACGCCAGTGATATTACCTATGCAACTAACAATGAACTAGGTTTTGATTATTTGCGCGACAATATGAAATTTGATCTTTCTGAATATGTCCAACGTGGACACAACTA
>JAYVPD010000059.1:0-31744 GCA_043757515.1 Pseudobdellovibrionaceae bacterium
ACCTTCATTATTCTGAATTTTGTTCTGAATTTCAATCATTGATTTTTCATCGCTGGGATTTATGACAAATCCCGTTTTTCCGTATAGCTCTAGGAACTCAAGGTCGACCTCTTTCGAGAAAAAAAGTTCCCAATTGCTTGTGTTCACCTGAGCTCGGTAGGTTACTGTTTTTGCGTAGGAATGAACCGGGGCGTAGGAACCGATGACTTCAAGATGACCGTAGTGTGAATGTAGTTTTAACGCAGGACTACCCCACTGAGTCATTCCCGAGCACTGCTCCACGTTGGCGTACCACAACCCAAAAGCTTTTGATAAAAAGCCCAATCCATAAAACTGATTTTCTTTTGGCAAAAAGCTATTTACTGAGCATAAATTATGAGCGACCCATTCACCTTTGTGCATGGTCGGAATTATAATAAATAACGACAACGGCACATAATCAATTTCGCCAAAATCAGGAAGCGCCGCTTTAAGCACCGGCGGCAATTTGTCTTTTTTATAAGCAAAACCGCAAACAAACCCAGGCATAACCGCACAATCATAAAAAACCCAACGCGGCATAGGCATCGCCGAAGGACCAAACGCAATATTTTCAATGTGATAAATATATTCAGCAAAAGGTAGTTCTTTTAAATCTAAAGGGTCTTTAATGATCGGCGCCTTGGAAAACCAATCCATCCTGTGTTTTTTTCCGGGCTGTGAAATATGATTTTCATCCCGAACAAATACATAAGGAACGATGTCAGGATTTTGAAACCAATTGATCTTTTGTTCGAATAATTCTTTTACATCCACAACGGTCATTATGGATGCAAATCGAATTCAAGTCCAAGGCTTAATTTTTAGATTAGTTTTTTAACGGCCCCGTCATTTCTTCGGGGCGCACATATTGGTCAAACTGCTCTGCCGTCATCAGCCCCAATTTAACGGCTTCTTCTTTTAAAGTCGTTCCGTTTTTATGGGCGGTTTTTGCGATTTTAGCCGCATTGTCATAGCCAATAAATGGATTCAAGGCAGTCACTAACATTAGCGAGTTATCCAAATGTTTTTTAATCTGAGTCTTGTTGGCTTCGATACCGTCTAAACAATTCACTCGAAAACTATCCAAACTGTCTGCCAATAACCGAATACTATTTAAAACATTGTAAACAATCACTGGTTTAAAAACATTGAGTTCAAAATGACCAGTCATTCCACCAACGGTTGTCGCCACGTCATTGCCTATGACTTGAGCACACACCATAGTCATGGACTCACTCTGTGTGGGATTGACTTTACCAGGCATAATCGAACTTCCAGGTTCGTTTTCAGGAAGCAAAAGTTCGCCAAAACCGCTGCGAGGGCCGCTGCCCAGCAATCGAATGTCATTCGCAATTTTCATTAGCGAGACAGCCAGATTTTTTAGCGCACCACTGACTTCAACTAAGGCATCATGAGTCGCAAGCGCTTCGAATTTATTTTCAGCTGAAACGAAAGGGATCTACGTTTCCTTAGCTAGAAATTCACACACGGTCTGCGAGAAATCTTTATGCGTGTTTAGGCCAGTCCCAACCGCTGTGCCACCGATCGCCAGCTCATGAAGATGCGGCAAAGTATTTTTAACCCGCACTAAAGAATGTTTAATTTGAGTCGCATAACCGGAAAATTCTTGTCCCAGTGTTAACGGCGTTGCATCCATCAGATGCGTGCGACCAATTTTAACCAGACTCTGAAAGGCTGCTTGTTTTTTAATCATAGAAGCGTGGAAGGCTTCAAGGGCCGGAATCAATCGCGAGTAGACTTGATCAGCAACAGCAATGTGCATCGCTGTCGGGAAGGTATCATTCGATGATTGCCCTTTGTTTACATGATCATTTGGGTGAATATCTTTTGACGGCAATGGCAAACCCAACATTTGCATGGATCGGTTGGCGATCACCTCATTGGCATTCATGTTTGTCTGTGTTCCTGATCCGGTTTGCCAAACTACCAATGGAAAATGATCATCCCAATCACCACGAATCACTTCGTCACAGGATTTTATTATCAAATCTGCTTTTTTACTTTCAAGCAAACCCAGTTTCATATTTGCAGCTGCCGCGGTTTTTTTAAGCAGCCCTAATGCTTTTATCATTTCCCGGGGAAATCGTTCGCCGCCTATTTTGAAGTTTTCTAAGGATCGCTGAGTTTGGGCGCCCCACAAGGCGCTGGCGGGAACTTTTACGTCACCCATGGTGTCTTTTTCTATACGAAACTCTGTGTCATTTTTTATATCATCTAATTTTTTTTTCACAAATACTCCTGTTAACTTCTATGAACCATGCCCACATGGGCCTGATCCGTTGGGTAAATTACTAACTCTTGAACGTTTACGTGTTTAGGCTGCGCTAAACACCAGCTCACTGATTCTGCAATATCGTGAGCTGACAAAGGCGTCATTTTTTCATATACCTTATCAGCTAAATTTTTATTTCCAAGGCGAACCGTAGAAAATTCTGTATTCACCATACCGGGTTCAATATTGGTGACCCGCACGCCGCACCCCAAAAGATCCTGCCGCATGGCTTCGCTTAAGGCGCGAAGAGCAAATTTGGTAGCACAATAGACTGAACCACCCGGGTAAACCCAGCGACCGGCCACCGAGCCAATATTGACAATATGTCCCGTTTTACTAAGCGCCATAGATTTTATCACCGGCAAGGCAAACGCCAACAATCCCTTGATGTTGACATCAATCATAGCTTCAAAATCATTCCAGTCAGCATTTTGTATTTTATCGGCCCCTTTTGCTAAACCGGCATTGTTAACTAGAACGTCGATTTTTGAAACACAGTCCTGGTTCGCCTTTTGCCACTGAGCAATCGCCTTCATCGAACCTAAATCAAGTTTGAAAGTTTCGACTTTGATCCCTAAATTATTTTTCTCAAGCTCCCGCTTCAAGTCGCCAAGCACGTCGTCTCGCCTTGCCAAAAGGATAAGATTGAAACCGCTGGACGCCAGACGTTTCGCGCAGGCTAGGCCTATACCCGAGGTCGCCCCGGTGATCAGTGCCCATTGTTTTTTTAAGCTTTCTTTTTTTGAATTCGGCGAGTTTCGCTTTTTAATCATATGATTGAAAACCCCTTGACTATAGTCGAGTTTAAAAACTAGTTTTATTAATCGGTTCAGAATGGATCATGTTTTATCGGGACCTTCCGATTAGAGCAACAGGAATAATGTCAGGTAGCTAGTAAACGTACGGAGTCAGTCCATGTATAGTAAAGTTGTAAATCGATACCAAGTTTTTGTACTGATCGTTGTATTATTTTTTACGCTTCGAATTTTTTTAAAAGTGTAATTGATCTATTGATGCCGATCTGAGCTGCGACTTTGGATAGTAAAATTCTAAAATTTCTTTAAAATTTTTCTTCATTAAACCCATTTGACGACTTCCCCACTGACATAAACCAACGCCATGGCCATATCCTTTGCCTTTGATTTCGATAGAATTTCCATTTTGCTTAATTTCCGCCCAGGTACTTTTCATTCGGGTCGACCCCAATATCAATCTTAATTTTTGAGCATCGATAGTTTGAATGGCTTGATTTGAGAGCCGAAGGTCGATAGCGTAGGCCCGTTTCAAAGGATTAAATGTTGAAACAATTTCTTTAAACGGTCCAACCGCATTCTCAAATTCCTTTTTTGGAATAGTCAGGTGCCAAGAACGCCCCTGGCAGTAGGGATCCTTGACTTCAGAGTCAAATCCGTTGTCCCCAAAGACTTTTTTTGCTGACGACGTTTGCCCACCGCATTCGGAATGGTAATAGGTTTTAAAAAGTCGCTTGTTTTGATTAAACAATACTAAATTGGCGGTGTCATCTAGCAGTGAATTTAAAGCCGGCGACGACGTCTGCTGATAGGCTTGATCTTTGATTGAGGCTTCTAAATCAAAAATTGAATTTTTTCTTTGTTCAACCATATAAAGTGCATACGAACGCGCCGCCACTATTTGTGCCTTGAGCGTTTCAACAGGCCACGTGCTTGGCATTTCAGCAGACACCACGCCTTTCAAATAATCCCGCAATTTCACATATGCAATGACATCAAACCCTGCGCTGCGCTTGTAAATCTGAATGAAATTAGCAATTGGCTGGGACTGAACTGTCATTTCTTCACCCAAAATAAAAAGGGAACCTTGCCTAAACGTGGCGCTGTCATTTTGCTTAGTAATTTTCAAAAAAGTCTTGTTCCATTTATTTTGAAATTGAATATTTAAATTTTGAAGGACGGCGTTAGTCGATGCGGCCCTACGATAGTCGTCACTTTTTCCCACGCTATCGCGAATTTCAAAATGAGCTCCTTTTATCAAAAAGGATTTCATATTTTCATGGAGGCGCAGTCGAACCCAAGAATCGTCCAGGAGGCGACCCGCCCAAAGAGAATTGGGAACCAGAAAAATAATAAAAATAAGAAATTTTTGTAACACAACATGAGCCTAGTGGTCGCTCTAGAAGTGATCCAGTCTAGTTCAGGAAAATAGGCTTTAAGTCGGCCTAGGTCGAGGCTAAGAGGCGTTTAAAATCATTCCAAACAATTCGTTTTCGACTACTGTCGCTCATGTCTGTAAAAGGCGAAATCGTCTCTAAAATTCTATGAGCGCCTGAGTCGTAGACCGAGGACTTAACGTTGGCTTCATCCCGAAATAAAATTATTCGAACTGGCTGTTCCCATTCGGACACGATTGAAAAAAAATCCACTTCTGAATTGGGCGTAAGCCAGCCAACCATAAAATCAGAATCATTTCCGCCCAAGGCCTGATTCATTTTTGAAACCATTTCTGTCTGATTTCTTAATAAGATTTCAAATTGGGAAATGGTCGTTAGAAAAACAAACAGAGTGCGAATAGATTTGGATTCAACTAACTGCCTATCAAAAGAACTGTACTGCACGCCTGGCCATAAATAAAAGTTAAATAACTTTCTGTTGCCCCCTTCGCTTGCGGGCATTTCAGTGGTCTTTGAGGCTTCATAAATATGGGACACGCCAAGAACCTGCTGGCTATATTTTAAAAAGGATTTTACCGAGTCAAATTGCGTATTCATGATCTATTAAAATTATTAGGGGTTAATTGTTTTATTTGCAATAACATACTGATTATGTCAAATTTAGCCCCATCGAGGGATCCATGAGTACAGGGCCTAATCCGTTTTCTATCGTAAAGACCACTAAACCATTGCCTAAACCACCAGCGAACTCTGTTTTAGGATTTGGAAAATATTTTACCGATCACATCGCTGCATCGGATTATGCTGATGGAAAATGGGGCAACAACAGAATTCTTCCCTATTCTGATTTAAGCATGGATCCAGCCGCCTGTGTATTTCATTACGGCCAGGCTTTGTTTGAAGGCTTAAAAGCCTTCAAACAAAAAAGTGGCAAAATCGTCATTTTCAGGCCCCAGTTCAACGCCGCCCGCATGGATCAAGGCAGCAAGCGATTGAGTATGCAAAGTGTTCCCAAAGATTTATTTAACCAGGCTGTCACTGAACTTGTCCGCGTAGAGCGCGATTGGGTTCCAAGCGAACGTGGTTCAGCTCTTTACATTCGGCCAACTTTGGTAGGTAGCGAAGGTTTTTTGGGCGTTCGGCCAAGTGAAAAATACCTTTTCTTTGTATTGTTGTCTCCGGTCGGTTCTTACTATTCAAACAACAGTAAGAGTGTTCGCATCTGGGTTGAAACAGAACTGGTTCGTGCCGCCCCTGGTGGTTTGGGTGCAGTCAAGGCAGCAGCAAATTATGCAAGCTCACTATTGGCAGCAGCGGAACAAAAGAAAAAAGGATTCGATCAAGTGCTCTGGTTGGATGCTGTAACAAAAGATCAAATCGAAGAAGTCGGCACAATGAATGTTTTTTTTGTTTTTAAAAACGAAATCGTAACACCGGCGTTAAATGGATCCCTTTTAGCGGGCGGAATTAGGGATTGTACTTTAACTTTGCTAAAAGAATGGAAGCTTCCCGTATCGGAAAGAAAAATCACAATGTCAGAACTTCGGGAACGATATGCCAAAGGCGAGTTCTTGGAAATGTTTGGTACTGGCACGGCCGCAGTGATCACACCCGTTGGTGAGCTCCAATACAAAGATCAGACATTTAAGTTTAATTATGGAGCCGAATCCCTAACAAATAGGCTTTATGAAGAATTTTGTCAGATCCAGTACGGTGAAATTGCCGACAGACATCAGTGGCTAATGCCAATTGATACCTAATTTGAAAAACAGACAAAACAAACGAGACAAGGAACTGCATGACTATGTTCAATCCCCTCAGAGAGCTCACAAATAAATCAAAATGGAAAAAAAATGACGCTCTCGTTTTATTTGGTGAACTCTTTCAGCGTGGTTATGCCAACGGATTAGTTGAAGAAGCCGAAAAAGCGGAAATGCAGATTATTAAAGGGACCGTTGGACGTCGTGAAAAAGATGAGCTTCGGGCGCTGACGACAGAAGAACTGGCCGCTGTCAGTGGTCCAATAATAAATGTACCCTTGGAAGCCGGGTTTGATTTTGAAAAAAACAATTCTGGCGAAAGCCCGATAGATAAAATCAAAGATGTTAAATTAAGCCAGTGGGAAGATGTAAAATTAGATTTTAAAGCCTTTGAAGAATCCAAACACAACGCCATTCAACGATTTAAGAAACAAGTTGCGTTGTACAGTGTTGAGTTAGAAAAACAAATTCAACCAGGCAAGAGCTTTCTAATGGCGCATCTGATGGCTGGTGGCGTACCTCGTGCCAAAATCATAATGCCACTAATGAATCGAGTTTTCAAAGGAATGGAAGATCGACATTTGGATTCCACTAAGTTTTGGACAAGCGATCTTGGTAAACTATGCCAGCTAAATTTTATCGAGGTCACGGCTGAAACATTTCGCTATTTAATCGAAGGAACCGCTCAATTTCGTGAAAAAGTAAAGAAAGCTGGCGGCGACGTTTCCTACTTAGCCTATGGCTATCACGGGACTGAAATTTTAATAGCAGGTCAGTACAAATGGCAAACCTACACGCCTTACCTTCAAGGTTGGGCGAAAATGAAACTCGAAGGCATTTCTGAATCCTATTTTCAAAAAGGAATCAAGTCGTGCGTTTATAACTGTCCAGAGATTTTAACGAATTCAAGTTCCATTTTTCAAGGTGTTGAAGTGTCACTTTACCCACTTATTCGTGCTTTAGATACAGTAAACAAAAACCTTTCAATTCAGATTAAAAAGCAATGTTTAGAGTTATTGAAACCTGGCAAGACATTAGAAGATATTTTTAAGGTTATAGACACCTATTACGCCCAAAACGAAATTCAAGCCTTGAATTTAGATTTCGCTAATTGGCCAAGGCAATCCACTAAAACCCAGATGGAACTGATGTTAAAATGCTCGGATGATCTTATTGAACTTCATGCCAACCCGAAACAACTGATTACCAATTTTCTTAGCGAAATTGTTTTCAAATCGTGTGGTCGCATTATGTTAAATGATAGTTTGGTCCCGACCAAATCGACACTATGGATTGGCCACGATGTGGTGGCTCGATATTACCAATAATGGTGTGAATAATCCGCCATTTCTAACCTTCCGACTGGACCTTTCGCTATGGAAAAAATTAAAATTGCAATAACCGGTGGCCCCTCTGGCGGAAAAACCACGCTTTTAGAAACGCTAAAAAAAGAATTTGGCTCTAAAATTACAGTTGTTCCCGAGGCCGCCAGTATATTGTACGGTGGCGGATTCCCAAGAAAAAAATCAACCTTTAGTCGTAAAGCCACCCAGCGTGCGATATATTATACACAAAAAGAACTAGAGGCCATTGCCGTTGAAGAATCCAATACAAATTTAGTTGTTTTTGATCGCGGATCGCTAGATAGCATTGCGTACTGGCCCAATGAAGAAGAGGATTTTTTTAATAATGTTGAATCAACCAAAGCCCTTGAACTAAAGCGCTATGATTGGGTGATACATTTAGACACTGCCTCTTCTGAAAATTATGATTTATCTAATCCAATCAGAACAGAGACCCATACCGAAGCCCTATTACTTAATGAAAAAATTAAACTTGCTTGGAATGGTCACCCAAAAAGAGTCATAATAAGCAGTAACGGAGATTTTTTGGCAAAAATAACTAAATCGATTCAAGTAATAAAAAGTATCATAAATGGAAATTCCTACGCAGATGTATGCAAAATAATTTCATAGTTTTATTTTCTTTAATTATTTCGTTTCTATGTTTTCCTTCCTGGTCAAAAGAGCCAATCTATTTTTTACCTGAAAAAAATAATCTTCAAATTTTACCTCAAAAATTTGAATACAACTTGCTTAACAATTCCACCATAAAAATTGGTGACATTGTCATTGATTCAAATAATTTGTCGCTTCAGTTGGTCTCGGATCGATCCGATTCATCGTTCACTTTCACCTGGCCCGCTGGTCTTTTTCAAGAAGCTGATCTTGTTTTATTCAACAACTATGGAAAAGCTATAAAAAACTATTCCATTTCAAAAGCTGATGTGCAGCTGGTTGTTGAGGCTCAAGAAAAGTCTGATAGCTTGCTAAGGAAAGACAAAGCTATTTTTAAAACCCCAACCCTAGACGACAGCTTAATTGAAGAGATCAAATATTTGCCGTTTTTCAAATTTTGTTTGCAACGCAAAGAAGAAAACACACGGATCGATTTATGTTCAGTAGAACTCTATCTTTCGTCCAAAGACGGCAAGCCAACAATTAAAATGCGATCTGAAAACAAAAAGAAAGCACAAATTCTTGTTAATAATGCTGAAGTTGGCGAACAAGGAATCATTTTTTTAAATGATCTTACTGAAAGTATAAATTTTCGAGCCCAAAGCGAAACAGGTGCGAAACTTGAAATTGAAACCCGCCTAAAACCGGTGGATTTCAAAGATGTAATTATTTCTGATGATGGCACTAGTTTATTTTTAACTGGACTTGGGTCCTTTCCTGTATCGGACAAAAACGTCAAAAAACTTGGTAATGATCTTTGGCAAATTAAATTACCAATTGAATTTCCCGTTTTTTATATCCAAGGGGAAGGCGGCATTCCGTTTCGACAGGAATTTTTTGTTCGAGGCGTTCTTCCAACGGAATCCTTGAGATCCCATTCGTCGAATCTGATCAGCAGGACCTATTCTAAATCTGAAAGGATGTCCCTCGAAATCCCAAAAGGCGTGACGCTTTCTTCCAAAGATAATAATTCAATCGTGACCGCAGGCCGTAACACTCAAAAAATGGACTGGGTGGTTTCAGGACTTGAAAAAGGCGTAGATTCAAAACGCGTACTATATTTGAAAAAGGATGCAAATGAATTTGCGATCTATCAATCATTCTTTAGGGCTCCGGCATTTGAAGCACAATTGGCTACGACTTATCTTTCTGCAGAAAAATTAAATTTTCTAAATTTAGGCTTAAGTTATTGGTTAAATAACAATCGTTCCGGAGTAGAATTGAAGCTTGATCAGTCTATGACTAAATCCACTACAATAGAAAAATGGTCCAATACAGAGCTGTCTTATAAACATCGATTAAAATCAGGAATGAACTTCCAGGACCCTTCGTATTACCTTTCTGCTCATGTTCGATCTACAAAAATTGGTGAATTAGGATTTACTCACTTAGGAATTGGGATTGGAAACAAAAGCCCAGTATCTTTAAGCATTTTAAAACCTTTTTCGGACTGGAGCGACTGGAATTTTAAATACTTCTTAGGAGCTAAATCCAAAGATTCTGAAATTAAAAATTTAATTCAGCTTGATTTCCGGCTTTATCTTCAATTGTCAGACACCTATTTATTTGATTATGGCATAGCCGTTCAGAGTCTATCAACTGCCAATATGGATGATCTAAAGAAGACGCAAATGGATATTAGATTGGGACTAACCTACTTGTTTTAATTAGACTTGGACGGCCAGTTTAAATCCAAATTCAAATGAGATCCCAATTGAAATCATTCATCACTTTCAATTTTTGAATTCGAGCCAAATCTATTTCAGAAATATAGCCAGCCGCTATGGAAAATTCAATAAATTCAAAAAACTTATTAAAGTACCCTGAAGAATTTAAAAATGCGATAGGCTTATTTACAAGTTTAAGTTGTTTCCAAGTGATCATTTCACAAATTTCATCAAGTGTGCCAAAGCCCCCGGGTAACACAACAAAGCCATCGGCCCGATCGCTCATAATTTTTTTACGATCATGCATGGTTCCTACTTTAATTAAGCTATGACACCGATCATTTCCGACTTCCCAGTCATATAAAAAGTGAGGGATCACACCTGTTACAATTTGGCCACTTGAAATCAAAGCTTCTGAGACAGATCCCATCAGTCCCGTGCTGCCGCCGCCATAGACAAGCTCATATTTGTGCACACGCATCCAGGCGACAAATTCATCACTAGTTTTTGCATGGATAGGATTGCCGCTTCGAGCTCCACAGAATAATGCAATTGTTTTCATTTACAGGCGCCCTTGCCCAATAAGAAATATTTCTTTGCTAATTTTTCTGGTGGATTCAGGTTTTAAAACTTCGACTTTTTTAAATTGTTTTTTCATGGAATTTTGAAATTCTTTAAAATTATCGCTATGAAACAGCTTACAAACAAAGTGGCCACCACGACGTAAATAGGATTCTGAAAAAGCTAAAGCCATTTCACAGAGTTCTAGAGATCGCATTTGGTCTGTTAATTTGATACCCGTTGTTTTTGGCGCCATATCAGAAAGCACCACGTCGACTTTATCGACATTCAACACAGCCAATTGTTCTGGCCAATTTATTTTAAAAATATCTTCGTTGTAAAATACGTAACGTGGATCTTTAATTGTTACAGGTGTTAAATCAATTCCTATGACTCGGCCTCTATCGCCCATTTTTCTGAGACAATACTGAGACCACGACCCTGGGGCTGCGCCCAAATCTACAATTAGGTCACTTTTTCCCACAATTTTACATTTTTGATCTATTTCTTGGAGTTTATAAACAGACCGCGCCAAATAGTCTTCTGCCTTGGCTTTTTTAAAAAAATGATCTTTTGGATTGTAGGTCATATATTAACGCATAGCTGAGTTTACCTATCTTGTCCAATTCAAATGGATAAGATAGAATTTGAACTATGGAAATGATAGTCGCTTTAGGAATGTTTTTTATTTTTGTAACCATTGTGTTTATTACGATTGCTTTCTTTTTTCCAGAATGGCTAGGCATTACAGGCGCTAAAGCAAAGAAAGTCATAGAATCACATGCCGAACACAAACCTGAAGACAAACCCCAAGACTTAGACCCTAAAAATTAATCTTTATTTCTTTTTAAATAGAACTGTAACAACGTCTTTTAAATCCATTGTAAAGATATTGTCGTTTTTTCGATTCTTTTTGATCATCTGTTCGATCAAACTTAATTCTCGTTTGGCAGCTAAAAATGAACTATCCATGGCCAACGCTTTGTCGAATGATTTTTTAGCATTTAAATAATCATTCGTAGCTTTATAGTAAAGCCCCATGACATAAGGATAGAGATAGTCATAGCGTTCGTCCGCTGGAATTTGCATAAGATCAAATTCAATTTCCTTTATGACAGCTTTATCTTTCTTCTGCATATTCATGCCAAGTCGGGCCCAAGCGATATAGATATTATACTGAAACATGGTTCCCGACAATTTCCCAGCTTCTTTCAACTTAACTAAGGCGGACTGAAACTGGCTTAACATCAATTCTTTCTTCGATTCATCTAACAGCTGATTGGCTTTAATTCGATTTTCAGCCTCGTTCTTTTCAATTGCTTTTTTCAGTTGAATTTTGGCTTCAGGATTTAGCGAATTGATTGCGGTTGAAACCTTATTGTAAAGCTCATACCACAAGGCAAAATTCTTGGCTTCTTTTTTCATTGGCTCTTGACCGAGTAAAGTTTCAATTTCACTTGATGCCGATTCGGAGTCATTGTATTGAGTTAACCCCAAAGCCTCTAACATTTCAAAATCGGTCTTATTTTGTATCTGAGCCTTAAGTCTTCCCAAATAATCGAAGTGTTCGTCTATATTTTCAAAAGAAACATTTCTTGAAAAATAAATAAGGCCTTTTGTAACTAAGAAATGTAATGCTTTATACAGGGCTGCTTGATTGTACTCGGGAACACTTAATAGCTCACTCAATGTAGTTCTCTTATTTAATCTTTCAAATATTCCATCCAAACTTTGCAGCAAGTGCATTTTCATGCTCGGATGATCAGCCTTTAAATGAGCACTCGGAATAATCTGATGCCCCGCCCACATTACATACAGATTTTTTAACCAATTGATTGGCAATTTTGAGGCAATCCAATCATGCAGGTAATTCAGTAACAGTTCAGAATCAATATTCGGCTGCGTTAGTTCAACTTCACTGGCAGAAAAATTTAGTTTTACGTTTTTTTCGGAAATTGTTTTTGATAATCGAACGTTCATCTGTTCGATCATTGTCAAATCCAAAGCGTGGGGGCTCATCAGATTTGATGATATTAATCGCTGCCCTAAGCGCTGATTGTTTTTAGACTGAAGGGCTTTTTGTATATCCGATGGACTTACATAACCACTCTGGATCAACAATTCGCCAATATAAGTTGATTTGTCTTCAACATCGACAGCGACGATACACCCGTTTGAAAAGGCGATTCCCGATACACTGCCATCATTAAAATAGATATTTAAATAACCAGAACTTTTAGTTTCAGTAAGCAAACTATATATAAAAGGCAAATCATAAGCAGAAATTTCTTCGATACTTTCAATAAGTTTTCGCTTTTCACGAGTGGAAACCATATCTTTCGAAAAGATCTGATAAAGCATCTTCCTAGGTGGTTCTTTTTTTATATTTTCTTCCTTTACGATATTGAAAACCTGATCTAGATCAAATGGCTTTTTCAAAAAGGCATGAGCCTGGGTGCGCTTAAGCAAATCTTGAATCGTTGATTTATCCGTATAGATTCCAGACATTAAAACAACCTTGTGTTTTCGATCTGGCTTGTCTTTTTTAAGTTTAAGAACAAATTCATCTCCAGACATACCTGGCAGCAAACAATCGGCAAAGATGTAATCTACTTTGTGTTCATTCAAAAGGGCGTTAGCTTCATCTGCAGAAGCGGCAACTAGGACGCCAAAGCTCTTCTTTTCTAAGGCATCTTTCAACGCACTGGTGAGCGTTTTATCATCTTCTAATATTAGAACTCTACTATTTGACACGCTATAGTGTCGGTATTTCAGAAGGTGAACTTTAGAAATTATAGGTAAAACCCGAACCCAAAGAGGCACTTGACCGCGTTAGGACTAGCGAAAGGTCTGGAGAAAGCCCATCTAATTTACTTTTTATTTAGAAATTTAAAGTACTTTGATTCAATGACGTCCATTTCCATGGCTAGTCCAGTATCATCTGTCACTTTTTCAGGAGGCAAAACGCCCGTGTCCCCAAATTCTTTGCCGTATCGAAATAATACATTTTTTTCGGCGCCGCTTTCATCGTTGTAGTAGGGTACGTAAAATGAAAGCACCTTTCCATTTTGCGGCAAGAAGCCATCCACCATATTAATCTGATCGACAATAATTTTGGGGCAATTAACATAGGTCATTTTTGCTTTTGAATTGGTCCCCAGCCATTTAATCCATTCACGTATTCCACAGGAGTTTATATTTTTAACACTATTCAAATCCAGTTCCATCTGATTTAAGCCGCCTAAACTATAAACTGAAAAATCGACATCTTCATCTATTACACCAGAAATTGAAATTTTAGCTGCATCCGCGTTTTTATCGATTTTCAATTCAAACTTAGACATAAATACCTCTACACATTTAAATTTTTTATTCCAAACAAAGTAACATCATCTACCAGCGTAGATCCGCTTCTATAAGTTTGCATTTTATTTACAAATCTTTCAATAAAAACATCAACAGAGGGGTAGTCGGATTGGGTCTCTACGATAGTCTTAAGAAAATTACGTTCGCCCCAAGCTTCTGTTTTTTCGTCCCTGACGTCAGGAACTCCGTCCGTGTAAAAAAATACAAAATCACCAAATTCAAACTCTACCGAAGTCTCATCGTACTTTGTATTTCGATCCTGACCCAACCTTGGATTATTAACTTCATTTAGAGGTATCAAATCTTTTTTCTTTACCGCTGTGGACTTCTTTTTAATTAAATAAGGTGATTCATGAGACGCATTAGAATAGCTAAGAGTCTTTTTTACCGGGTCGTAACACGCGATAAAAAAAGTCATCATTAGTCGCCCTTTTGATACTTCATAAATGCATCGATTCAAATACTTCATCGCTGTAGCGGGACCAACATCGAGGGATTCGATAATAGCGGCAGCAGACTTGGCAGCACTCGTAATTAACGCGGACGGCGCCCCGTGCCCGGTCGCATCGCCAATCCAAAAAAATACTCGATTATTAATCTTACAATAGTGCCACCAGTCCCCGCCGCATTCACTGGCAGGCTCGTAAAATCCTGAAATAGCTATTTTTTCGATTGTAGCGTTTGCATCGGGAAACAAGGTTTCTTGCACCGTTTTTGCGGTTTGGAGTTCATTCTGCATCCGTGCATTTTCGGCTGTTTGTGCCAATAATCTTGAAACTTCCTTAGCCATCAAATTGAAATTGTCCGCTAGAACCCCAATCTCATCCGAGGTTTCCACCTTCACCTGAACATTAAACTGCCCTTGGCTGACTTTTTCTGTGGCCTCGAACAATTGGGTCAGAGCATTGGTAACTGACCCCGCTGCAAATAACGACACGATTGCAATGAGCGCAATAAGGAGCACGAAAAAAACGACTGATTTTTTAAGCAATTGATCGAGTGCAGACAAAGCCAGCTCTTTCTTAACCGCGGCGAGCACATAAGAATCTCCAAAACCGATTTCAGAAAATGAAATAATCATTTCCTTTTTATCGACACTGAGGGACTCTTCCACTCCCTGTTGAAATCGATTTTCTTTAGATTTGAAAAATTTTAAATCAAATAGCTTTTGAATTTCTTTTTCAGGAACAGAACCAGGCCCCATCACGATTTGTCCAAACTGATTAATCAAAAAGAGCTGCTGAGCCGCACTAGTCGAAAAAGTATCGTAAAACTCGTCAACCTTCATCACAACCGCAAAATAGACTGCAGCTGTTCCAGCGATTGGAGTCGTTTTTTCAATAAAATAAATACGCCCCGTCTGATCCAAACTGTATAAAATTCTCAGATTGCCTTTAACATATTGAATTTCATATTTAATTTGGGTTTCTACTTTATTTTTAACTGCTTCATTTTCAGATTTATTTCTAGCCAATAGGTTCAAAAATGTAACTTTCTTAGTTACTTCATCCACTTCATAGGCCAGAATTGCATCCGTACTCGAATCGTTTTCAAAATGACTAAGGGATGCGGGGCCAAAAGATTTTGTCGATACAAAATCTTGAAATACGCTTTTGTTGTTTGATATAACTCCGGATATCAAAACTCGCAATTGCTGCGACAATGCCTGGGATAAATTGCCAGACGAATCGTAAATATAGGCAATTTTATCTTTCGTAAATATATTCATTGCAAGCAATACATAGGCAAATAAAGCAACGCTTGGAATTCCCGTCAGAAGAAGCAAAATCTTGTATTTCAATGAGAAAGTTCTTTTTTTCACTCTTTGATTTTAAAAGGAACCGGTCCAAAAGATAACTAATTAAATCAAGATCCATCCGGACTGGACTTTTGAATGGTCAGACCTTTAACAAAAAATACCAACGTCTGGACTTTTGGCAGTTATGGTTTTCACATTTTTAGACGATAGAAAATGGTAATGAAATTTAAGTTTAATAAAGTTGATAGGCTCATTCTATTTTTCTCATTAGCGGTAGTAATCGTGTTTTCATATTTTTTGTATGACGATTCATTTTTGTTTCACAATCGCCAATCGACAAATGCTAAAATTGGAAATATAAAAACTGCCGAAAATGACGTTCGACTGCGAGCGAGCGATAGCTTCACTTGGAATTCAGCAAAGAAATCTGAAATCGTTTTCGAACGTGACAGTGTTTTTACTGGCAAAAAATCTCAAACCCAAATTGATCTAATTGATGGTTCAAAAATATTCCTAAATGAGAATTCTCTAGTTACTTTGGTAGCAAAGAACGGAAGCTTAGAATTAAACTTAAGATACGGAGATATCAAAACTCAACTTAACCCAACGTCAAAACTGGAATTGAAAGCGGGCTCTCAAAAAATTTATTTAAACAAAAGTTCGGATTCTTCTACATTGGAAATTAAAAAACCAAAATTTGGAATGACCAAGATTAAATTGCTAACTGGTTCTGCTACTGTAAAGCATTCTTCTAGCGAGGTTCCGGAAGTGTTAGTTGCCGAACAAACAGTTATAGTCAAACCCACAGGTTCCATTCAAAAGAGCAATCCTGGATCAATTGAATTAATTACGCCAAACAAAGTTGAGTTTTACCAAGGAACATTGGAGAAAGGTTTTTACTTGGATTGGCACAGTCAAAACATGGAAAAAACAAATCTACTTGTCAGCAAAGACCAATCGTTTAAGTCTATGGTGGTTACCGAGTCAGGTATAAAAACTAAAGTATTTGTAAAAGACCTCCCAGCCGGGGTTTATTTTTGGAAAATTACAGGAACTGACCTAAACACGGTTCCGCTAACATCGGAAGTTCGAAGTTTCAAAATGTCAGTTCTAGAAAAAATCTCAATTATTGAGCCTCCGGCGCAGAAAAAATGGAACGTTGAAACTTCGGGTAATATTGCGGACTACAAAGAAAAAGTGAAAATTTCTTGGACCAATTTATATGATACAGTACAAGCTCAAATTTCAGAAACTCCAGATTTCAAAAGTCCAACTTTGGATAAAGAATTTGTAAAACAGTACGAATTCGAAAACAGTTTTAACGGTGGCACTTACTTCCTTCGAGTCCGTGGAAAAAAATTAGGCAATTACACTGAATGGAGCGACATTCGAACAATTGAAATCAACGTAACAGCCAAAGGCCTTGTTAAACCAAGAGCCCCCGTTTTACTGACAAAACGCCTGACTTTCAATTCGGCGCCTGTTCGATCACCGTCATCTTTAAGCCCAGCTGTTATAAAATGGCGAGGTGACACAGCGGCTGACCGTTATGAACTCGAAGTTTCCTTAAAGGATCCTAAATTTACCAAAGCTATCCGCATTCCAGTCAAAACTACCAAAATGGATTACATTCCAAAAAATGTCGGAATCATTTATTATAGAGTTAGATCGATCAGTAGTGATAACTTACCAAGTGACTACAGCGAAACTGGGGAATTGCAAACCAAACTCTTTGCACCCAAACTAACGAAAATTGAAAGCGTCGTTCGAAAAAGCAACAACCCAGAGAGCATCCCTCCTCCAGTTCAATTTAAGTTAGACTGGAGCCCAATTCATTTAGCAGGTAGCTACACAGTGGAATACGCAAATGACAGCACATTTAGCGAATTGGAAAAATTAACGGCTACAGCTAATACGGCGACTGTTACCGTCTCTAAAACCGGCCCATATTATTTTCGGGTAATCGCATCTGATATAAGCCAGTCCATAAAATCAGAGCCTTCTAATATTGAAAATTCGCAATACAAGTTTATCAAGCGCCTAAGTAAACCCGTTCTTATTGAACCTAAAAACAAAATGACCGTGTTTTTGCAAAAAGAAATCGAGCCATTTATTTGGTTAAACTGGGATTCAACAGTAGATCAAAAGAAATTCGAAATCGAAATTGCTTTGGATAAAGGTTTTAAACAAATTCTGACAAGAAAAAACTTGGATGAAAATCGATTTCTAATTAAAGATAAACTTCCTCTTGGGAAAATCTACTGGCGAGTCCGCCAATTGGCTGATAACCCTGATCTTATTTCAGACTGGACCGAAGCCCGCGAGTTTCAACTAATACACAATAAAAATGAAGGCGTGTTTAAGTGAGTTACGCTTTATTTGACTCATTACTTGAGCCCGTCTTTGTCTTGAATTCTGATGGACACATCATCTATTGCAATGAACCGGCTGCGACTATCTGCGGATCGACTCCAAGAAAAATGGTCCGGTCCAAGCAGCTTTTAGATCAAGTCATTCGATTTGAGGCCCCCCTAGAATTTCTATCAGAGCTAGAAAAACTAATGGCTCCTACACCCTACAAAGAACTAAAATTTACTACGGATTTCTATGAAAATGGAAAAGCACAAATTACTCTGCAGCCTTGCGCCTTTACCCCTGGCAGCAGCGAATATTTAGTGTTCTTCCGTGATGTTACACTAGAAGAACGATTACAATCCAAATACCGAGCAGAGCTCGAACAGAAAGAGTCATATATAGAAGAATTAAAATCCGCTCGAAATCAGCTTGAAATCTATTCAAAGGACTTAGAGTCTTTGGTAAAACAGAGAACAGCTGAGATCCAAGATCTAAATATTCTAATGAAAGCCCTTTTAGATAGTTTAAACCAGGCTTTTTTTGTGTTTGATAAAAACGGAATTTGCGCGCCCGTTTATTCTAAAGCGTGCCTGGATTTACTAGCAGTGGCTCCGTCCAACATGAAAATTTGGGATGTTTTAAAAATTGAAACACCTAAAGTAGAAGGATTTAAAAATTGGTTATTCACAGTTTTCAGCGAGCTTTTACCTTTTGAGGACCTCACTCCGCTGGGCCCAAATACGATTCCTGGCACTCAGAAATCTATTTCCCTAGAATATTTTCCAATTCGAAATGTGGACACTACAATTGAAAAAATAGTGTGTGTAGGTTCTGATGTGACTGATTTAGTCACAGCCCAAAAACAAGCCGAATATGATCGCGAAAAAGTTCAATCCATTTTAAAAATGATTCAAAACCGCCGAGAATTGAAAATGTTTCTTCTGGAAACAAAGACACAAGTAGTTACCTTGGAAAACGAACTTACTAAACTAGCCCAAAACCCAACATTAGCGCGGGACGGCATCTTAAGAGTGTTGCATACAATCAAGGGCGGCGCGGCAACTTTTTCATACAACAGCTTAAAAGATGCGGCTCACACCTTAGAAGAAAAAATGAGCCCCAGTGAAGGCAGTTCTTTAGCCACAAATGAAATTCAAGCTTTAAATAAGAAAATACAAAATGAGACCGGCAGTATTATTTCATTCTACAAAGACGTGTTTGGGGAACTTACGCCTCCCGATGACGAATCCATTCTATTGAATCCAGACGATATCAAAAGTTTGATGCACATGAATGACGTTACCAACATGCACAGATTCCTTGAAGAGCGTGCCTACACTCAGCCAGTAAAAGCCCTGATCGCGCAATTTCCTATTGTTATAGAAAAAACAGCCCATTTGCTGAATAAAACAATAGCGCCGCTTGAGGTAAGAAATGATCTCATTCGCGTACCATTAAAGGCTTTTGATCCTTTTTTTAATAGCTTTATTCACGTGCTTAGAAATTCTGTTGACCACGGAATTGAAGCTCCAGCAATCCGATTGGAAAATACCAAACCTGAACAAGGCGCGCTATCGCTGGAATTTTCGGCAGCAATCGATTCGGGAATCAAAAAACTTCATGTTGTATACAGAGATGATGGCCAAGGGGTAAATCCAAAGCACATTCGAAAAAAGCTAGATCAATTAAAAATCCCACATTCGCATATTTCTGACGATCAAGTTATCTACTTTATTTTTAACCCTTCGTTCTCAACTCGTGAAAATGTTACAGAAACAAGTGGCCGCGGAGTTGGCTTAGATGCTGTCAAATACGAAGTGGATCAATTGGGTGGTTCGATTAAAATCAATACTCAACTTGGAAAATTCACGGAATTTGTTTTTGATTTGCCCTACCCTGCTGCGACGACAGAAAAAAAACAAGCCGCCTAGAAATAGACTTCCGTTTAGTCCTAAAAATTTTATTTCTTAAAATGTTTCTGATACGCCGTTTTTAATTTAGCTTCAAAAATTTTTCCTGAAAATGGTTTCACGATATACTGCGAAACCCCGGCCATAACAGCTTCAGTCACTTGCTCGCGGTCAGCTTCGGACGTGAGAAGTATAAAAGGCAATTGAACAAAATTCGAAGCAGATCTGACTTTTTTAAGCAGATCAAGACCCTTCATTTTTGGCATATTCCAGTCTGAAATAACAAGTTCAATTGGATTGGCTTCCGCAAACTGCGTTTCAATAACTGTCCAAGCATCATCACCGTCGCTGGCTTCCATTATTTCTGTAAAATTCATGGTGCGCAGCTGGTTTTTCACCAAGTCTCTAATTGAGGCCATATCGTCAACTACTAGCACTCGCGTATTTGTCGGGAACATAGTACCTCTCTAAAATATCCAAAGATAATCGGCACGTGGGCCAAACTCTGGATGGGGCGTTACTTCATTCTTTAATTCTTCATCAGAATAATCGCTATGGTCAACTTGACTTAGGGTTAGTATCGAGGACACACCTCGCGCCTTTAATCGATCAGCGAGACCTCCACCGTATTGAACATGAAATTCCCCAACGATAATTACAAAAACATGATTTGGATTCTTCGATAGAAACTCTGCCGTTTGCCAGGCCATTGTATCATCCCAAACACTTTGAGCCGCAAAATAGTTATCCATGGCTTGTTTTGACGGCACATGCGGAGCCATTACCAAATCAAATCGTTTACGATAAGAAGCTCGGCCTAACTGAAAACCCGGGGGCAATAAACCTGTGTCTGCAGGGCTCAGACTTAATAACCCCGATTTTGAAATCTTTCCCGTTAATTGGCGCGGCGCATTTATTCCTCGGGTCTGCTCGCCTTGAGCTAGCAATGGAAACTGAGCAAGCTCTCGATAGCCGTCAAACGAGGTCGATCCCCATTCGGATTGCTTAATAAAATCAGATTCACTGAGCTGTCCTTGCCGAAAAAGATCCAGGGGCGCCTGTGCCATATAGGAAATAAACTCTAGGCCCACAGAAACCGTTAAACCCTTGAGCCTTAGAGCCTTCAAGACCTCTAACTGAGCGCTCTGAGCCTTAGAATTGTAATGTTTTTCACCGACAATGAGCACGGTTCCTGGCTGAATTTGGCTTGTAACCGATGCCAGGCTTTCAGGATTCAATTGAGCCCCTGAAAGATAACCTAATGGTACTGAAACCGATTCAAAAACCCAAAATAGAGATAATAATAAGGCACTTACAAGATTCATATTTCCCCCCAAAACTACATTCAATACAACTCTAACACTCTTAATGGACGGTTTTAAAGCATGGAAATTAAAAACAAAATGACATTTGGTGTTGCTTAATACAAGTGAATTTGCTACTAGGTTTAGGTTGATATTTCAGAATTAAAGAGGTTTTTATGGCTAAGAAATCAGGTAGAATCATTGTTACTTTAGAATGCACAGAAGCACGCGCTCTAGGTAAACCCGTATCTCGTTACACAACAACCAAGAACAAGCAAAAGACGCCGGGACGTATGGAACTTAAAAAATACAATCCAAATCTTCAAAAGCACACTGTTCACCGAGAAACCAAGTAATCAATGATACTCACTGACCAACGAATCCTTCAGTGCATTGCAGATGGTTCTATAAAAGTGGAACCATTTCAGCGTGATTCTCTTGGCAGTAACAGTTATGATGTTCATTTGGGCAAGACTCTGGCCGTTTATAAAGATTCTGTTTTGGATGCGAAAAAGCACAACGAAATCGAGACTTTTGAAATTCCTCCAGAAGGCTATGTTCTGACTCCCGAAAATTTTTATTTAGGTGTGACTTTAGAATACACAGAGACACACAAACACGTGCCATTTTTAGAAGGTAAATCTTCTGTTGGCCGCCTAGGGATTGATATTCATGCGACTGCTGGGAAGGGTGATGTTGGTTTTTGTAATCACTGGACACTAGAAATTTCTGTAAAAAAACCGGTTCGTATTTATCCAGGAATGCCGATTGGACAGATAATTTATTTTGAAATTGAAGGCGAATTGCTAACTCCCTACAATACAAAAAAATCAGCTAAATATAATGAAATAAAAGCCATTCCCGTCGAATCAATGATGTGGAAGAATCAATTCTAATAGTTTTTTAGTTACAAAATTCCCATAGGAAATTGCCATTTCTTTTTTCAAATGAACACCGTCGTCTTGATTGGCTTTGTGATCACCACACGAGATTATTTTACTTCCCCGCGCTATGAGTTGCTGGATTATTTGATTTCGAACGCGCAGATCGGTATCCACCGAAAGAATGGGCGGCTCGATGTAGATTAATGTGTCTGCCGAAATCTTTTTTAATTCTGACTCGATCTTTGAAAAAAGATTTTGTTTATAGACCTGATTTTTGTTTATGCATTCGACAATATCATTTGTGCCAAGAGCGACAATAAAAAAATTATTTTTATCAAAGCTAAAGGACTGGCCCAACGCTTTAGGATTTTTTGAAAACACAGGTTCTTGATCCGGAAGTTTTTCGAAATTCAGAATATTCAATGTTTCTGAATTGTTTTCCCAATCGGTCAGGTTCTGAAGTCTAAGCCCACTAAATGCTAAAAAATGAGCTGAAATATTTTCCTTTTGAAACGCAGCAGACACCGTCTGACCAAAGGTAAGCACAGTATGGGAATCTCCGAGGAATCGAACTCTCGGAGAGATCTTATCATTCATAAATCGACTCAATTAACTTTTGAGAAAAAATATCGGCGCCCCAATAGGTCAAATGAATCCCGTCAGAAACTCGCATCTTCACAGTTTTTTTGCCAGGTTTTTTTGAATCGGTAGTCCAGGTATCGGTATACTTAGATTTTCGAGTAAACCAATTTGAAACCGACACAAATTGAGCGCATAAGGGTTGCGCTTTAATTTCTTGCCGAACCACTTCATTGAGTGCCCGCATTTTTGAATCAAAGGCTTCCGATTTCATTTTTAGCGACCCTATCCAATACATCTGTTTAGACTTACTGCACGCTTTTTGAATCAAGGTGTGAACTCGTGACGCATATTCCGTTCGCCAGTCTTTAGTGTCAAATACGACTACTTTTTTATCAACCACTAAATTTTGAGCATCATTGGTCCCAAGGAAAACGATTACCTTTTCAAATTGCTCTTTAGTGCTATCTACATAACTTATCCAATCGAAAACATCTGGCCTTGAAAGGCCCGTACCAGACTGTGATTTAGCTTCAATCACAATCGATTCATCCCGTTTTGAAAGATTGCGCTCAAAATGTTCCTGCAGCCCCGATTTCAAAATGGAATCACCCACAATAAGGACACCCCGTTTTGCTTTAGGTTCCGTTCCGTCATCGATAATATCTTCGATCAAATTCATTTCTGTCAAATTTTCATCTTCTGACAACAAATCAGGGTCTGGGTCAATGGCAGCTATTTTTCGATCTGACGGCAAATCTGGTTTCATGGGGTTTACGTCCGGAACTACCGCAGCCACGGCGGTTTGAGGTCTACTAAAAAATCGACTTCGGATACTAGAACGAAATGAATTTAAATGAAATTCTTCGCCCACTTCATTCAAAGCACGAGTTAACTTTAAAAAGGTAGCCGTCGTTGGTGTGGCCTCTTTCTGCTGAAGCCATTCATTTATGGTTGAAAGATTCAGTATAAAAGCAAGTGCCAGAGTCATCTTTAAGATGGTCAGTGATTCTGATACGTTTTTATAGCTTTTCTCTAATCCCATTTAAAACCTAAAATAAATAAAAGGGGCAATACCCTCCGGCATCAACGCCGTAATTAAAGTAATCATCAAAGCAAACACGACTGCATAAGCCAAAGCGGGAAGCTTTAACAATCGATCCGAAATTGAAAACGATCTTAGTGGCTTGAAGAAATGAAAACTCATGCCAATCACAAATAATGACAAATAAAAGGGAGTGATTTTTGTTGATGATTTAGAAAAATTAAAAAGCTGCCCCAGGACTTCAAAACTTTTTCCAAAACTTTCTGAGCGAAAGAAAATCCATGCAAAACACACAAAATTAAAAACCAAAACTATTTTTCCAATTCGTTTCCATTGATTTCCACTTTCAGAATCGAGTTTGTACTTTTTTTCAACAGCCAGTCCAAAACCATGCAGCAAGCCCCAAGTTATAAAATTCCAAGAAGCGCCATGCCACAAGCCACCAAGCCCCATGGTAATTATTAAATTTTGATAGGTTTTCTTTTCGGAAGCCCGGTTTCCGCCCAACGGAATATATAAATATTCACGCAGCCACCGGCTTAATGAAATATGCCAGCGTCGCCAAAAGTCTTTAAGGCTGGCCGCACGATACGGCTGATTAAAATTAGTTGGAAACTGATACCCCAGCAAATAAGCAAAACCGATTGCCATATCACTGTAGGCACTAAAATCGCAGAAAATTTGCACGGCGTAGCTGTAAACCGCGAATAAAATATCAAGCGATCCGTAGTTCTTTGGATGTTCAAAAATCGGGTCCACGATGTCTAAGCCCAAGTAATTTGCTATAATTGTTTTTTTAAATAAACCCAGCAAAATCAAAATAATGGAAAACAGAAATGGAATTTCCGACGACTTGGGCGGTGCTTTTAGCTGGGGTATGAATTCACTAGCTTTAACAATCGGCCCAGCCACTAAGTGTGGAAAGAATGAAATATACAGTAGCACATCCAAGAGGCTATTTTTAAAGGTCAGATCTTTACGGTAAATATCCACCAAATAGGAAATTCCTTGAAAGGTAAAAAAAGAAATCCCTAAAGGAAGAACAAAGTTCATGTAGATGTCGTCTTGCCAGGCATAGGTCATTCCCAAACGAGTAAACACGTCGACTATCATTCCAGCAAAAAAATCAAAATATTTGAATACGCCCAGTAAAACCAAATTGGCGGCGACGGTAATCATCAGAATAATTTTTTTAGTCTTTGGCTCGTCTTCCACCCCAATCCATAATCCAAAAAGAAAATTTAAAGTGGGGCTTATTATTAAAATAGGTAAAAAGCGAAAATCCAACGTCGCATAGAAAAAATAAGAGGCGGCCAAAAGAAATAGTTTTCGATACGAATTATTGAACGAAAGTTCCCAGCTAAAATAAAAAACTACGGTAAAAAATAAGGCAAATTCAAGGGTTGGAAATAGCACGCACTCTCCTGATATTTTTATCGGAGAGTTTTATTAAATTATTTAGAACAACAAAGGTTTCACCGGCACGACCCGACTCTTATTTCTGCTTACTATTTAGACGTACACGCCGGCTCTTCCTGGACAGAGGGTGAGGTTGAAACCATGTCAGAAATAATTCCCAATATTTTCGATATCTGACTGCGATTAGCAGCCAACGTATAATCGTCTTTTAGATAGTTGGCTTTCCAATCTAGCCATTTGGTCACATTTGGATCAAACAAACAGAGCAATACAAAGGGCTTGTTGCATTCTGGAATCTTACCGTACTTTAGGATGTAGGTAAACATGGCCTCAAGGTCCGTGTCTTTAATTGTTCCATCTTCGAGCTGTTTACGAGCGACTTTGCGAAGTAGAAATGCAAAATACGGATAGGCCTTTAAACCTTCTTTTTTATCAATAAACCCGTCATTGTTTGCATCAAATTTAATAAAGATAGATTCGCCATACTGCAAAATATGAGGAAACAGCGAGGCATCTGACAAAGATACCTTCATATCTGGCCGAGGCTTATACCCTGCCGATTTTAAATTATTCAAAAAGGCTAGTTCCCATTCCGGCGCGCTTTCTGTTTGCGAATAGGTAACAAAGGACGGCATTGAACTTAGAACTTTAGTGATATTTTTCTTATAGGAAAACCGAAGGCAGGCCAAATCCACTAAGACATCTTTGTTTACCTGAGTCGACTGGCATTCGGCCGCTATGTATTTCTTTGCTTCCGCTTCGATAGCAAATCCTGAAAAAATATAATTAATTAATTGGGAAAGCTCTTCAAAACTGACCGTGTCGTTGCCGTCGGATTTTGGTAAAAACAAATTGGCTTCAATGAATCGAGCATCAATAAAACCAGTTCCCGAGGAATTCGAAATAATATCGGCGTCCACCAAGATAGGTTTTAAATCCAAAAAGGCGGCTTTCACCTGACAGTTGGTCAGAAGTAAATCGGCCGTTTTTGTATCCGTTTTTGCGTAGGAACGCATCAATATTCCCGCCAAAAATCGATTAATATTATATTTTTCAAGAGTATTTTTGTCATACAAAGGATTCGCATTTTTCTTAAAAAATACCCTATTGTCTGACACAACGGTTAAAGGAAACGGCGATTCAAAGTTTTTCACAAATTCAGTCATTCCTAATTTAAAATTTGGATTGGCAGAATCTACAACGGCCTGTTTAAATCGTTGGAGAAGGAATTTATAATCAAATCGCTGGTTCATTTTATTTTCAAAAGCTTCGTGAATAAATATATTTATTCCCAAGAAATTGTCTAATTCTCGGTAAATTTGTTCGACATGGTAAGATTCCATTCCATCAAATTTTATTTGCTTATTTTTTAATTCGTCCGGCACTAAAATTTTCGTCAAAAACAATTGAAGTACGGATCCAATAGTAGATTTTCTTATGGTTTTAGGGATCAATTCCAGATTTGCCATTTCATCTACAAACGAACTCAGTTCGTAATTTGAAATTCGCTTTGATTTTCGCTGATCGATCGAGTTTTTCAAAAAAGTAACAATATTGAATCCAAAGTCTTTCAATTTCACTTGAAAATCTAAATCATTAAACAACAACCGTGATTTACTAATAAAATAAAAATAGTCTAGGTAGATACTAAATAACTGACTGCTTTTTTTAACTAATTTTACCAAGTCAATTTTAGAAAGCTCGATTTGATCACAGGAACTTTTTAAAATGTGGTTTTGAGCATCTAACACAACATCGGTCGTTAGTTGCATCAGGCATGAATACTCGAGCAACGTTTTCCCTAAAGAGCCCTCTTTGTCGGCCGGTGGATACAGTCGGTCTAGTTCATTAACCAAATTAACTAAGCTTTTAAGATCATAGCCATTTTCAAACTGAAATTCATTTGTAAGTTTGTCGACCACTTCATCCATGTTTTTTGTGGCTTTGCCAAAATAATCAAAGGAATCCGCTTGGGTTAAAAGCTCAGGGTGCCAGCTGAAACCATAAAATTGGTAATAGGGAACAAATTTTTCTACAATTTGTTTTAATAAATTGACCTTCTTTTGAGCCCTCAGGAAATCATCTTTTTCAAAACCGTTTTCTGTACCACCAATAAAAACTTTTTTGACTTTCATAGCTTCCGCAACAAAAATCGGTGATGTCTTTAAAACTGGCCAAATATTAGAAAAACTTTGAAATAGTTCTTCTAATTCTTTTTTTGATACTTGATGCGAATCTTTAAAACTGATTAAGTCGTACAGCATCTGAAAAACCTCTTCAACAGTACGTGCCGTATAGGCCAAGCGAAGGCTGGTTGATTCAGGGTCTAAATCCTTAATAAAATAGAAGTAACGCAAAAACTGAATATAGCCGCGCGAGCCCATCAATAGAAACAGGTCCCATTCGTTGTCCTTTAAAGACTCTTCATCGCCACCATTGATTGATTTTTTTAATTTTTTTATCAAAGGCAAATAATTTTTTACTGTGTCTACCCAACTCCAGTTGCCACCGACAAATTTTCTAAGTTCCCCAACTAGGGAGTGAAAGTCCTCGAAAAAGTAGACGTTGTCTTTTTTGTAAATAAGATCGCTTAATCGTTGAGCTAACTTTACTAAATTTACGTTAACAGCTTCAAAATCAAGCAGACTTAAATCCGCCGCTTTCAATTTATTTTCCCAGCGCAGAGTCAGAATCTTCATTGAAGGATTTATATCTTTCGAGATATCTTTCAAATTTGACATCAGCTGTATAAGACGATCTAGCTCTTCAGGGCTGATGTATTCTAGATTTCCGCCTAAAAAAAGCTTTTTAAACTTCATCAATTGAGTTTGCAATTCTGCAGAAACAGCTGTTTGTGATGCCGCAGTCGGGTCTTCATTTAAAAAATTATCTTCTACGAATTGTGCAATTTCAGCCGGCGAGCACTTGTCGCGTATTTTACAGCGCACCTTTGATTTAAAGTCTTTAACCATAGATCCAAAGCAGTCCCAGCCTGCAGAGAGCTGTTCATCTTTGGCATCGCCTGTAAAAAATTTAGAAAGCGTTTCTGTAGCCGTACTAAAGCAACTGTCGGCTTTGTATTCTGGAATCGAGGCTTGTGGTGGTGATTCGCCTATCTTTAAATTACACGATAAAAATGTCCAGGATAGCAATGCGACCAAAAGAATCCGAATCATCTGCTTAGAACACATAGGTCACCCCTGCGTAGACTCTATCATTAGCCCGATTTTGATTCAAAAATGTAGAGGCATCATTTTCATCATCAACAGAAATAAAATCACCGCCGACTAAAACAGCCCACTTTTTTACAGGATAGAATTGAAATTCTGTGTTGACAAGTGAACCATGCTGACTGAAGTCCCTTAGATAAGAAAACTTAGTCGTAAAATCACGATTGAATAATTTGAACAATTTTCCTTCAGTTTTAAAGAGCATGGAATTATAAAAATAGAAGCGCTCGTCAAACAAGGTGAAGCTGTCTTTTTCGCCTTTTGAATTGATATCAGTGATTGTCCCGCCATAGATTCGCAAATATCCGAGTTGAATTTTTAAATCCTTAATTATTGACGACTCAATATTATTTTCTACCATAAGCGAATACCCACGCATTGGTTCTAAAGTTTGAATCACCCAATCGTCGACAGGAATTTTTGGTTTAGGCGAATCTTCGATATAAGAGCCGATCAATCGTAGGTTTTTAAATGAATACCCAACATCAAGAGACAACAAAGAATGATAGGTCACATCTGGCGATACGACGACTTTAACGCTTTTTTCGCCTGCCTGTGCATACCCTTCACGTCGCAGAAGTAAATCATTGACGGGCTTATAGCCGGCGCTTTGATTTGACCAAAAGCCCTGCGTTTTGTCCCCGACGGACATATTAAAGCCAACCCCAGGTCTTGAAATAAGGCTGCGAATTTCTGGCACGGACAAATCATAGCTGATTGTTTTAATTCTGCCGTTGAAATCATACTTATTAGAAGGCTTTCTGAACCAACGGCTATCTGAAACCAGCTCGCCACTTTCTTCACGGACATCGATCCCCATATTAGGAATAAACAACGGCGTCGTCAGAGCTACAAACTGGAAATCAGATCTCTGGTACTCAAAAAATGCTCCGGTCAGTCCCTGCTCTTCTGGACGCAAATAATCGATCGCGTATTTTGGCTGCCAAAGACTTGTTTTCCAATAGTTGTCTAATATACTCCAGTCGACTTTTTTTCGACCAACAATAATTTTGAAAAAACTTTCTAGTCGATAAAATAGAAATACTTCCTGAATAGAATAATTGGACGAACCATAATTGTATTTACCCGCCTGAAGATCCGCTCCGTAACCCCAGTGCGTGTCATAACTCAAACCTGTAAGACCAAGTCGTGCCGATAAATATTGTTGGCGATTTAGTTTTTCTTCGCCAGGCAAGGCCGTAAAATAATCCATGCTTTCAAATCGAACGATTCCAAAAAAATTATTAGACGCCGGCACCTGAGAACTTGTATCTAAAGAATAAAATTGACTTGAATAAAGCGAAGCCTGGGCCCCAAAAGAGAGACTGAAAATAACAATAAACAGCAGGAAATTGAGTCGCGAGCGGTGGTCTTGGTTCATTCTCTTTTATTCTCTCATATCAAGCATTTGGAAGTAAAAATGGAATCTTAGCTCCAGTCAATAAATGAATATTTCCCGACCAATTTGCGACTTAAATCGAATTGAGCTGTAAAAATTTCCAGGCTCCCTGTCATACAAAAGTCGCATAGGTGGAGAATTTTTACAGACTGAGGGCCCGCTTAGTCAATCTATGCCTTTGGACTGCGAAGGACGTCAAGGCAATGGCTGACCATAAAATCGGGATCATCTAAGGTCAAATCATGACCGGCCCAGGGGTGAATTTTGGGAATGAGATTCAATCGTTGACTCAAATTCAATGTGTTTTCACTGTGAACCAAACGGTCGTTCGCGCTAACGACAAAATTGAGGTTTTTGTACCGCTCAAGTGCCGGATTGTAGCGAGTTTTTCCAGCTACCACCAATTGCCGAACAAAATTGATTCGCTCGCCAGGAAACTGCCTGGCAAGTGCAACATATTCAGGCAATACGGCGGCATGCTCTTTGAGATTATTAGAGGTCATTTCCAAAATCATTTTTTCGCGAGTTTCTAAATCAGAAAAGAATGATTTAACAATTTTGGGGTAGTTTAAATATTTAAGCCGTTTATAAAATGGCCCGGTGTCGCCCAAGGACGTATTCATGATAAATGCGGATTCGACTTCTCCAGGGTGATGGGCCAGCCAATCCAGGGCGATCATTCCACCCAAGGAAATAGCGATTACGTGGATGCGTTCAAGCCGCCGCGCTTGAACGCGTATATCATCCGTGTATTCATCCAAACTCAAAGGACTGCGCTCTTTATTACGACGGCCATTTCCGGGCAAATCAAAAACATGAAATGTGTCATCAGGAAACGCGGCTGCTAATTTTTTTGGAAATGTGTGCCAGTGAAAACTCCCTCGAATGAGTCCTCGAATTAAAATCCAGTTTCTATTATTTCCCATACCATTTTTCCATTGCTTGGGCTCGATGCAGATCAAGCTCCTCTGCGGACTTGGGGTACCAGCTCTGAGGAGAATATAAGGCTCGAATTAGAAACTCGAAAAAAGTGTTGTGTCGACGAAGTGCCCGTTTATAACGATGCGTTTTTACCGGATTATAGGCGCCATCAGCAGTGAACAATTGCATTGGGTTTTTTTTCACCCACATCCAAGAACCCATTTCCAAACACAGGGGCAAATAAACGCTCTGATTTTGGTTTAAACTTTTTTTCCAATCATAGAGATAGTCCCAGACATCACCGTGGGTTAAATACGCCTGCGGTTCAATCTTATAAAAATGATTGGGATACGTTTTATTCATCAACCCAATAAAGGATTCAAAATAAGCTAAATCTCCGAATGGCTTTCTAGTTTTTGCATAGGGAAACCAGATTTGATCCTGAAAACCAAAGCCAGAATGAAAATCCACCGTCACAGCCACTTTGGCGTGTTCAATTTCTTTTTTCACATGAGTTAAAAGTGCCAATGTTTCAGGTTCAATGTGATCACCACGAAACCAGGGCAAACGATTGGAAATACGATGGCCACCTAAGAAAGTCGGTACCTTGTCTTCGGCATCTATCGGACCATTTCGCATAATATCGACGCCGTTGGGGTTTGAACGTCTTTTTTTTAATATTCCAATTGGATTTACAATGGGGATAAAAAAAACTCTAATTTTTTGCAAATTGTGTCGAATGGTTTCGTCCCACTGATACAGCTGGGACAGCGAATGTAGCAAAGCCAAATTAACTTGCGAGCCAATCCGCTCGAGCCCGTGCACACCGCCAATAAGTCCCAACGTTGGCGCGGTGGGGTCTTCACTGCCAAAAGAAATTTTGTGAATCGGCATTCGTAAATTTTCGTCCTGGGATTCACCTATGATTTCAAAGCGCGCAATTCCTTTAAGTTCCTCTTTAAGCTGATGAATCAATTCAAGTTCAGGGATTGTTTTACGGCTCATAACCTTATTGTCGACTAAGGCGCTGAACAACCAAGCCTTAATGCCCTAAGTTAAGGTCATTTCTAAGAATTCTAGACTTTTCCGGTGTTTTAATTTTAT
>JAYVPD010000060.1:0-31733 GCA_043757515.1 Pseudobdellovibrionaceae bacterium
AGGATTTATGAGTGCGAGTTCTGATGAGCGTCAACTGATTTCGGAAACAGAACTTATTGTAGAAGTTCGAAATTTAGCAGAAAAAATATACAAGGATACACTGCGAAATAGATCATTGGCAGGAAAATGGTTAGAGCATAGAATTGATAAATATGAAGAATCTGTCAAAAGTTTCACTCAGTCCTATTCTAAATTGAATTACCTGATAAATGATCTTTATTTTAGAGCAATTTTAGCGAAATTTAACGAAGCCCACCGTTCGAAAGATTCACGAACAATTGATTACAGTACTTTACAATCCGAAAAAAATAAAATCGATCAAAGCTACAATCTTGAAAATCTTAACCCCAATGTAATGGCAATGTTAAAAGGTGCAGGCTTAATTAAAAATCAATGTGAAGACTTGGGAAATTTGGAAAATGATGCCAAAAACGCAAGTAAACTACTAAATTCAGCCTACTATTTCTGCGCTCAGCTTCAAAAAAATGGTGTGAAAAGGTTAAGTATCGATTTAGACAGGTATATCGTATCAAAATGCTGGGGAAAAATTGGACTGATTGATGACGATTCGGCTTCTGGATTGGCCGCTATAGAAAGATCCTCTCACCAAAGATTTGGAATTAATCGTCGATTAGAAATAATTCAATCTAGAATTGCTGAGCTTAAATGTGTAGAGAGTAGTAAAAAACCGTTGAATTCAAATTTAGAGTAAATCAATTAGCATTTTTGCTATGCTTTTTGAATGAATTTTTTCTATCCCTTCAAAACCAGGGCTCGGGTTTATTTCTAAAAACATTGGCCCGTTTGCCGTGCGTAGAAAATCTATACCCGAGTAAGTGAGTGCCGAGTTTTCTTGAATAAATTTGCAATAATCGTGCTCTTTCTGAGTTAATTTCGTTTCGAAGGCTTGCCCCCCTTGGTGCAAATTGCTTTGGAACGATTTTGAGTTTCTTCGTTCGATTGGAAAGGAAACGTCTTGAATTTGAAAGCTGCGAACATCGTAGCCGAGGCATTCTTGAACACATTTTTGAACTATCCATCTTTGCAGCTGCACTTGAATCAAATTCGGTGGGTTACCTAAGCTGCGTTCGATTTCGGTTTTGAAATAATTTAATTCTAAAGTGCAGGCAGAATTGAAATCTTTAGCGTCGTTACTAAGTATTTCAAAAAAAGTAGAAAAATCATTTATAAAAAAAACTTCTTTTCCTTGGCTGGAAAAGCGTTTTTTTATCACGAATGGAATTCCAAATCGAATCTGAATTTTTTCAAATATTTCTTCGTAGTGCATCGACAAAGAACCATCAAAACCAAACTGTCCACTACTGGATATATAATGCGAAATTAAGTCTGTTTGCGGGATAGGAATTTTCAATTTCAGCCACCTCTTTGCTGTAATCCATTTGTCTCTCGCTTCGATAAAACGACTAGGCTTGTTAATGATTTTTAAAGGCAGCTCGAGCAGGCGACTGTGGGTTTTCCAAAAATTGAAATCACCCTGGCGATATAAAATTGGAGGGCATTTGGGTTGGTCAGTCTTGTTTTGAGACAAATATTCAGACAGATCCTCTGGACTAATCAGCAAACCTTTTAAATTGTGTCGATCTATTTCCTCCTGAAAACGCCGCGCCGAATACAGTGTAGGTATTCGGTTCAATATTAAAAAATCGAAGTCTAGGGGAGTTTCATTCATGGGCGGAATCGAGTATAATTTAAGGAAATGGAAAGCGCAAAAAAAATAGTAAAAGCAAAAAGTGATGGTCGAGACGAAATTCAATGTGAATCCTCTGGAGACCAAAATAAAGTAACCTTCATAGGCTGTTTTGAATTCACTCAGCTCGTTAAAAATTATCGTGCGGAGCACGGCAACGATGTTTTCAAATGGCCTGCGCCTTCCGGAACGTCCCATTCAGAAATGCTTCTTCGTGAGTTTGTCCTAAAACTAAATGAAAAATGGGAATACCCATACAAAGATGAAGAAATATGTCACTGCCGTCACGTAAAAACCAAAACTGTGGATCAAGCCATTCTCAATGGCGCTCACACCCATGAGCTTGCCATGCAATGGACGGGCTGTTCTACGGCTTGCGGCACGTGCAAACCAGACGTCGAAAAAGTAATAAAATATCGTGTAGGTTAAATAAAGACTGGGGCGGAACTAGATGAGTCTAGTTGTTTCTACATTCATGATTCCCTCGTGAATGGGATGCAAAAACGGCGGAACTTCTTCATCGGGCAACACAGTACAGTACATTCCGTACGTTTGTTCCGCGGAAATCCATCCAAGAGGAGGCTTTAAACTTATGTTTTTGCGATCGCGAACATACACCAGAAATTCGTTGTCTCGGGCCTCTTCGAAGGCTTTCCAAAGTAAACTATGAAATACATCTGGGTGATCGACATAAATATGATTTAGGCTTCGAAAGTTCAATGCCGCTTCGATTTTAATTCTATGAAATGGTTTGGTCAGCGTTCGACACCAGGAAAACAATTTTCCAAATTTTAAAAACTGTCTAAAATTGTGCGCCCGTAAAGTATATCGAAGAGGTATATAGTCTTGGACGCCAGCGCTTGACCAGGAACTTAAAATTCCTACAATATTGTCCTTGGCATCAAAAGCTATAAAAAAATCTTCCCAGGATAGAGATGTCCAACGTTCCATCATTTCTAGAAAACTATCGCGGTCGGAATACAAGCTAAACGAGGACTCTTGATTTTTTTTCATCAAGTAGTTTAAATACAAGTCTGCTTGATTCGGATTGCCACGTCTGATTTTTAAACTTGAATCGGGTGGGTACGTAAACGGAAATTGTCCGTGCAGAGATACCAAATCAAACTTTCGATACAGAAAATATCGTGGTAAAAATCGTTTTTGCGATCGGGGTCGGGTGAAGGTGTTCAATGCGACGACTTCGTTCATGTTTAACATTGTTAAAAAATAATCGACATTGAATAATTTTCGAACTTCAACAAACACACTTTTGGTATGTTCCGTCCAAGATAAAATAGCCCGACGATCGGATGAAATTCGCAAGTCCCTAGACCAGGCAATCCGGGTCTGTTTGCCTTCAATCATGACGGTTTCGATGATAAAACTAACGTGGCCCATAATGTTTGTCGATTTATCGTCTCGTAATATGTAGGAAACATATTTGTCAGATTGCAAATTGTAATATTTGAAAAAATCGCGTCCTCGATCTAGTTTTAGCTGGATCACATTTTCCAAAGGGAACCGGCTGTAAAATTCAAGCAATTCTTCATTATGAGATTCTTGTGCTAGTTCAAGATGCATATTTTTAGACTTCTTTATCCCAGATCATTTCTGGATGTTTTGATTTCATATTAAACCAACGTGAATAAACAAAAAGCAAATCACTAAGTCTATTTAAATAAACTAGCACGGGACTAAGCAGTTTGAAGTCGCTGTCAAAGGTGGCAATAATTTCAGCAGTGCGACGCTCGGCTCTTCGGCACAAGGTGCGGGCAAATTGACAATGACTGCTGGCCGCTGAACCCGAGGGTAGAATGAAATTTTTTAGTTCAGGCAGCTCGGAATCCAATTGGTCAATTTTCTTTTCAAGAAGCTCGATGTGCCTAGATTCAATATTGGGCAAGATTTTAAAGGTCTCTGAATCGCTGCACGCAAGCAGGCTGCCAACTCGGAAAAGGTGATTTTGAATTCGAGCCAAAAAATCAGACTCCGTTTTCATTTCGGTTGCATGAAGACGCACAACGCCTAAATAGGAATTTAGCTCGTCAACTGTTCCATAGCCATCGACGCGTAAATCGAATTTTTCAACACAGGCACCATCAACCAGCCGAGTCGTGCCAGTGTCTCCGGTGCGCGTATAAATTTTCGATTTTTTATTCGTTTCAGTCATGATAGCCTTATTGTGACAAGGAGGCTCGAGTGAGTCAAAAACCTTTTTTTGTGACGATTCCTCATACGGGTGAAAAAATACCGGACCTTACTCCGTGGTTGCTCAATTTAGAAGAGCCTATGTTGATGCGAGACGTGGATCGATTTGTCGATGTTCTCTATGCCGAAGGTCTCAATTCACTAGCGATACCTTTTGTTAAAACGGACTGGCACCGGTACGCCGTTGATTTGAATCGAATACCTTCCGATATAGACAAGTCGTCGGTGCAAGGAGCAGACAATGAAAAAGGGTTTGAACGGGGCTTTCATTGGTCTATGACCACATTTAAAGAAAAACTAATTCATCAGCCAATGTCGTATGACACGCATGACAAATTAAAAGACCTCATCTATGAACCATTTCATGCTTCTGTGCGCGCTTTGTACAGTGAACTAAAAACAAAAACAAAAAAACATTCAATTTATCACCTCGATTTGCATTCAATGCCCTCGCTAGGAACGTCGATGCATTTAGATCCGGGTGAAATACGAGCCGATATAGTTATTTCCGACTGCAATCAAACAAGTTGTTCACTAGCCTTTCGCGACTTGGTTATTGCTGCTTATGTAACAGCAGGATTTAAAGTTGGCTACAATTGGCCATATAAGGGCGGACGTGTGACTGAAGAATACGGTAAACCTCAGCAAGGCCAGCAAGTGCTTCAAGTTGAGATAAGTCGAGCGATATATATGAATGAAAACACGAAAAAGTTAAATTTAGACTATCAAAAAGTTTCACAGAAGTTGAAAAATGCCTTGAACTACGTTCTGGTCAATTTGTCGTGAAAATATTAGACTTGGCGATTGTTTAAGCGTTATACTATTGATACTCAATGCCTAAAAAAGTTTTAAAATTTCTATCGTCGCTGAAATTAGCAGTTATGGTCATTTGCAGTATTGCAACGATTACTGCAATAGGTACATTTGTCGAAGCCAAGTATGACGCTACGGCCGCTAAAAAACTGGTTTATGATTCGATCTACATGTCGATTATCATGGGTGTGTTTGCTACAAATTTAATAGCCGTGATAGTGGATAGATTTCCTTGGAAATTGAGACATATTTCATTTATTTGCGCCCATGTTGGAATATTATGCATAATGACGGGGCAATTTGTAACTAACCAGTTTGGAATTGATGGCAGTATGCGCGTGGGCATTGGCGATGAAAATCGTTTTGTAAGCCTGCCAAATACGGATATTACTGTGTATTCGTCTTTTGACGGAAATAATTATTCCAAGATTTATGAAAAAGAAGTGGATTTTTTTAGAAATCCGCCCAGCTTCGAAAAGCCCTTTGAAATATACAAAGATCAAACAGGAATTAAATTTACAAACTACTATAGGTACGCATTGTCCAGTCGCGAAACCATTCCTTCCGATAACCCTCGGCTAGGATCTGGTCTGCGATTTCAGCTCAGTAACGGCATGGCTAATTTTATTGAATGGATGGTTCAGAGGCACCCCACACACCTTGTCAGTATGGATTTGGGTCCGCTTAGAATTCATTTTGGCTCGATTCCGCCCACTGGGACTGGTGTAAACGAGATTTATTTATTGGCGGACGGAAAAAAAATCAAATACGCCTTGTTTTCTAAAGAAGGATTGGATGCTGTTAAAGAAGGCACGGTTGAAGAGGGCCAGGCTATTCAGACACCGTGGATGAAATTAGAACTCAGAATCTTGCGCTATTTAGAAAAAGCAGAAGAACGATGGAAAGTTGAGCCTCGTGAACAACCCACTCCATTGACCTCAGAAGCCGTTGAAGTGGAATTTCAGGGTAAAAAAAGCTGGATGTTGCTAAACGATACTGTGAAGTTTTTTGCCGACAACGCAGTTTATTTTGTGAGCTATGGGAATCGTCGATTTGATATTGGATTTTCAATTTTTCTAAATGAATTTCATATGGAAAAATACCAAGGAACGACTCGTGCAATGAGCTATCGATCCATCGTCACTGTTCAAGGCGTAGGTGAACAAGAAATTTCCATGAATGAGCCGCTGAAACACAATGGGATGACAGTCTATCAGGCCAGCTTTCAAGACGGCCCAATGGGGCAGCCTGTGGCTTCGGTATTTTCGATTAACAAGGACCCCGGTCGCTGGCTAAAATATTTAGGGTCGCTGATAATGACTTTAGGAATTATATTTTTATTTTACTTTCGTCATTTGGGAACGCGATCGCCCGCACCCTCGGCAACAAAAAACTCTTAAGGAGTCTGTATGAAAATTCTTATAATAGGAGTTTTATTTTTAGTGAGCGTCATCGCAAGCCGCGCTTCTGCCGGTTATCTAAAAGAGGGTGACGCATTACGAGCGCTGCCCGTGCAGGCCGATGGCCGGGTTAAACCGTTTGATAGTTTTGCGCGCGAAATGTTGTCTCTGGTGTACGGCAAGCAAAGGTACGAATCACGGGAAGCCTACGAAATTATTTTGACCTGGATGTTGGCACCGCAAACCTGGCAAGTTAAAGAGCTATTTGAAGTTCGTAATTTTGAAGTTTTAAGTCGGATGGGTTTGGATGCACAAAAAAGGTATTACCGCGGTGATGAATTATTTGGGAATTCAAAATTTGCGGATTTACGAGCAGAATTGGCGTCTAAACGCGAATCAAAAGAGAAATTGACTCCCTATTTTCAAGCCCTGCAGCGACTTGAAAATCAGTTTTTTATTTTTAGCGAAATTGCCTCTGGTCGCATGATTCGACTGGTCCCTCCAAAAGAAGGCGATGCCTGGCTGCCGATTGCCGACCTTCAAGGGGACGCGCAAGAAAAGTTTTTAGATATGACTAAGGGTTTTATTTCAGTCATCGTATCCTCTAATGAAGGAAAAGAGTCCTCAGAGATTGCGGAATTAAAAAGAGCCTTAGATCAAAAGGTAGCAGCCTTTGAAGATGTGGCAAGGCAAGCCAATCCGAGTAAGTATCCTGATGACACCAAAATTCAAGTTGAAATAAATTATAATTTGTATCACCCATTTATGTGGGCCTACGCATTGTATTTACTAGGGGCCGTGTTTGTTTTATTTTCCTGGATCACGAACAAACATTGGGTCATGACACCGGCTTGGGCCTTGGTAATTTCTGGATTTTTAATGCACACGTTTGGATTTGGAGTTCGTTGCTATTTGATGGGCCGTCCACCCGTGACAAATATGTACGAAACGGTTGTTTGGGTCGCCTGGGGCAGTTTGGTTTTTTCGGCCGTGCTAGAGAAAATCTATAAATTTAAATTTATTATCATGGCTGGCGCGATTGTGTCTTCCTTTGCCCTTATTGTGGCTGACTCGGCACCCGTGTTTTTAGATCCCTCATTACAGCCACTAGAGCCTGTTCTAAGAAGCAACTATTGGTTAACTATCCATGTAATGACCATCACAATAAGCTACGCTGCGTTTTTCTTGGCGTTTGCGTTGGGCGATATTGGACTCATTTATTTTTTAAAAGGTGAAGATAAAAATAAAGACAAAGTTAAAGCGATTGTAATGTCCGTCTATAGGGCGATGCAGATAGGGATAGTGTTTCTAGCACCCGGAATAATTTTAGGCGGTATTTGGGCTGATTATTCGTGGGGCCGTTTTTGGGGCTGGGACCCAAAAGAAACTTGGGCTTTGATAGCTCTGCTTGGTTACTTGGCCGTGATCCATGGCCGCCTTGTGGGTTGGCTAAAAGATTTCGGAATGGTTGCCGCAGGCGTTTTGACATTCTCGCTAGTTATAATGGCTTGGTACGGTGTTAATTTTGTGCTGGGGGCAGGCCTTCATTCCTATGGATTTGGTGCCGGTGGCATTGAATACGTTGGTGGATTCGTGCTCGCGCATTTGCTGCTGGTAGTGTACGTGGCAACCGTTCGAAATGGACGATTAAAAATGCCTAAGGCGTAATCAGTTTATCGACTAGCTACACGGCAAACGCGTTTAGCGACATAGGGATCGTAGTTTCGATTTATAACATTTGCAAAGCACGACGATTCCGAAGTTGTAGCCGAACCGCAAATGTCTTTAGCCAATTCCAAAGAGTGATATTTTTTAATAATAACATCCGAGCAGACCCATTGTGAGGGTTTTATTGATTGGCAATACTGAGTCTGTTTTATAGAGGAAATGCCAGCGCGTGACAATTCGCTTCGGCAGATTTGATTCTGAGAAGCTGCAGTCGCAAGCTTTGTAATGGCAGACTGTGCATTAAAACTAAATAGAAACAGAACAAAAGTTAACACGTGAAACCCCAAAAAAAAACATGACCCCAGAAAAAGAGTGAGTTCACTAAAAACTCACTCTTGCATTTCTCAAATAGTAATTAGTAACGGCAACGATTTTTCGCTGACGAAGGGCTTTGACCTTTGTTCATGCGACTTCGGATGCACTGAACTTCAGAGCTGCTCACTGAGCGACAAGTGGATTGAATGTAAGACGGGCTGTAGCCGCGGCCTAAAACTAAATCTACGCAATCTAATTCAGAATAGCTGTTGATGTCTTGGCAATTTTGTCGCGCTGAACTTTGGCTGTAGCCGTTGTTCACTACTTTTCCTACGCACGCATAATTACCGCCGCCGCCATGTCCAGGATTTGGATACGAAGGTGATCCACCTGTTTCGTCACATGTGAAAGTCGGGCACGAAGATTCAGTGTAGCCATAGTCACGACGTAGTCGGTTCATTTCACTATTTGATAAATTAGAACCAATTTTTCGCCCGTCAATGTACAAACGTCCACTTTCAGCTGTGTAAGAAATCTTCCCTACAGAGCAGCCGTTTTGACGTGAGTATTGATCAACTGTTGTGAAAAACTGATTCCACATGATGGTTTCGCCAGTGTAATTTCCATTTCTGCGAACGCTGCAATTTGCCTGTGGTGATGGTTCAGCAAGAACGGTGTTCACTGCAAGTAAACACGATGTAAGCACTAATGAAGCAATGATAGATTTCAAAGGATCCCCCGTTGTTTTGTTTGTTGTCGAAGCGAAATGCTAAAAATCCCACCCCGAGATGTATGTTGCTCGACGAGAATTAGCACAGGAGGCGGGCTTGCCCAAATGTAAATCTTTTTGACAGGTAAATTTTAGTGTTAAGATTTCGTTGGGAAAACAAAAGGCCGCGAGGGCAATCCTAAGTGATGGAATTTTGTAGTTAGTTTCTCGACTGTGATTTTTGTAATAGTTGAAAATATTATAACTCTTGGCGCAAGGCCTGAGATTTCTCAAAAAAGCTGATTCTTTTAAGCCTCAGTTCGTAGTTTGCGTTTTTTAGCAATAGAAGGTAAAATCGTAAGCTAATGCCCAGTAAATGGAATATTAGGTTTTTATTAATAGTTTCTGGTTGTTTGGCGGCCGTGACGTTTGTCAACTGTAGCAAAAGCGGGGACGCTTCAAACGGAAACGCTCAGACAGAGACAGGAGCCATTGTTGCTGAGGTGGATGTGTTTAACCCGCCTTTGGGTGACTTGGTTCAGGGAGTCACCGCTCTAGACGGTTGGGAGCCTCTCCGGGTATTGCCGGCGCCCGTAAATATTGATGGCGGGTGGACCGATTCGGTGACTGTGAATTCAAAAGGAAATCGCGTTTATTTTGCGTTATTGATGACAATGGTTTTGTTGTAGGATCGCAAGGAAGTAAAGTAGATCTTTATTTTGAGTCAGATCGCGCCGACGACAATGGAACGACCTGTTCGACAGCCTCGCGAAAGCGTCATCACATTTATCACGCCAGCTTCACGGACCCTAATTTTTCAGCAGTCGAATTGGTTCCAGGGGTCAACGGGTCTAGTTTGACAGACGAGGATATTCAGCCATCGTTGAGCGCAGATCAAAACACGATGTATTGGACTGGCACGCGATCCAATGCTTACGGAATTTTTCAGGCGGAGAAGATGAATGGTGTATTTGCCAATGCTCATGCCGTAATCTATCCCAATAATTACGTAGCGCCCTTTACTGGAAAATTAATTTTTATCGGAGAAGCCAATGTCGCTGATGTTAAAGGCGGACAAGTTATGTGCCTCATGTGCGGAATCGCGACATCGGACAATGGAACAAGTCCGACGGGTGTTAAATTGCAAATATGTTTTACAAAACGAAAAATTTAATTCTACCAGACGAGTGTTTTTTGAATGATTGCTCTTGCTTATAATATAGGCATAAGGATTTAAAATTCAACAATTTCAATTAGTTTTCAAAAAGAATCTTGCAAAAAGAACTGATTGGTATTTTAAATAGAGCATTAACAATTTTTTTTATTAATAAACTAAAAAGATTTTAGGATCATTCATGTCTATTATTTTCAAAAACAAAAAAGTAAACCAAGGACTAAATAAAAGTCTGCGGGTCACTTTTTTTGGTGCCTTGATGGGTCTAGTTTTCTTAATGAGCGGTTGTAAGTTTCAGCCTGACTGGGGCTACAACACAGGCTACTCGCCCGAGCAGCCGATTCCGTATTCACATGAACTTCATGTGGGTAAACTGGGGTTGCAATGTCAATATTGCCACAATCAGGTGGAACGTTCAAAAAGTGCCAATATTCCGACTCTACAAACGTGTATGAACTGTCATTTACAGGTCAAAACAGATTCTCCGCATATTCAAAAAATGCGCGAAGCTTATGACGCGGGCAATTCAATTGAATGGGTTCGGGTGCATATGTTGCCTGATCACGTGCAATTCAATCACTCGGCTCACATTGCCAAGGGTGTGAATTGTCAGACGTGCCATGGTCCAATTGAAACGATGGCTAAGGTTTATCAATACGCCGATTTATCAATGGGTTTTTGCATAAACTGTCACCGACAAGAAGAGAACAAAGCGCCACTTAACTGCACTACGTGTCACCATTAATCTGAGGTAAGCGATGTCTGAAATTCACCATAACGATCATGATCATGACCACGACGAAAACTTAGAGGCTAAGAAAGCTTTGCGACCTCAAATTGAACATAATAATAAATATTGGTTAAGCATTGATCAATACATGCAGGATCCAGAGTTTAAAAAAACTGTCGAAACTGAATTTATGTCGTCGCCTTTAAAAGAAGGAAAGGAAAATCCGTGGGCACGCCGAGAATTCTTAAAGCTTATGGGAGCGTCTCTTGCGCTTTCAACAGCCAGCTGCATTCGTCGCCCAGTTCAAAAAATTGTTCCTTATAATAAACAGCCAGAAGAAGTGACTTTTTCAGTTCCTAACTATTACACATCGACCTTTTTTGACGGACAGGAAAGTCTTGGGGTTCTGATTAAAACTCGTGAAGGCCGTCCGATTAAAATGGAAAGCCTTGAAAGCAATCCTTTGAATGAGGGCGGAACCAGCATTCGATCGCAAGCTCACATTCTGTCCTTATACGATCCAGATCGCTTAACCGGTCCTAAAAAGAATTTATTTAATGAAAAGCGCACGAACAAAGATACAATCGCAACGTCTTGGGAAGATATGGATAAGGCGGTTGTTGGGTCTTTGAAAAAAGGTGGCGTATATTTGCTGACCGGAAATTCTGTTTCGCCATCTACGCAAGCTATTTTCAAAGATTTCTCTGAAGGCTTCAAGGCCACTCATGTAGCATGGGAAGTTTTAGCTAACGAAGAAATTCGTAAAGGTCAGTTGGCTTCATATAAAACCGATCTTCTGCCATTTTACCGATTTGATAAAGCGCAAATGATTGTTTCGATCGATGCTGACTTTTTAGGTACGTGGGTCGCGCCGACTGTGTTTACAAAACAATTTTCTAAAAATCGTAAGGATTTTGCGAAAATGTCCCGAATGGTTTCGTTTGATTCCAATTATTCACTGACTGGTGCTAACGCTGATATTCGAGTTAGAATAAAGCCGTCGCAGCAGCTAGCAGTAGCGGTTGCATTGGCTCAAGAATTAGTTGTAGCCCAAGGCAAATCAGCCTACGCAAGCAATAGCGAAGTGAAAAGTTGGCTCAATGGCTTTGGCAAATTGACTGAAGGCATGAATATCGAAGCGGATTTGATGAAAGAAATCGCCAAAGATCTATGGGAAAATCGCGGTCAGTCTTTAGTTGTAGCTGGCGGCCTCAAGGCGCAAACGGCCACAGCGGGTGCTTTGCAAGTTGTTGTAAACTTTTTGAATTCCGTATTAGAAAATGATGGAAAAACGGTTCAGCATAAAAAAACAATGACGTCGACGGCGACTCATTCGGGGATCGTAAATCTTGTTGAAGCTATGCGAGATAAAAAAGTAAAGACGTTGATCATTCAAGGGGTCAATCCTGCCTATGCATTGCCCTCTAAATTGGAATTTGCTGAATTGATCAAATCGGTGGACTTAGTTGTCTACATTGGTGATCGAATGAACGAGACGGCGCAGTTAGCTCACTATGTATTGCCTGAAAATCACTCGCTAGAAAATTGGGGTGATGCTGAATTTGTTTCGGGAGTGTATGCTATTCAGCAACCGGCGATTAAACCCATGTACGATTCTCAGTCGGCTCAATTGACATTGATGAATTGGTGCTTTCAAGCCAAAGTCGGCCCAAAACGAATTCAAGAATTTGAATCCTACTATGATTACCTAAGAAATCTTTGGAAAACTGAAATATTTCCTAAGCATGGCAAAGGCGCTAATTTTGATAAAAATTGGCAAGAGCTATTACAAACGGGTTCAATCGGAGATGTCGATAGCGGCTCTGACATCGCTCGAAATTTTTCTGTAGCAAGTCTGACGGAAATTAAAAAGCCAGGTCCAAGTGTGGGCTGGGAATTGGTTCTGTATTCAAATAGTCAATTAGGTGATGGTGCGGGCAGTTCGTCCAATATTGGCTGGCTACATGAATTACCAGATCCCGTAACTAAAGTGGTTTGGGATAATTATGCTTCGATATCACTAGCTGCTGCTAAAAAACTGGATGTTAAAGAAGGCCGAATAATTGAAGTGACCGTAGGCAAAGATAAAATGGAATTGCCTGTTTTTATTCAACCAGGATTGCAAGATGATGTGATCGCGGTAGCTGTAGGTTACGGACGCACCCATGTTGGTGCTGTTGGGAATGAAATCGGTAAAAATGTCTATGAATTAGCTCAAGTCGAAAACGGCCAGATAGTATTTGCTGGATTGAAAACAGACGTTAAGGTTACCTCAAAAAAATATGATATTGCTCAAACTCAGCAGCATCATGCAATGGAAGGTCGACAAATCGTTGTTGAAGCGACTTTAAAAGATTATCAAGCAAAGAAAGATCATATCATTCACAAGCACCCGATTTGGTCAGTTTGGTCTGGGCATGCCTACAACGGACATAAATGGGGTATGGCGATTGATCTGAATTCCTGCACAGGATGTTCTGCTTGCATGGTGGCTTGTCAGTCAGAAAATAATATTTCGGTTGTTGGTAAAAAATATGTAATGCAGGGTCGTGAAATGCATTGGATCCGTATCGATCGATATTACACAGGAAATATCGCAGACGCTCGAGCGGTTTTCCAGCCGGTCATGTGTCAACACTGTGACAATGCTCCGTGTGAAACGGTTTGTCCGGTATTGGCAACGGTTCACTCAAGCGAAGGCTTGAATGAAATGGTATACAACCGCTGTGTGGGAACTCGATATTGCTCGAACAATTGTCCTTATAAAGTGCGCCGATTTAATTGGTTTAATTACGCAAAGAAAATTGAAAAACCAATGCACATGGCTTTGAATCCTGACGTAACCGTCCGAATTCGAGGGGTCATGGAAAAATGCACATTCTGTGTTCAGCGAATTAAAGAAGGCAAAAATAAAGCTAAACTAGATAACCGTCCTTTAAAAGATGGTGAAATCAAAACAGCTTGCCAGACTTCTTGTCCAACGAACGCAATTGTGTTCGGTGATACAAATGATCCTGAATCAAAAGTGTCTAAATTATTTAAGAACGATCGATCCTATGCCCTGTTAGAAGAGTGGCATGCGGCTCCGTCGGTTCGTTACCAAGCCAAAATTCGAAACAATGGTAAAGAAACGCAATCAAGTGAAGGTGGTCACGTATGATGAAACGTAATCAACTCATTCTTGGAGACAAGTCTCTTAAGGATATTACGGATGATATATGTACGCCGGTAGAAACTTTGCCGGGCAAGGGTTGGGTAGGGATATTTATAAGCGCTAAAACGCTTTTACTATTTTATCTTTTCGTTTTAGGAATGATTATCTCAAATGGTATGGGTTTATTAGGTGTGAACCATCCCAACGGTTGGGGAACAATGATTATCACGTTCGTATTTTGGATCGGTATCGGTCATGCGGGCACCTTGATTTCTGCGATCTTGTTTTTGTTTCGGCAAAAATGGCGAACATCAGTAGCGCGAACAGCAGAAGCCATGACGGTTTTTGCAGTTATGACGGCGGGTTTGTTTCCGTTGCTTCATACAGGTCGTCCGTGGCTTGATTTCTGGTTATTTCCCTATCCGAATCAGCGTGGGCCATTGTGGGTTAACTTTCGATCGCCCTTATTGTGGGACGTTTTTGCGGTTTCTACCTACGCCACAGTATCTATGGTTTTCTGGTACGTCGGTATGGTTCCAGATTTTGCTACGATTAAAGATCGCGCAAAAAATAAAATTCGTAAATTAATTTACGGTATTTTATCACTGGGCTGGCGTGGAACGGCTCGTAATTGGAGCCACTATGAAATGGTTTATTTGATTTTAGCAGGTCTATCAACGCCTCTGGTTTTATCGGTTCATACAATCGTATCGTTCGATTTCGCGGTGGCAGGTCTTCCGGGCTGGCATACGACAATTTTTCCTCCGTACTTTGTGGCGGGCGCGATTTTTTCTGGATTTGCGATGGTTGTGACTTTGATGACCTTGGTTCGAATCGGTTTCCCTCAATTTAAAGATTACATTACGATCGACCATATGGAAGTGATGAACAAAATCATTATGACCACGGGTTTGATGGTTGGATATGCCTATGCCTCTGAATTTTTCGTGGCTTGGTATTCTGGAAATCCTTACGAACGGTATGTGTTTATGAATCGGGCGGGTATCCCTGGAACATCGGGTGACTATGCTTGGTCGTATTGGATCATGGTAACGTGTAACGTGATCTTGCCTCAGATTTTCTGGTCGAAATGGGCACGTCGAAGTATTCCATTGATGTTTATCGTCAGTATCTTTGTAAATATCGGTATGTGGTTCGAACGATTTGTGATCACGATCACATCACTTCATAATGACTTCTTGCCAAGTAACTGGGGAAATTACGCTTGGAGTTTCTGGGATGGCGCCTTGCTGTGCGGTAGCTTCGGGATGTTCTTAACGTTGTTCTTGCTTTATTTGCGAGTGTTTCCTGCGATATCAATTGCGGAAATTAAACCCATGTTACCTGTGGGACGTGACGATCTTAAAGGAGGTCACTAATGGCTAAAACGAAGCCAGGCCTAGCTGCCATTTTTACTGACGAGCATCTGGTATTAGAAGCAGCCAGAAAATCCCGTGATTTGGGAATGACTAAATTTGATGCGATTTCGCCTTACGCGATTCATGGAATGGAAGAAGCCTGCGGAATTAAGCGATCAGGAATTCCGTACGTTACCTTTGTAGCAGGTGTGACTGGGTTACTTTCAGGTCTTGCGCTGACTTGGTACACGTCAGCCTACGATTGGCCAATTAACGTGGGTGGTAAACCAGCGTTTTCATTGCCTGCTTTTATTCCGATTTTATTTGAACTAACAATTCTGTTTGCAGCGCTGTCGTCTGTCGGAGCTATGTTTTATAAAGTGGGAATTCCAAGAATTGATCCGCCAGTGATTGATCCTGATTTAACCTGCCATAAATTTGCGATTTTTGTTCCTGAAGATGAAATGGGATACGACTCTAAAAAACTAGAGGGATTCTATAAATCATTGGGAGCCGAATACGTTAAGAAAGTGGAGGCCTACTAATATGAAATCTCTATTTTTAAAATCTTTACTAGTGGTCTTTTTTGTATGCGCTTTGCCTGCTTGTCATATTGACAAGAGCCAGCCTAATTTTGATTTGATTCAAGATTTTATGAAATCGCCGGCCATTAAAGCTCAAGAATATGATCCGAATACAGCCAATCATATCAGTGCTCGCGAACCAGTGAAAGGCACCGTACCTGTAGGATTTTTATTTGAACCTTTGGATGATTTGGCGGTCGCAGAAAAAGAAATTAAAAACCCAATCGCTGGTGATTTTTCAAAAGATGTGATGTGGACAGGGCAGAGATATTTTCAAGTTCAATGCGCAATTTGCCATGGAACTCATGGTGAAGGCGGCGTGGAATCTAAGAGCCCAGTTGCGGAATTAATGGCTTTGAAACCACCACCATTAACTTCAGAAAAAGTTTCCGGCTGGTCGGATACACATATTTATTATGTGATTTCTCGTGGGCAGGGTCTAATGGGTCCGTATGCGAATCACGTTCCCCAAAAATATCGCTGGCAAGTTGTTAACTATATTAGACATTTACAAAAAAATAATAAGAAGTAGGGATTTCTATGGCTAGTCATTCTCAAGAATTGCAAGTAAAACCGTTTGAAACATCCAGCCTTTTAAAAGTTCTGATTTTGGCTTTGATAGGCGTAGGATTACTCTCTTTTGGATTAGGTCTTTTTATGGACGAAGAAAGAGTATGGACCAGCTACCTGGTTTCTTTCTTTTACTTTTCCTGTTTGGGTTTAGGTGGTTTGTTTTTTTCTGCCATCTTAAATATCACCAAGGCAGGCTGGTCGAGTTCGATCAGGCGCTATGCTGAAGCAATGACAGCTTTCATTCCGTATATTCTTGTGGGCGGATTAATTTTATTACTTGGAGCCAAGGTTTTATTTCCATGGACCCACGAAGAGGTTATTAATTCATCAACCTTGATCAAAGCTAAAACTGCGTATTTAAATATTCCATTTATGGCCACACGTTTAGTGATTTGCTCTCTAGGCTGGTTTGCATTTAAATGGTTTATCGTTGGCAACTCAACAAACCAGGATCAATCAGGTGATAGTGAGTTGACTGTTAAGAATGTGGGTTTGTCGATTGCGTTTATCCTGTTTTTCGCATTGTCGTTTTCATTTTTCAGCGTAGATCTTTTGATGTCACTTTTGCCAACTTGGTATTCTACAATTTTCGGAGTGTATTGCTTTGCTGGTTTATTCCAAGCAACGTTTGCCGTTTTATCTTTGATTATCATTTTCATGAAGCGATCGGGTTTTGTAAAAGGGTATGTTACGGTTGAACATTTGCACGATGTTGTAAAGTTTATGAAGGGCTTCACAGTATTTTGGGCCTACATTGCGTTTTCGCAATTTATGTTAATTTGGTACGCTAATATTCCAGAAGAAACAGAATACTATATCATGCGTTCACAAAACGGATGGCTTGCAATATCATTCTTGCTGTTGATTTTCAGATTTATAGTTCCGTTTATCGCTTTGTTGCCTCGTGGGCTAAAGCGAAATGAAAATCACGTCATCACTGTGGCGATTCTAGTATTGGTTATGCAATACATCGACATTTACTGGATGGTGTATCCTAATTTCAATGATGGAAATATCAAGTTTGGCGTACTTGAAATTGGTTTATTTTTAGGATTTTTAGGTTTATTTTTGTTAGCCCTTACTTCATTTTTCAAGAAGTATTCAATAGTAGCATTGAAGGATCCACGGCTGCATGAAGCTATTAATCATCACGTAACGTACTAGATATAGTGAAAAGCCCCGATTAATTATTCGGGGTCTAAAAAAATAGGAACCTACGGCGCTACCGCGTAAACAATTTCGTTTTGGTGATTGATGCAGACACCGTTAAACAAATAAATCGTTCGATTGATTTCGTTGGTTAAATATTTCAGCTGCGGATTAGTTGATGAAATAGTTAACCGATGCGGAGTTAAATTTCTATCAAAGCCCGCTACGATATGCATTAGAACATCAACGGTTACTTGTTTTTTAGTGAAATCAATCTCAAGATCCCGAATGGATAACCCATAAACCTCGTTAGGGATGACTTCTGATTCATCGCTTTTTGCAGGAGTTTCTTGGTTTGTAACTCGATATAAAGTACAGCCCTGAGCTTTGTCCGTACTTTTAACTATAGCTGCAAAGCTGGGCGCCGCAGTCGCAAATATCAATCCCAAGATAACAAACTTGATTTGAGTCTTCATTAAGGCCTCCTGGCTCGATCCTATCGGTAAAAATAGTGAAGTAGGCCCCCAAGTATAACTTTAACGATTCATAAAGTCGATTTTTTATGAGAAGTCGAAAATAATTTCATGATCGTCTAAAGTTTAGACGAAAAGAAGATTACGAACTAAAAATTAACTTTAGAATTTCATAATTAATTCGTGAATCCACATCAACTATTTGAAAACACATCAAAAGAATTTTTAACCTATTGTGATTCAATAAAAAATAGGTCCAAGAGACATGGTTTTCAATTCCAATGCATAGGAGGCTAGTCGCTCGGTCGACCAATCCTTGGTATCTTCTAGAATCTGGACAGAACTCTTAAGTTCCAAAAGTAGGTAACCCATAGCGAACCGATCCAGTGTTAGTTTGTCGATTGCAGGATCCCTTAGAAAACTAGAGTAAGAATCATGATCTCCTTTTGCAATTCCGGCGAGTCGCATGTTGATGACCGACGAAAAAAAATCTTTTTGCTCTTGGGACAGCCGATCTAAACGTTCTGAAAACTGCGCGAAGTTAATTTTGCGTTGGTCAAAATCAACAGCCGCGGACTCTACGGTCCTAAAAGCCACTAATGATTGACTGCCCAATTTAGAAAGTGCGGCCAGGATTCTGGAAGCCTTCTCAAGCTGATCGCCGGCAAAAATTCGAGCAAGGCGATCGCTCCTAGGCGCCCCACTAATAAGTGACAAAAGGGTCACCTTGGCGGCTTCTCTTGCAAGAGAGCTCTTGCCTTCGGTTTGCGATTTACCCGCAAAATGAGATTCCAATGAGTGAGACAGAACTTTGTAAAGGGTCAATTGAACCATAGGTTTAGCGAGGTCTTTCTTTAGGCTAAATCCATAGAAACCAAGACATTCAGTAGTTCCAAATGCTGAATTTAAAGACAAAAAAAGACAAAGGAGTGTAAAAACCTTCATCATAGAGCGCCTCCTTGAGCAACAAAACAGGGGATTGACCTCTTTGATGACTTAAGTTGCAAGGGAGCTGCCATCATCCAATAGGTAAATCTTTAGAATTCTGGGATTGAATGGATGCGTTCAAAATGAAACGCCTTTTTCATTGGACTGTATGGAAAAAATAAGACAACCGTAGCATTTTCTGTGCTTAGATCAAATATAGCGGCTAGAAACCGGAACCCCGTTTGCTTTAATACCAAACTATGAATGTTTATTTGCTTGGCTCGACAAATTCAAAAAGCTCACTTTCGGGACTTTTATCGAAATGGAACATCCAGAAAATTGATAACGAACAGGGGTTTAAAAGCACTTTGGATCGCACTCAGGACAAGGTACCCCATTTCATTATGGAAGTGTCCGAAGTTAATGAAAAGAAGTACACAGAACTTAAAGCCATAAGTGCTCGCTATAACAAAAAGATTAAATTCATCGTATTTTATCAAACACTGACACCCTCGCCGGTAATTAATAAACTTCATGGATCCGAGATCTTATTGATCGGTCCCGAAGAGCGATCTCTGACTCCAGTACTGTTAAAGCGTTTCTTTCAAAACCCGGAGCCTCTATTTCGAAGATGGGAACGATTTCAGTTGGTTACCTCGGGAACCTTAAGTTTATTGTCGGATGCAAAAATCACCTTAAATACAGAAATTCTTAACTTTGGAGCCCATGGAGCCGAGATTGAATTAACCTCCGTGGCTTTTAAGAAAAAAGACTTTATCGTGCTTGAATACTGCAGTCATGATTGCAAAAAAATTCGCATGCAGTCTCGCATCGTTTGGACAAAACAAGAGGGAGTTAAGCTTCGTGCCGGTATCCAATTTATCTCTCGAGAACTCTAAACTCTCGCTTTAACGCAATTTGCTATAAGCGGGATTAGAATTTGAAATCACTCACCTTTATGTTACTTTTTGCCTAGATAATGTTGAAAAAGACAATTCTTAAACTCTCACTTCTTTTGTTTTCGTTAGCGGCTAGTTAATGTCGTCTGTATCCATCATCCTTCCAGATAAATCAGTAAAATCTTTTGACCACGAACCGACAGTTCTAGAAGTTGCGGAATCCATTGGACCTCGACTAGCTAAGGACACATTGGGCGGTCGAGTTGACGGTTCAAAAGACATCGTTGATTTGCGCGCACGACTGAAAAATAATAGCCAATTACAAATCGTTACGATCAAAAGTGAAGAGGCCAACGAAGTTATTCGACACTCGAGTGCTCACGTTTTGGCACAAGCTGTTCAACGATTATGGCCCGACGTTAAGGTAACCATCGGTCCTGTGATTGAAAACGGATTTTTCTACGACTTTGATTCGCCGTTTGCTTTCACAGAAGAGCATTTTGAAAAAATCGAAAAAGAAATGCAAAAAGTGATCGATGCCAATTTCCCAATTGTTCGCCGTGAAATGCAAATCGATGAAGCGATCGCCTTGTTCACCAAAATGGGGGAACGATTTAAGGTTGAAATAATTCAGGACTTGAAAGCAAAAGGCGAAAAAGTCGTTTCGATTTATGATCAAGGCGATTGGTTTGATCTTTGCCGTGGTCCTCATATTCAAAATACAAATCAAATAAAAGCATTTAAACTTTTAAGTGTGGCCGGTGCCTACTGGCGCGGGGATGAAAAAAATCCAATGCTTCAGCGGGTGTATGCGACTGCCTTTAAAGATAAAAAAGAGTTAGAGCAGTATTTGTTTCAACTTGAAGAAGCTAAAAAGCGCGATCACAGAAAACTAGGAAAAGAACTCGATCTTTTTATGTTTCACGAATGGGCTCCTGGTATGCCATTTTTTACGGGCAAAGGCGCCTTGGTGTACAATCAGCTAGTAGGATTAATTCGTGAAATGTATGTCGAGTTTGGTTACCAAGAGGTAATCACCCCGCAGATATTTGACGTAAATCTGTTTCATAAATCAGGGCATTATCAAAATTATAAAGAAAACATGTATTTCATGCGAGTAGATGAACGTGATTTTTCGGCTAAACCGATGAATTGTCCATCTCATTGCTTGATGTTTCACAATGGCCAACATTCATATCGGGATTTGCCTATGCGGATGGCTGACTTTGGTCGGTTGCATCGGTATGAAAAGTCAGGGGCGATGCATGGTTTGACTCGAGTGCGTTCATTTTGTCAGGATGATGCGCATATTTTTTGTCGTGTAGACCAATTGCAATCTGAAATTGAAGGCTTCATGACATTGTTAAATCGAGTGTACAAAACTTTAGGCATGGACAACTACAAGATTTATTTAAGCACTCGCCCCGAGCAGCGCATGGGCGGTGAAGATGTTTGGGACAAAGCCGAAGCAGCTCTAGCTGACGGTCTTAAAAAGTTAGATTTGCCTTATACAGTGAATCCAGGCGACGGTGCATTTTACGGACCTAAACTTGATATCATGTTTGTAGATGCCATTGGCCGCCCTTGGCAGCTCGGTACCTTGCAATGTGATTTTAATATGCCAGCCAGTTTTGATCTGAAATACGCAGGTGAAGACAACCGGGAACATCAGCCAGTAATGCTTCATCGCGCGATCTTAGGCAGTCTAGAGCGTTTTATCGGCGTCTTTTTAGAGCACACAGCGGGGCATTTGCCTTTGTGGCTGTCACCTAATCAAGTCACCATTTTAAATGTCACAGATCGAGTGAATGAGTACTGTGAAAAAATACAAAAACAGATGAACGAGCGCGGAATTCGTGTTCAATTCGATCGAAGAAATGAAAAATTGAATTTTAAAATTCGCGAAGCCCAGCTGGCAAAAACGCCGTATATGATTATCGTCGGCGACAAAGAAGCGGAAACAGGCGAAGTGTCCCTGCGGACAAAGAGTGGAAAAATATTAAACAATCAGAAGCCTGATTGGATTATAGAGCAAATAACAAGTGAAATAAAATCTAGATCATTGAAGGGTATAGATATTCAGGAGGTATCCCATTAATAAGTTTGAAAACCGAGGCGCTTTCGCAAAAGGTTCTGATCGATTTAAGAAAAAAGAAGACAAAGACGGACTGCGTGTAAACCGCGAGATTCGGGCTGCACAGATTCGAGTGATCGATGACGAAGGCCAGATGCTTGGAGTAATGACCGTCAACGAAGCGATCCGAATTGCCGAAGAAAAAGGTCTCGACTTATTAGAAATAGCGCCGACGGCGACACCGCCGACTTGCAAAATCATGGACTACGGCAAATGGAAATACGAGAACAAGAAAAAACAGGCAGCCTCGCGTAAAAAACAAACCGTTATCGTCGTTAAAGAAATTCAAATGCGACCCAGAACGGACATTCATGACTTTGAAACCAAAATGAAACACGCCCGCGGATTTTTACTTGAAGGTGATAAAGTGAAAATAAATATGCGATTTTTAGGTCGCGAGCTCGCGCACCAAGAATTTGGTATGGAGCTGATGAAAAAAGCGATAGCGTTTGTCGAAGACCTAGCTTTGGTTGAAACCACGCCGCGTTTTGAAGGCAAGCAAATGTACACGTTGCTTGCACCAGATCCATTAAAGATAAAAGAATACGAAAAGAAACACCCTAAAAAAGTCACTGCTACAAAAGCAAAAGACGAAGAAGACGAAGAATCTGAAGCCTAGGGGTGGCTTATAACGCCATCCTAGGATTTGAATATATTTTTCAAAAGCGGCCCGGGTGTCAGGGTACTCAAGTTATCTACGCCGTATTGAGCTGCCACTGTCCTCCAAATAGTTTCTGGATAAATGTAATCAAAACAGTTTGAAGCCGATTTGCATATGCCAATGGTGTCGATATTGGCTACGTTAATTTCTTGGCGTGAAAGCGGTTTTTGAGTTTGAAAGTCAAAAGGGCTGGCATGAAAAAGGCTTGCTTGAGAGAATCCCGTAGTTTCTGATTTTTTATATATTTGCGAATCGCCAATCAAAGTTCCACCACGAACATTGGCCCCAAATAATATACACGAATTATTGTATTGATTGTGGGACGTTCCGTCGCTGCCATCTGGATAAGTAGTACGAGCAAACTCACTAGTGACGACTACGGTAATCACATCAAAGAGACTTGTTTTTAAGCTAGGGTCCATTTTATAAGGCGTTTCTTTCATAAACTTAATAATTTTGGCCAGTTGATCAAACCCACTGGTTAAATTAGGTACGTGCTGAGATTTATGACTGAAATGAGTATCCAAATCTGGGTCGCTTACCATATCGACTTGAGCCATTTTCAAATACCCAGAGCCCAAGCCCGCCAAAGCCATCGAGGCTTGTTTGTAACCGATTTTAGTAGCGATCAGATCTGTTTCTGTTTTGGCAATGAATTGATTCAATGTTAAAATGGATTCCTTTTCTTTTTGATTTCGTTTTATGATCTTTTTTTGCATAGAGGCCGCTGAGTTTTCATCTTGAAGCACCTCCTCGAAGGGATCTGGGGTTTTTGAAGTGAAGGAAGCTAGATTCACGGTAGATTCTTTGTTGCTGTAATTGCCATCGCGCAATGGTTCGTATTCCATGCGATAGCCAACACGAGCGTTTTTATTAGGGAGCTCTTGCGCTAGAGCAAATGGAAAAAAAGTAGTTCCGCCTATTAAGTTTCCAGATCCCATGTATTCTCGATTTGTTTCGTGAATTGTAGAATGTAAATCCATCATCAACCCATTTATAATGCACAAATCGTCTAAATTATTAAATAGCGGGGCCATGGTAGGTCCTAGTTGACCGTGTTTAAATGGTTTAGCACTGGCTCGTTCATCAAAGCTCAAAAACTCGGCGGTGGATAGGTTTGCGGCATTTAAATCTTCTTTTGTTCGTGAGTCTGTCGCAAGAAGAGTATCCCAAGCACCATTGAATCTTAAAACCAAAAGCAATCGGTCATCGAGGTTGGAATTCTCGGCACCAATACTTACAGCGGGAAGCAATGAATTCAGTAGGAAAACAGATCCCGAGGCTAAAGCGGCTTGTAAAAATTGTCGTTTATCCATAATTCCTCTAATAAATTAAAAATGAATCCGAATTCAAAATATAGTAAAGCGAAAAAAACGCAGCGGTGACCAAATCGCCTGCCGTATTGTTTACCATCACTCTATTGACTCCAATCAAAACGCTATTATCTAGATCTAATTCGGTTTCAATATGATTCATACTTGGACCCAATACGAAAGTTATTTGTTCTTGAATCATTTGGGATTTTTGCTCAGTAGTTAAAGCATTCCACTTCCATTGTTTCAAAACATTAAACGGATTTTCTTCAGGCTTTGATTTTGTCAGATCATTTACCAGCCGAAAAAGCCCTAATGGTTTGAGAGTTTTTAATACAATTGAACTATCTATTTTTTCCAAAGACATTGGCGTCGTTGCAGCGAGTGTGTTGAACGTATCCGTTGTACTTTTAAGAGTTTGCACCAAGCATTGTCGGTAGGCCTCTCTATAAGCATTGTCCGGCTGGCTAACAATGGGTACGCCAGAAAAAATATCGATATGTCCCAGCGAGAATTTTTTTCCAACAATGTCATCAAAACACGTACTGGTTCGAGCCAATTTGAAAGGCAATGTTCTAAGAATATCATTATAGTTCAATATTTTCTGCCACGTATTTTTCAAGGAAGCTTCGATTTTAGGCTGGCTACGAACGGTATTCATGATTTCGGGCTTTGCCGAAGCAAATAGTTTGGCTTTCTGTTCAGACGTCAAAGTGTCTGCGCCAGATTCATCCTTCGCGCCATCGTAGATCCATTTTAGCAAAATGGTTTTCTCGTTTTCAGTTAGTTTCCAGCCCGCATTTTTCGGTGGCATCCTGACTTTCGATTGATCATTTAAAAGATTGGCTAGCTTAACCATTTTATCGATAATTTCCACATGATCGGCCATTTTTTCTGGCATTGTTTTTTTGTCTATGTTGAATGGAATAGATAAAAGTGATGCAATTGTTGGGTCCGCTTTATGGCAGCCGTGGCATTTTTGTAAAATCGGTCTGATATTATTAAATTGCTTAGGTTCACTTGCAAACGAATCCGATGAAAACATAGACAAGGAAGTCAAATACTTGATGATTTCCAAAGGCTGAGATTTGCTGGCAACATAGACAGATTCTAATTCTGTTCTTTGTTTCGGATTCAAAGGAACATCGCTGCCGACAAACCAGTTCCAGAATTTTTCACTTTGGCAGCGCACGTATTGAGGCTGTTTTATCAGTATGTCGGGCAAGGCATCGACAGATTCAATAGTCAGCCGAATATCTTTGCCGGTGTAATCTTCATAAACAAACTCGAACGGATTTGGCTTTTTGGTAACAGGATCAAAGGGCGCAAATTTTTTATTAAAAATAGATTCCATCGGATTCAACTTGTTGTGACAGCCCGAGCATTCAGGTTTAACGTGCTCTGCCTTTAAAGCCAGGGCAGGCGATGCGGGAACGCTAGAAAGTACAGGCACGACACTCATGTTAGATGCAATGGGTGCCGTTTCTGAATGAATTATTTTAAAAGCTTCAATGCTTTTTGAATTTTTTCCCGGCAAAATCACAGGTGACATATCATCGCACAAGTAGATTCTAAAAAAAGCGGCGGCCTTGCTGTAGATCGTTTTTTTATATCGTGCTGAAAGATCAGTTAAGTTGAAAATTAATTGAGGCAACTGGTCTGGCGTTGCGGCCGGTGAAATTGACAATAGGTCATCGCGGTAACTGTCTAGGTTTTTAGTCAACTGCCCTAAATAGTTGGCAAGCTCTTCAAGTTTTGGTGAATCTGTATCTAACGCGCCTTGAATAATTAGTATCGTTAGCGCTAGATCTATTTTTGAATTTCTAAAGTAGGGGCTAAAAGCCGCAGGTGTAGCAGCGACCGTGGCAGGCGTTGTCGTAGTCGCAGGAGTTGTGCTTACAGGCGGGGTGCCTGGGGGAATTTGGTTTTTCTCATAGTCGGCAATGGCTGCTTGAATATTCGCTGGGGAATCCAGTTTAAATCCTTTTGCTGTGGCTTCGATTTTAAAACCTGCAATTTTTGTTTTGAAACCGTAGTTTACATAATAGTAGGTCATGGTTTGGAGTAGAATTCCGACGTCTAGGGCTTTTCGAAAAGACCCTTGCACTAAAATTTGATCCCAGGTTTGCCCTTTGGAAATCCCAGCCTGTATATGTTTAATTAGTGATTTTTCAGTTACTAACATAATTGGATAGGACAGTTCAAAATCATTTTTTTCATCTTTTAATGTATTTAATGTACTGTTTTTTAAATAGGCAGAATCATTTTCTAGGCGCCAGTCTTCAAAAAGTTTCTCTGATAACTTGGCTGCTGCCCAAGGGGATTTGAAATAGTCTTCTAATTTCCTTTTAAAAAAAAAAAACTGTCATTTCGGCTGGGCTGTTTTTCAGTTTGCTTAGCTCATCAAAGTCTTTTTCCGAGGGCGGTAATCCTCGCACTTGGTAACTTAGTTTTCTAAGTCTGGATTCAGCAGATAAATCATTAGCGTAAACAGTTGAGTAATTCCAAATTAGGCATAAAAAAGTGATTTTTAAAAAAGATAATTTTACACTACTCACGTCAACTCCAGCAGTACCTCTGTTAACAACAATGGGACCACCGTTAGACGTGCTATTTTTCATTTTGACAAAGCCGGGGTATGAAAGTGACAATTTTGGCTGGTCACTATTACTTTATTTGTCTGAATTTTGTTAGGAAATATACAAACCAAGCCTGGCAATGAATATAGCCCTGATAGCATGATTACCCGAGGTACAATATCTGCAGTCTAAACTTTAAGAGCGTTGACGGAGTAGGGAATGAGACTAGTTAGGTACCTTATATTCTTTATAAATTTAACTTATTTGACCCTATTCCTAAGTGGTTGCGGTCGCAACTTTAAAACCGTTGATGTCAATACAGCCGCAACGCCTGAAGCACCCGCCAAGCCAACTGAAATTAGCGATACAAAAAATAGCGATAAATCGGAAGAAAAAAAGCAAGTAGTCGATGCCGTTTCCGAAGCCTGGATGCAAGATATTCCAAATAAATACGATGATGTCGGTGATTTTTTCCGGATCAAAGAGGTTCCCGGACTTTCCAAAGATCAGGTTTTAGATTCAAGACCAATGGGTTCGGAAGGCTCTGCTAAAGCGTTTAAGCTTATTCGTGGTAAATTGAAATTAAGTAATATCACTCGACGTTTTGATTCCGTCCGAAATGTTCTTGAAATAGCTGGCGAAGTCGTTTTTGACGATGGTAGACCTATGAGCTTTGCTCTCTCGGGTCCCTACAAGCCCGAAGGTGACACAAATATTATTGATTTAAATTTAAACGACGAACAATCGCCACTGAAAAATTTATTTCGAGCCAAGGCGGTGTGTTCCGGCCCAGCCTCCGTTGACCAGGGAACCGCAGGCGTTGACGGTTTAGATTTTTGTAAGAAGCTTACGATCGATTTTTATTATCGTCACCAAGACACCTTTTACACGGATCAATTGATTTCTAAATCCATTCTGTATGATGAAATAAAACGAACAGAGGCGCCGCCTGCCACTGTGGTTCCTGATAGCATTTTTGAAAATATTCCCGACGAAAATTTGTCTGATTACGAACGCAGTCAGAAAAAGGGGATCCGTGACGGTGTAGCAGATGTCACATCGCTTGAAGAATTGCCATATTATTTTATCGAACCAACAATCGATGATGTGGCAACATTGTACCCTGAAGTCAGTCGAGATGTTGAAGAACAGAAAAAAATCATAAAGAAAAATAAGAAAAAAAGTAAATTGGTTCCGAAACTAAACGGTGAAGAAAAAATTCCAGAAAAAGACCCCGCTTTGCCGCCCCCCCCAGCGCTAAACGAGGATATTAAAACAAATCCGCCGAAAGTTCCAACCCCAACGCCAGGGCCAACACCGCCTGTTGTGCCGCCGAAGGTTCCAACCCCAACGCCGGGGCCAACGCCACCTGCTGTGCCGCCGAAGGTTCCAACCCCAACGCCAGGGCCAACGGCACCTGCTGTGCCACCAAAAGTACCGACTGTCGTGCCGCCTAAAACACCTGCACCTGTTACTGATGATGGCACGCGTCCTATCGATCAAGCTTGGGGAATGCCAGACACTGGAAAATATATAGCGGCGACAAAAAAGGTTCTTTATCTAACTCGCTCGAATAGTATTTTAGAAGCCAGTCAAAAGCTGGGCCCAACGGCGGGTTTTGAAGTTTTGTATCCAACGAAAAAGCGACATTACGGAACTTATGACATGATTGAAATGTTCGCGGATCTAGGTGAATGGCTGATGCAAAACTATAAAGGGTTTGGACTTTATATCGGAGATTCATCAGCTATCAACGGTGGGCCTATCGGCACACATGCAAGTCACAAAACGGGGATGGATGTGGACATTGCCTATCTGACTCGAAATCCAAAAATGATTTTTAACAGAATGGATATTCCCAACAAAGGCGGCTACACTCATTCTGATTTTGCTGCCGCCGAACAATGGCAATTGATGAAAGCAGCTCATGAAGTTTCTTCGATTGAAGTTATATACGTAAATCGAAATATCAAAAACGAAATGTGCAAGCAGGCATTAAAAGCCGGCGACCTAACTTCAAAAACAGATTTTAAATCACCAGCTGCGCGAATTTTAACAAAAATGATCGTCGAAGATGATTCTCACGGGAACCACTGGCATGTGCGACTAGACTGTGCTGCCTTAAAAGGATTGGGCGTGCAACGCCAGTGCGTCGTGCATCCTCAAGCCTTTATTGGCCCCGAATGTAAGAATATAAAACTATAGAATTATTTATAATTGCGGGACAACAACAAGCGGAGGCACTGGGTGGTACTTCATTAATTTCGTATTATCGATACTATAGAAATCAGCTCGCGTAGGCGGAATTCCGCCGCCAGCGTGTGCTTCTTCGTTTACTAGTGAGGGGATTAAATTATTTAAAATAGATTTTCTAGGAGACTGATTGCCATACATGAGAGCCCGGTCAAAACCCAAAGCGATCGCGGTGAAGCCAGTTTGAAGTGCGGAAGCACCTTGAAGTCCTAACTGAGGGACCTGGGCAATCATTGTGCATCTCGTATCGGTCCCGCCGCCAAAGGGACCGCTGCATAGAGACCATGTAGAATATTTAGCGACAAGTGCAGGAATACTAATATTCGATGGTAAGGCAGCGCAAGCCAGGCCGTCAAAACCCATATTGTAATAAGCCATCCCAGACGGCGAATACCCGATGACGTTCAAAATGCAAGTGTACGTAGAATATTCGAGGTAAAAAGAAGTTTCGGCCGTATAAATTCCAGCCAACCCATTTTTAGCTTCAGCTTGCCGGGCCTTTTTTTTATAATAGCCGTATTGAGGAATTGCTATAATACTAAGAATTCCGATTATCGCCACAACAGTTAGCAATTCGATCAAACTAAATCCGCTTTTTTTTTGATCTGAATGTCGGTTCATTGATACATCCTAATCTAAAATAAATAAACAATACAAACTAATTAAACAACGGCAAACGATCTAAATGGCAATGCTAGAGTGTTAGGCCAAAGGGTAGATTTTTTTTTACGTAAATCGAAATATCAAAGCGGAACAAGTATATTTGGAGGAACTGGATGATAGGTCATTAGTTTATTATTATTGATGCTGTAGAAATCAGCCCGAGTCGGTGGAACTGGGTTTGCGGCCTGGGCTTCTTCATTGACTAGTAACGGAATTATATTATTTAAAATGGATTTTCTAGGTGATTGATCACCATACATGAGAGCACGGTCAAAACCCAAAGCGATCGCAGTGAAGCCGGTTTGAAGTGCGGACGCACCTTGAAGGCCTAAGTTCGGGACGGGGGCAATCATCGTGCATCCAGCATCCGTTCCGCCACCATATGGACCGCTGCACATAGACCAGGTAGAAAATTTAGCATTTACAACAGGCATAATTATATTTGCAGGCAAAGCAGCACAGGAAATAATATCGAAACCCATATTGTAATAAGCCATTCCAAGAGGCGCGAATCCGATTACATTCAACATGCAAGTGTAGGTTGAATATTCAAGGTAAAAGGAATTTTCGGCCGCATAAATACCGGATAATCCAGTTTTTGCTTCGGCTTGCCTGGCTTTCTTTTTATAATAACCGTATTGAGGAATTGCTATAATACTGAGAATTCCAATTATTGACACAACAGTTAGCAATTCAATCAAGCTAAATCCATTTTTGTTTCGATTCAATTGTCGGGTCATGTGGGCATCATATTCTGAATTTAAGAGATTTTACAAATAAATTTAACAGCTTAAAATGCTCAAATTAGTATTTCCGAAGAGTTTACAAAAGTTCTATAAAGAATAACGATTTTAAAGATAAATAAGATTCAACTTTTTTTAGACAATAGTTAAAAAGGCTCTGGGACCCGTTGTCGAGCGCCATGAAAAGTGTTCTGTGTAATAGTGAAAACTGGAAATAAAGACACCAATTACCAAGCTGTATCCCCCAAACCAATTTAATGAGACTGGCGCCGACAGAATAATCGGTAAAAAAATAGTGTAAAATGCTAAAAAAGGAATAAGTCCACGCATCTTATTTTTTACAGGATTGTCATTCCGAGCGAAATTGAAGTTATGAACAAAGTACGCGTAAAAAGCCGTGGTGTCATGTATGAATCTAGGAATCAGGCTTGTAAAAAGCATATAGCCAGAAATATAAAAGGCGATTGGTGAAAGAATCAGCAATGAGTTCCCTGTAGCAAGCCATCGGCCTAATTTATTTTTTTGATTTTTAATAATGTGTAAACACAAAAAGCAGTAGGGAACTAAAAGAAGACTAATGGCGGTCAGCGGTTGAAAGATATTTAAAATCGACCAAAATTTGTAAAGATCGAAAAACTGAAGGACGCCAATAAAGATTCCAAAGTATTGCCAAACAAGGTAAACAAATCTTTTGCCAGTAAAAAAAGAAAAACCCAATCCCATTTGTTGGCCAATCACGTGGTTAATAGTCAAAACTGAAAAAATCGAAATAGCCGTTTCTTGAAACGGACTAAACCAAAATAAACAAATCAAGCAGCTGAGAATAATTCCAATTAAGATTTCTTTTTTGTAGTGCCGAACATAAGTCTTGCGGGCCAAAGCCAAAGAACTACCAAAAATATGGGGCAGGTTGAAAATAATGTTAAAAACTAAAATATCTTCTAAAGACATAGGAAGACTGTTTTTAATTCGATTGTTGAAAAAAAATAGATCGGAAATTGAAACCAAAGCCAATATTGGAATTATCAGATACGTCGAAAGGACGTTCGCTATTTTAAAAACGGCTCTTCGATTTTCAGGCATCAACCCTGAGTCTGCATTTTCTAACAATGAAGATCAATGGGGTTAATTGAATTGGCAAGGCGGGGAGTTTTAGCTAAAAAGTGCTATTTTTAGAGGGTGATTGGTCAAAAAGGTGTTTAAAATCAAATATTTAACACCTTTAGCTCATTTTAAGGGGACTTGGTCAAAAGGGAGTAAACAATTCCTGGACATTCCTTGTCAAGTTTACTAGAACCAAGGATCACCAAGCAGGCCGGAAAGTATCTTTTTTTTCTAAAAGGATCGCCTCGTTTGAGAAAGGCATAAAATGAAACAGAAGACACACTCAGGAGCTAAGAAGCGTTTACGCCTTACTCCCAGCGGTAAAGTGAAGCGAAAACAAGTTGGCATGCGCCACTTAAATTCACATATGAAATCTAAAACCAAGAGACATCTAGGCGACGTGGTATTTGTTCACTCAGCTAACATGTATCAAACTAGCCG
>JAYVPD010000061.1:0-8840 GCA_043757515.1 Pseudobdellovibrionaceae bacterium
CCTATTTACGAAGTTCTATAGGAGTGCCAATGCGAAGAGCTCGCCCATAAAAGGGTCAGGATTGGGCCTCTATCTGGCTAAATATTTTACAGAGCTTCACCAAGGGCAGATCTTTGTTGAATCGTCATATAGCCAAGGGACGATTTTTACGGTACAATTGCCCCAGCTTTAAAGACGGTAGGTTTTGATGATTCGAAACCTATTTGCAGGAGGTTTCGATGTTTCGAATATTAGTGGTAGACGACGATGCAGGATTACGCCTTTCCATCAAATCTGCGTTTACTCCCTTCAAGAAATTTGATGTTTCGGAAGCCTTTGATGGCGTCAATGCATTGGAAAAAATCAAATCCACGGGCGCAAAGAATGAAGCTAAATTTGATATTATTTTGCTCGATGTAGATATGCCCAGACTGAACGGTTTAGAAGCCTTAAAGCAGATTAAGGAATTTGACCCAGGATTGATCGTGATCATGCTAACGGCCCACGCGACCCTGAACGATGCGGTTGTTGCCGTCAAAGATGGTGCCTACAATTATATTTCAAAACCAGTTTCGTCTGAAGATCTTGTAGCCTTAGTTGAAAAAGCAATCCATGCGCATTCCTTGATTTCAAATATTGCAGCTAGTTCGCCAGTAATGTTTGAAGGCGGCCGAAAAATTATCGGTAACACTTCGCAAATGCAGAAAGTTTTTAACATTATCAATAAATTAGCCAAAGTCGACACACCGGTTCTTATTCGCGGCTCGAGCGGTACTGGTAAAGAGCTAGTCGCAAAAGCGATTCATTTCAATTCAACTCGCAAAGATGACAAATTTGTCGCTATTAACTGTTCTGCCATTCCTGAAAACTTGTTTGAATCAGAACTATTTGGTCACGAAAAAGGTTCATTCACAGGCGCTTCCGAGCGTAAAATAGGTAAATTTCAGTTCGCCGAAGGCGGCACTTTATTTTTAGATGAAGTGGGCGATATGCCCCAATTGATGCAAGTTAAAATCCTGCGTGTGTTGCAAGAAAAACTGTTCACTCCTGTAGGCTCTAATCGAGAAATACAATCTAATGTTCGCATTATTGCGGCTACAAATAGACCCCTTGAAGATATGATCAAGTCTGGCAGTTTTCGTGAAGATTTATTTTATCGCTTAAACGTGGTTCCTGTTATTCTGCCTGCTTTAGCTGAACGCAAAGATGATATTGAACGCCTGATCCAAATTTTTATTAAAAAATTCAATGACACTCACAAAAAGAAAATTTCGGGTGTTACCGTGGATGCGATGAATATTTTGAAAAAATACAACTGGCCGGGAAATATCCGCGAACTAGAAAACGTGATCGAACATTCTTTTGTTTTAGAATCGTCGCACGTTATTACATTGGCTTCTTTACCTGAAAGCGTAATGGAATCAGTTGGAGTCAGTCTTTTTGATTTAGAGAAAATGATTGAACAAGAAAAGAAACAGAATGATCCCCAATCCAATAAGGGGCCTGTTTTTGTTGATACGGGAATCGACATTGCTGATGACGCTGACGGCGACACGGATGAGGATTCTGATGATATTTCAATCGAAAACACCGGAATGAAGCTTTCCTTCAATGGCGAATTGGATTTCAACGCGCAAAAGGAAGTTTTTGAAAAAGAATTCATTATAAAAGCTTTGAAAACATTCAAAGGTCGAATCAATCAGACGGCTTTGCATGCAAATATCCCTAAAAAGACGTTGCTTAGAAAAATCGAAAAATACGGGATCGTTGCCAAAGACTATAGCGAGTAATACCTAATTTTAGTCCCTTAAAATGAAAAAAGTATCTGAAAAAACTGTCTAAAAAACGACAGTTGTGGGATTTCCCATGCCTGGGGTATGAACTGAAATGGGTTGTTCAGTTTATATTTAAATTGGGGTTTATTTATGAAGTTTATAGTATCGGCTTCTGTTACTTTTTTAATGTTTTTAAATTCAGCGTCGGCTGACAGTCGCTGTGGTGGCCAACGTGGTTCACCTTGCCAACAGTTTTACGGACGCCTAGAGGCATTTAAAAAACTAGTGTCTGCGGAAAATTCTCAAGGTGATGCCGAAGGCAACTATACTCTAGTTGCAGACATCGCTAAACGATTTAATTTAAATCTTCAATATGCCACTGATAATTTCGTTTACCTTCAGCAAGCTGTAGGAGGCTCAAGCGCAACGACCGAGGCCCGTGAATCGTTTAAGATGGCAATTAACGAAGTGAATCAGTTTAATCAACTGCACCAAGTAGTTGATGCTTTTGTTGATCTTATACACGCTGAAAATTCGATAAGTGATGCCCAGGGTGACTTTTCAGTCGTAGTGGCAGGGGGTCGCCAAAAACAGGTGTCTCTTGGTGTTTTAGCCTATTCCTTTATTGATATTCTTCGCGCTGAAGGTGGGTCTGAAATGACTGCGGAAGCAAGATCCGCATTTAAAATGGTCATATCAGCAGACACTAAGTTTCATCCTAGCGAGGCTACTAGAAATTATGTGCGAATTCGATCGCTGGAAAATGGAATTTCCGATTCCATGAGTGATTTTCGGCTGATTCTAGAGGCGGCCAGAATTTGCAATAGTATAGAAAAAGCGACAGACGATTTTGTAGAGGTTTTGTCTCAAGTTGGCGGATCAAGCAAAACGACCGAGGCGCAATCGTTATTTAGAAAGCTTTACGGAATTTGATTTTAGAATTGAATAATTTTTGGGGCTCACTATTTGGGCCTTGAATTAGGCGATGGATTTTTCTCAATTTAAATTTTGCAATACTTTATTTTATAAAATTTGAAAATACGGCATCGTGGCCAAAGACGCTATTGACGTAAAAAACCGGCAATTTTATATTGACAGAAAATTTGATTTAATCAGCTCGCTCTGGTTAGGGTTTTAGAGTCCAAATTAATAGTAAAAATTGAAAATTATTCTAGGAAATAATGTCACAAAATAATTAATTCTTATAATGCCATTCATTATTTTTATGGAGAAATAAGATGTATTGACTCGAGACCGATAGATTCTTAGGGTCGTTTTCCCATGGCAATGAATCCGATCCCTCCTCAGGCTTATACTAAAGAATCTATGTTGAAAGCCTATGCTTGGTTACAGAATCAGGATGCCTCGATCAAGGAAATGGCTACCACACCAGATATTTTGGTCAGTTTGTTTCTGAAAGCGAACAGGGACGGCGAAGGGGCATTGGATCGCCCGTCTATTCAAAATTTCAAGCATGAATTAAAGCAATTAGCTGGCCTAATGGGTGAGTTTGATAAAGAACGGCCGGTTGTGCCGAATCAGGGTAGCAAAACTAGGGCCTCTGAAGGCTTGGGACTTAACGCTGCTAGCAACCGTGAAGGCAGCTCTAAGCCGTTGGAATCATTGAGCATAGACTTTCCTAGTTTAGAAAAGAAGTTCAATGCATCACTTAATTCAGCCGCGCAAGGGGCGCCATCGCCTGCTTCGGGGCTTGATTTTGACCTGGCCTCAGTCACCCTGATCAATGAAGTCAGACAAAAGCTGAACTTGAGTTCAAATAACGAAGCGCTCAAAGTGCTAATTCAAGTCGGATACAATAAAATTAAAAAGCTGCTTTAAGCGGTGTTTAAAAGTACCACCTGGCTGTGTTGAGCCGTCCAAATTAAGCTTGTTTAGGAAAATAGAATTCAATATATTTATCAGGTACTTATTGATCGAGCCCCCATAAACTGTAAACGAATTTCAAGAAAAAGGTAATCGCGTGAGCACTACTCTGCCTAAGGACTACAAATCAACTATTCGACTTCCTCAGACTGGTTTCCCAATGAAGGGCGATTTGAATATTAAAGAACCGGAAATGATTAAGTCTTGGGAAGAAAATAAAATTTATCAAAAAATCCAAGAGAAAAATATAAGTGCTAAACATTTTATTTTTCAAGATGGACCTCCGTATGCCAATGGAAACATTCATATTGGGCATGCATTAAATAAAACTTTGAAAGATATCGTCGTAAAATACAAATCCATGAAAGGATTTAATACGCCCTTCATACCGGGCTGGGATTGTCATGGGTTGCCTATCGAACACAAAGTGATGAAGGACCTGACGGAAAAAAAACTTGTTAAAACAGATCATGAAATTTTGGCTCTTTGTCGCGCAGAAGCTTCAAAATGGATTGATCAACAAAGAATTCAATTTCGCCGGTTAGGAATTTTAGCGGATTGGGAACATCCTTATTTGACGATGGCACATGACTATGAAGCCGAAGAAATTCGTGAGTTTGCACGCGCCTATGAAAAAGGCGTCGTCTATCGCGGAGAGAGACCGGTGTATTGGAATTGGACTTTAAAAACAGCTTTGGCCGATGCTGAGGTAGAATATCACATGCATAAATCGCCTTCGATTTATGTAAAATTTGAAGTTACAGATTCCAAAACGCTGAGTGCCGTGGGCTCACCAAAAGGTAAAACTTATTTTGTAATTTGGACGACTACCCCTTGGACATTGCCAGCCAATGTGGGGATTTGTTTACACCCTGATTTTGAATATGGTGTGTACCGCAGTGGCGATGACAATTTGATTGTGGCAAAAGGTCTTAGTGAAACCTTTGCCAAAGAAACAGATTTGACGTTGAGTTTGTTATCCACCCATAAAGGTGCTGATTTAGATAATCTGAATGCTCGGCACCCATGGCTGGATCGGGACTCGCGAATAGTTCTTGGATTGCACGTAAGCCTAGAGGCCGGCACGGGCTGTGTTCACACAGCCCCAGGGCATGGTGCGGACGATTTTAGAGTCGGGTTGAAATACAATTTGCCAGTATTGTGTCCTGTAGATGATTCGGGAAAATTCACAGATGAAGTTCCGGAATGGCAAGGGATGAATATATTCAAAGCCAATCCTTTGATCATCGAAAAATTGAAATCAATAGGCTTGCTAATAAAAATGCAAGAAATCGAACATTCCTATCCGCATTGTTGGCGATCCAAAACTCCACTGATTTTCAGAACAACACCGCAGTGGTTTTTAGGAATCGATTTGGAAGAAACGCAAATCCGAAAAAAAACGATCGAAAGTATTCAGAAAGTAAACTTTATCCCGGATTGGGGTAAAGCGCGTTTTCAAGCGATGATGGAAAATCGTCCCGATTGGTGCCTAAGCCGCCAGCGAATCTGGGGAGTTCCTATCCCAATATTTTACTGCATTGCTACTGCTGAGCCTTTGGTAGATCACGACGTTATGATGAAGGTCGCCGATGTCGTTGAAAAAAAGGGAATAGAAGGATTTCATTCAACGCCCGTTGCGGAATTTTTGGGTCAGAAAAAGTACAATTCGGTTCACATTCATCCTAAAAACAAAGATAAATTTGGTTCAGAAGGCTTCCGCCATGGAAAAGATATATTAGACGTGTGGTTTGATTCTGGCGTCGCCCACGCGGCGGTTCAAAGGAAACGACTGGGTGTTGCTGGTCCTGCTGATATTTATCTTGAAGGCAGTGACCAACATCGTGGCTGGTTCAACACATCAATGCTGTCATCGATGGCAACGACGGGGCAGCCGCCCTTTAAAACTTTGTTGACCCATGGTTTTGTTATGGATCCACAGGGCCGTAAGATGAGCAAATCTTTAGGCAATGTAGTTGATCCCAATGAAGTATCTAGTAAAAGTGGTGCCGAAATTGTTCGCTTGTGGGCCGCTTCGGGTGACTATGGTCAAGACGTTGCGTGTGGCAAAGATGAACTCACTCGCGTGACGGAAACGTATCGTCGCCTTCGAAATACAATGAGATATTTACTGGGCTCATTGACTGATTTTAATCCTAAGACTGACAAAATCGCTGTGACTCAAATGCCAGAGCTAGATCAGTGGGCCATGAACGAGCTTTTTGATTTGGTGGAACGAGTCGAGGCGGCCTATCAGAGCTACGAGTTTTATAAAGTGTATCACGCTTTAAACCAATATTGTACGGTGACATTGTCTTCAATCTATTTAGATGTTCTTAAGGATCGTTTGTACACGTGGAAAGAAAACGGAGTGCCAAGGCGAGCCTCTCAAACGGTGATATTTTATATTTTAGAATCGTTGATGGGCTTGATGGCGCCGATTTTATCTTTTTTGGCGGAAGAATCTTATCAGCATTATGCTTTTAAGACCAAAGAATCCATTTTTCTGCTAGATTTCCCCAAAGCAAATGCTGAATGGAAAAATGCCAGCCTAAAAGAAAAATTTACAGCTTTGATTGAAGTCAGAGCTGAAGTTCAGAAAGTTTTAGAGACCCTGCGAACTCAAAAAATAATTGGCGCGTCCCTTGAGGCGCAAGTTACGATTTCGGCCACCAAAGAAAAACTTCAAGTTTTAACTCGATTTCAAGGTCTGCGCGAGTTTCTAATTGTTTCCGAAGTAGTGCTTGTCGAAGGCGACTGGTTTGTCAAAGCAACAAAAGCCGACGGAGAAAAATGCGTTCGTTGTTGGACGTACTCCACCCAAATATCAAAATCTGAGGATCTCCCCGGAATTTGTCCAAAATGTGTAGAGGCACTAACATGAAGAAAAAATATATTTTATTGCTAATCATTGCAGGTATTGTCGTAGCGCTGGATCAACTAACTAAAATTTATATTCACACACGTTTTCAGCTGGGTGAATCATTGGTTGTGCTTGAAAATATTTTTAATTTTACCTATGTACGAAATTATGGTGCTGCTTTTGGTTTTTTAGCGGAAAGCCATCCAATGTTTCGAGAAGTGTTTTTTCTTTCCATGCCGCCCATCGCAGTTATTATTATTTTTACAATTTTAAGGACTGTAAAAGATGATGATTTGCTTCAGACATCCGCATTGTCTTTGATCTGTGGTGGCGCCTTAGGGAATTACATTGATAGGTTAAACTATCGCTATGTAATCGATTTTCTAGATTTCCACTTTTACAATCGATACAGCTACCCGGCATTTAATGTTGCGGATTCAGCGATTGTTTGTGGCGTTGGGATTTTAATATTGGTCATGCTGCTCGAGAAGAAAAAGACTCAGGTCGCCCAAAGCAGTCCTGGGTAATCTGCACTAGGCTTCTGGCTACGGTTACTCGTTAAAAAAGTAATGAAACGAAGGATTGGGTTCTTTTTTGTTCGTTTCTGTAAAGAAAATGCTAATTACTTCGGTCCGTTGACCGGCTTTTACATTAAATATAGTTAAATCAGAATTTTCCACGATTTGGTGCAAGCCACGGCCGGCGCCGCCCTTGCCGTCATTTAACGACCCCGCCTGTCCACTGTAGCAGCTATCAAGATAATTAATAATCACATCTTTGGTCAGCGAGCCAAACGGATCGGTCACTGATACGGCAAGATAGATCCCATCACAGCCATATTTTATCGTAGATTGTAAATGAGTTTCTAAGACGACTTCAGTTTTTCGAGATAGATGATTGAAAAGGGAATTTCCAGATTTATCGGTAGGGGCATCGTAGATGGCGTTCATTAATAGTTCTTCTGCCACCTGATACATTTTTTCAAGGACAGTGTTGCGAATTCCAAGTCGTCGAAAGTAAGCAAGCATATCGTCTTTTAATTTCAATCGCTCGGTACTGGCGGATACTTTTTTAGATTGAATATCTACACCCCAGGAAAGGTATTTTTCGATGCCAAAAACGTCGTTGTTCAATAGCTTTGAAAGTGTTGTTAGTAACGTTTTTATGGTTAGCTGTTTGTCTTCGGGATCGCGAGTTATAAGGTTATTGACTATTTTAGCCTTTTTTAAAACCGGAATATTTTCTTGAACTCGTTTAGAGGTAATCATTACTGCTTTTTTAATATCAGGAAGGAACGGTACAATGTCCGAGCAATTGTCGTCGAACACGACGAGGTCGTATTTATTTAGCAATAGTAATTGTTTGGCCGCAGTGACATCAGCAGCGATGTCCATTCGAACCCCCGAACTTCCAACGGCCATTTTTGCTAAAACCAATTGTTTGCGATCCATATCAACAAGTAGCACATTTTTGTCGCCTGCTTTTTCAAGGGTGGCCTGGGCTTCAAAGAGCTCGCGGTTGGCGATTTCAAACAAACGGGCTTTTTCATTTGTTCGAATGAGGCGATCGGCTAGGACAGTAGAGTAGACCCGGTAGAGCAGTGAATTAAATCTATCGAAGTCTTTTTGCGGAACGTGGCTGAAATGATCGGAATCAATAATAAAAACGGTGACCTCATTTTTAGCGACGATCGAGGATGTAACTGGCCGTTTTAAAACCACGCTCATTTCGCCCATGACATCACCGGGAGTTTGCAGAATGGCAACGACTTCATTTTCTAGAGTGATTTCAGCGACGCCGGCTCGTAAAAAATAAAGTTTAGTATTGAGCTCACCTTCGCGTAAAATATAGTCTTTTGTATTGAAGTTTTTTTCCACAGTCATTGTGGAAATTTGTAAAAGCATTTCATCGCTGAATGTTTTAAAAAAGGCAAAATTTCTTAGTTCTTTAGCTATCTCAACTGGATGTAAACCCATACCTTTTCATTATGCTAGCAATTGGGTTTGAATCGAGGATTTTCAGAAAAAAAAAGCAAATGAAGTCAAAAGTCTAGGATTGATTTTCTAGAATCTTTTGAACGGTTTTTCAGTGCATCTATAAGAAATAGCAGTGACTTCACGGCCTGAAATTATAGAATTGATCTATGTTGCCAATATTGGATTTTGGATTCATACAAATTCCCACTTTTTTCTTAGTTCTATCACTGCTTATGGGTCTGGTTTTTTATTTAACGACCTTTCGATCGCGGCAATTAAACATGAATGAAAACGAAGCTCTGGATCTGGCGTTGGTTTTGGTTTTAGCAGCCTTGATCGGGGCCAGGCTTGCACATGTGTTTT
>JAYVPD010000062.1:0-31680 GCA_043757515.1 Pseudobdellovibrionaceae bacterium
CCGGGCCAGAATCGAACTGGCACGCCCGTTTAACCGAAGCCCAGGATTTTAAGTCCTGTGTGTCTACCAGTTTCACCACCGGGGCACGATGATAAAAAAACGAATCATCAAAAAATCATTTTTCAACTGATTTGTCATCAAATAAAAAGATCAAGAAGGTTTTAACTTCTAGCCAAGTGCGTAGTTATGGGATTTAATATTCGAATGCTTTTTAAAAGAGCTTTTCAACACATACTTCAACTAAAACTGTTTTTGATTCCCATCTTGATTTTCTTTTGGATTAGCTCTTTTTTTGAGCATTATTTAACTCAAAAAATTGAGGCTATTATCAATAGCAGTGACCCCAGTACATTAGCATTGATAGGCTTTGGATCTTTGCATTTATCCAATGGAATTTTTTTCCCAACTTTGGTTACCCTATTGGCATTGTCTAGACTTCGCAATGCGCGCAACACGGTCGCTTCGCCTTATAAAATTGAGGCAAGCCCTTCCGAGCAATTATTTATCGAAACTTTTCGCAGCTGGGGGAAAACGATCTGGTGGTTTTTGGCTTTTATTATACCAGGACTCTATAAATTTATGGCCTACTCGTACGTGCCTCATGTCGTATTTCTTGATCCTTCCTACGATCAAGGGACTTCAGACGCTCTAAAAGCCTCTGAAGTCCAATTCCGTAAACGAATACCATCGACCATTTTTGTATTTGTCGTGTTTTACCTTGTATTTCCTATAATGCTCAGCTCTTTTCTTGATTCTTTTAAGGATTTTAATGAGACTCCATGGCTTGCCTTACTCGTTAGCGCGTTTAACGGCCTGCTCAGTCTATTTGCGTTCTTGTTATTGGCCGAGATTTTCTTGATTGATAACACGATATGCCCGACGCCCGCGCCACAGTGAAGATAAAATAGAAACACAGTCTATTGCACGGTTTTAATTTAGGGAGTTGTTATGGAATTAATTTTTAAATGGCAGTCGGTTAAAAATCGACTTAAAGGACTCACTTTTGATGACGTCTTAATCGTTCCTTCTAAATCGGATGTCCGGTCACGCAAGGATCCTTCCTTAAAAACTCAGCTCACTCGCAACTACAGCATCGATCTGCCAATTATTTCTGCCAATATGGATACTGTCACCGAATCCGATATGGCCATCGCCATGGCTCAGCTCGGTGGTCTGGGGATATTGCATAGATTCATGTCTGTTGAAGAACAAGTTCGACATGTTCAAGCAATTCGAAAACAAAACTCTAATACTCTGATGTCTGCTAGTATTGGTGTGAATGATGATTTTAAGGACCGCGCAAAAAAATTAGTTGAACATGGCGTGCAAATTTTAACCATCGATATTGCCCATGGGCATTCCGTTCAAATGTTAGAAACGATGAAGTGGTGCAAAGATACCTTTCCAAAAATAGACATCATAGCTGGCAATGTCGCCACCCCCGAAGCCACCTATGAATTGATCGAAGCCGGTGCGGACGCCATCAAAGTTGGCATCGGACCTGGATCAATGTGCACGACTCGAATCATCACGGGCGCTGGTGTTCCTCAACTTACAGCGGTTGCCTTGTGCGCCGAAGTCGGCAAAGATAAAGGCGTCCCTATCATCGCTGATGGCGGAATAAAAACCTCTGGCGACATCGTTAAAGCCCTTTCTGCAGGTGCCAATGTGGTCATGCTTGGCAGCATGCTAGCTGGAACAATCGAAACACCCGGCGAAATTAAAAACGGCAAAAAGCAATACCGTGGCATGGCCTCGCGATCCGCACAAGATTCATGGCGCGGCGGTGTTCCTGAAGGCATGGCTCCTGAAGGCGAGTCGACTCAAGTCGCAGTCAAAGGCCACGTTAAGGATGTAATTTTAGAGCTCTCGGGAGGCATTCGATCTGGCATGAGCTATGTCAACGCCACTCAGATTTCTGAGTTGTGTGAAAAGGCTCGCTTTATAGAAATGTCGACCTCTGGTATTTTTGAATCACGAGCTCACGGACTAGATAAATAACCGTGCCCACGAATGATGCCCCGATTGGGGTATTTGATTCTGGAGTTGGGGGATTGTCCGTTTTAAAAAAACTCGGCCAGTCCTTTCCAGATCAATCTTGGATCTACTTAGGTGATACTGCACGATTGCCCTATGGGACCAAGTCGGGCCCCACTATCAAAACCTACACCGAAGAAAATCTGACGTTTCTAAGGCAATTTAACTGTCGTGCTTTTATTATTGCCTGTAATTCGGCATCCACGCAATTTCCTGACGATACCTTTAATGGAATCCCAGTTTTTAAAGTGATTCGCCCCGGCGCTGTGCTTGCGGCTAAAACGACCAGAAATAATAAAATTGGAATCATAGGTACTAAAGCCACGATAAATTCGCGGGTGTATGAAAAAGAATTAACTGAACTTGGCTTTAAGGGAAACACCTTTACACAGGCGTGCCCGTTGTTTGTACCGCTTGTTGAAGATGGACTTTTCGAAGGGCCTATTGCCAAGCTTGTTATCGAACGCTATTTAAAATCCATGCGATGCGAAAACATCGACACACTTATTTTAGGCTGCACACATTACCCACTGCTTGCCGCTGCTTTGAAAACTTTTTTTGGAAATGCCGTGACCCTTGTCAGTTCCGAACCTGAACTTATCGCTTCACTTACAAAGTCTGGCAATATTTCATCTAGTTCTATGAAACCAGGGTCTATAACCGTTTACACCACAGACCGCGTTGAATTTGTTTCTGATCTGGCGAAATCAATACTGTCTGAAAATAGTCAAACTATCGAATTTAAAAATCTGAATCGGTGACTTCTAAGGCTCGCGCTTGCAAATTATAATCGCTAGACATTGTGGCCCCATAAGCACCGCAGTCGCGAACGACTATAAAATCGCCTTCTTTTACTTGCGCCATTTTTCTATTTTTTCCAAAGAAATCAGATGATTCGCAAATGGGACCCACCACATCATACGTTTTTTCGGGGCCATCCTTCATTGCCTGAATTCCGTGAAACGCTTCGTAAAGTGAAGGTCTAATCAAGTGATTCATTCCTGAATCTAAAATCACAAACTCCTTGTACGGAGTTTTTTTTACATACTGAACTTGTGAAATCAAAACGCCACAATGACCTACTAGCCAGCGACCAGGTTCTGATTGAATTTCTAAATCAGTAATTTTTATTTTTAATTCATCTAGTTCTGAAAACACAACAGCTGCATAGTCGGCGAGGAGTTTTTCTTCAGCCAACAAGTCCTGTTTTTCATAATAAACGCCCAAACCGCCACCGAAATCAAAGCGATTGCATTCGGGAAATTCTGCTCTTAATTTTAGAAATAAAGGTTTTAATTTAGCTAACGAATCTTTAAGACTATCAAACTCCATCATCTGGGAACCCAAATGAAGCGACAGACCTTTTACAGACAAAAATTCAGAATAACTTTTGGCCACGGCTATTACTTCGCCCAGTTGGCCTGTATCAATTCCAAATTTATTATCTTTTAAACCCGTAGCAATATACGGATGCGATTTAATGCTAATATCTGGATTGATTCGAAAGGCTACATTTGCTTTTTTCTTTAATTGGGCTGCCATTTCAGCGATTCTTTGAAGCTCGGGAATACTTTCCACGTTGATCTGATAAATATCATTTGAAATCGCCAATTCGAGTTCTTTTTTCGTTTTGCCAACGCCGCTGTAAACTAGATCTTTGTAACCAAAGCCGCAGTTAATGGCGTGTTTTATTTCACCGCCACTGACTACATCAATCCCTATTTTTTGATCTTTAAATACACCCAAAACCTGAGGATGTGCATTAGCCTTCATCGCGTAAAACATCCGCACGCCTTTTAGAGCGTCCTGCATCTTAATGGCCCGAGATTTTATAAAATTCAAACTGTAAAAAAACACAGGCCCCTGGTAGTTTTTCACCACTGCCGTCAACGACAATTCTCTGCTGCCATCAAAAAAATACAAAAGGCCGTTTTTATATCCTAAAAACTGATTTGGATGACTTTTCTGATCCTGCATAACGCCTGCTCCCTCAAAGAAAGGCCACAGACTAGATCTGCTTTCCTAATTAGGCAATAAAGGAATGTTTTTTCGCTCTTGAGAGCAAAATTGCTATTGAGTTTTCGAGCAAGACTCATTAATTTACAAAAGCTTTGAATCTCTTAGAATTTTTACGGCTCCTTGAATGGCTAATATAGGGAATTACTATGAAAATGGAATTATTTGCCCGCACTGAAAAACAGCTTCCTGTATTCAAATACACCTTTGGAAACCTTGGACCTCACGCACTGATAATCGGAGGCGTCCACGGAGATGAACCCGAAGGTGTTATAGCCGCTCAAGGTGTGCTGGCCGCTTTGCTTGGCAATTTTGATTTGAAATTACAAGTCACAGTGATCCCTGAATTTAATCCAGAAGGAATCTTGAATGCAAAGCGTACCAATTCGTCCGGAGTCGACCTTAATCGAAACCTTCCCACGAAAGATTGGTCAGCTGAATTTAAAACAGAACGTTATTTCCCAGGAAAATCGGCCTTAAGTGAACCAGAAAACAAGGCCTTAGTACAATTACTCGATAAAACGCCAGTTGATCTTATCATCAGCCTTCATTCTTGGAACCCGATGATTAACATCAACGGCCCTGGATGTGAACCGGAAGCCAACGTTTTAAAATCCTTTACTGACTATTCAATAGAACCCGATATTGGGTACCCAACGCCAGGAAGCTTGGGGACCTATTCTGGAAAAGAGCGAAATATTTCGACAATCACTTTTGAAATTCAACGCGATATTGATTTTGCTAAAATTAATGATATCCATGTTCCCGCTCTGCTTGCTTCCCTAAAGGAAACTCAAAAAAGGACTAAAATATGATCTTAGAAACCGTAATCAATCGCATCGACAAAGATCTAAAGGCCGGAATGGCAATCACCGATCTACTTCCAGACGATTTATCGGCTATCAAAGATGCTATCCAATTGCTTGATCACGGCAAATTGCGAGTCGCCGAAAAAATACCGGGGGCTACGGGGGCACTGTCTTGGAAGACCAACGAGTGGGTAAAAAAAGCGATTTTGCAATTTTTTAGAATTCAGAAAATGCAACTTATGGAAACTAGCGAATTTAATTATTATGACAAAATACCGGCAAAAAAATGGACCGGTGCCGAAGGCGTTCGCGTGGTTCCACCGGCCATTGCCCGTTATGGATCGTTCGTAAACACTGGCTGTATTTTGATGCCTTCGTATGTCAACATTGGCGCATATGTGGATTCAGGTTCAATGATAGACACCTGGGCGACTGTCGGATCCTGCGCACAAATTGGAAAGAATGTTCATCTATCCGGCGGCGTTGGGATAGGCGGTGTCTTAGAGCCGACACAAGCCCAGCCTGTAATTATCGAAGACAATGTTTTCGTCGGTTCTCGCTGCATTATCGTAGAGGGCGCTATGATTGAGGAAGGCGCCGTTATCGGAGCTGGAGTTACCATCACATCAAGCACAAAAATTTTAGATGTGACGGGCCCATCGCCTAAAGAATACAAAGCTTATGTTCCAAAAAATTCGGTTGTCATTCCAGGCACTTTGACCAAAAAATTTGCGGCTGGTGATTTTGGAGTCAATTGCGCATTGATCATTGGCCAACGCAAAGCCAGCACAGATTTAAAAACTTCCCTGAATGAAACGCTTCGCGATTTCCAGGTATCTGTTTAATTCGACGGGATGAAATTTTTAGTTTTTCATTCTAAGTACTTCAGCCGGAGAAATTTTTTCAATCGATTTTGTGGGCAAATACGATCCTAAAAATGCAACCAGTAAGGAAACGGCGACGACCGAAAAAAACAAAAACAAACTCACCCGCGCTGGAATTGTTGAATCATAATAAATATCAGGCAAGATATTTACTGGATAGCGTTCTAGCCCATAACCCACTATTAACCCCAGTACTGAACCTATGGAAACACCCACAAATGACAAGCTGACCCCTATTTGAATAAAATAGCGAACGGCCATTTTTTGAGAAAGACCCAAAGTTCGAAGCATCGCTATATCGCGTTTTTTCTGTGAAATCAAAAGAGCAAGAACGGTCAAAATTGAAAAGGAAGCAATCAAACCGGCAAGGCCTAAAAACAAGCCAATCATAAATTTTTCCAACTTCAGCGCATAAAAAAGAGCCGAATTTCGATCCATCCATGTTTGAATCGACCAGCCGTTAATACCTTTTTTTCCATCAATTTTATTATCAGCAAGCCAATCGTTTAGCGTTTCTTGGTAGGCTCCGGCGGTCATCGCGTCTTTTAGCCAAATTTCAATTCCTACCTGGCGACTTAAGGAGTTTTTCAAAGACGCCAGAGTTAAATCACGCATATAGAAAACATATTGCGAATCCAAATCTGCTAAATTTGTTGAAAGAATTTTTTTAATTTTCACTTTTTCAAATACCGGCGATTCTCCCGACGCCAAGAGCAGACTTTCTGGGGGCAATACCATCATATAGTCGCCTTCAAAAACCCCTAAACTACGCGCTAGATCCACTCCAATTAAAATTTCATTGGCCTCGGGTATATCCATTTCTTGCCACATTGGGGGTTCTGTACCAAAATTATGTTTTAAGTGTTTTTCGTTTTGTTCTTTAATTTTTTGATTCAAATTTTCAAAACTCTTTCTGACAAAACCCTGGGCTATGGCCCCTTTAAACTGACCGTCCATTGTGCGAACAATGACATCCTGGGTGTCAAAATATGAAAAACGTTCGATTGGAAGCTCTTTAATCTTAGTCACCAGCGGGTCCGCTTCAATTTCTTTTATACTCACTCGTGATTTAGGAAGGATAGTTAAATGCGCTTCCAAAGAAATAACTCGGGATTCGATGCTTTGATTCATCCCATTCATTATAAAAATTATGAGTAAAAAAGCAAAAGTGGAAACACCGATACTAACCATTGATAGCCGCGATATTCGCCGTACCAAATTGCCAGCGCGCTTAGATAAAACTAGTTTCTTGAATAAAAAAAGAACCATGGCCTAGGTTAATTAAAGCACTACTTTAACGCAAGTGGATTCTATTTCCAAAGGAAGGCGGCATATTTAATAGGTAAAGAACTTTAGACTACGGCTTCCGCTTTTTAGCGCGAGCAGGCTTTCTTGTGCCCTGATCGACTTCGGCTGTCTCTTCTTCATTTACTTCTTGAACAGAGGAACGTAAAAAGAAGTTTTTTTGCATTGCTTTCATCAGAACCGTTGCTTCGTCCAAAGCTTCAAGGGCTCGGCGAGCGACCGTAGGAATCTCTGGGCCATAGTCTTTCATCATAGTTGTGACTGATTTAAAATCTTGAGTCATTGTAGACAAACTTTTTGTCAAGGTAGCTAAATTTTTAGCAAGCTCAGGATTTTGACGATTTAATTCAGGCAGAATAACGTTTAACTCTTTTGTTAAAACCGCTGTTTGCGCCAGGGTTTTCTTTAAGTTTTGCTTATAAGTCAACTGCGATGATAGACGAATGACTTCCCTGGACATATCATTCATATTGCCCATCAATGGATCTAATTTATCAAAAATACTGAGCATTGATTTTGTTCGATCTTTATCTAAAAAGGCTTCCATCAGATATTGCAGATTTCCTAGCATTTCAGATACTTTTTCAAGCGAATTACCTAGCCTTTTACCACTTAGCAAAGTCATGAGATCCATTGTTTCTTCTGCCTGAATGGATGTGTTTTCAAGCGCTATTTTCTGATCGGGATTGCCAACTGATATTTCAAGAACTCGATCTCCTATCACAAAAGGTCGAACCAATTGAACCTTAGAGTCGACTCGAATTCGTTCATGAAATTTTCCCAAAACATAATAATTTACTAAAATTTTATTACTTCCAAGAAGCTCAACATCTTCAACGATTCCAGCCCTCAAGCCGGCAATAAGAACTGTTGTACCAGCATGAACTCCATCCGCGTTTGCAAAAACAGAACTGAATTTAATTTTATTTTCAAACCACCCTTGCTTGATCGCAACACTGGCTGCAATCAGGATAGACCCGACAATGGCAAAAAGGACAAATAGTCCTGCCACTCGCTCAAACTTATTAAATTTTACTTTCATCATAAGTTTACTGCCTTATTCCCGTCCGCCTGATGATAGTATAAAAGCCCACTATCTAAATGAACGGTGATATGAGTTAAATGGCTCATGAATTTTTCATCATACGAAGAAACAAAAACATGTTTCAATCCACGCTCGGCGCGGTGTTTATTAATTAGCTCAATAAATTTTACACTCGTGTCTTGCCCTAAACCGACTGATGGATCATCTAACAATAACACCTGAGGATGAGACACCATCGGGCGCAGCAAGCAGGCAATTTTGCGCACGCGCCCTGGAATATGTGCTGGCCTTTCGTCTTTGAATTTTTCTAAATCAAATAATTTAATCACTTCCATCACTCGACGATGAGCTTCAGCATGATCGACTAGCTTGTGGTATATCAGTGGCAACATCAAATTGTCATAAATTGTCCTGTTGTTTATTAAACCACCGTAGTCAAAGGTATAACCAATTGACAATCTGTAGGGTAAAAATTCCTCGAACGACATATCAGTCACATTGGCATCGTTAATAAAATATTTTCCCGCTTTTGGGACTATCAAGCCACCCAGTATTTGCAGTAAAGTTGATTTACCCGCCCCTTGAGCCGACTGGATCAAAACGTTTTCATTGCTTGGAAAATCAAAATCAGCGTTTGTTAAAATTGGGTCTTGGGTATCATGTTTAAAAAACACGCCTTCAAATTTTAAAGACTTAATAATCGGGATTGAACTTTGTAATTCCATCATATAACACCTAATTGTTTGAGTTGGTTCAGATAAACAACTGCAGTTACCGAAAGGTTAAAAACCGTAACATAAATAATACTCTTAACAACTGCTTGGGTCGTCACTTGCGGCACTTCGTGGGGACTTTTTTGAACACTTAAACCTTGAAAACACGACACTACGAAAATGATCACACCGCTAAAGCCATTTTTTAGTAAAAAAATCGCGACGTCTTCTTTACCAAAGGCACGCAAAACACTTTCGCTGTAAAAACTAAACGGAATGTCATTGAAAAACTGGGTAATTAAATACCCGCCGAAAATCGCGATAACCAAAAAGTAAAAAGCGAGGCACAAAACACTAACTATGCCGCCCAAAATGCGCGGAAACACAATAAAGCTTAGAGGATTGATACCCATGGATTCCAAAGCTTCAATTTCACGATTGGCTCGCATGTTTCCCACTTCGGTAGCTACCGCCGTTCCACTTCGAGCGATAACAACAAGCGCAGTTAACAAAGGTCCCACTTCACGAACTAGAACCACAACGATTAGATTCCCAATCATTTCGGTTCCGCCCAAAAGAGTTAAATTACTCATCCCTTGGATGACCAGAATTCCGCCGGTTCCTAAAGCCAAAATTGAAATCAGAGGCATCGCCTGCCAGCCAGTAAAATAAATCTGAGTCGACAAAACGGAAACTGTCTGTCGAAAGCCTTGTGTTCGATCTAAAAAGGCCGCGCGAATTGACAAATAAATCATCAAGAAAATCTTAAATGTGTATTCAAGATTATCAGTGATATTACGTCCCAAAGTTTCAATGCGAATCCAAATCCTATCCATGCTATACGATTCGGAACAAACGTTACGTTTTCGTACTCGTTTTACGTCTAGTCTTTAATTATTTTAAACAAAGTTGTCTACCGGGCACGTCTTCTAAGGCTAGGGCATCTCAATCTAATACGCCCAGATAGAATAAAACAACGATTTCAAGGTCTCTTGAAATCGCTCTTCCCAGGTGTCGGATTCGCTGAAGCGAACCAAAGCATGCGTTTTAATATCAATTATTTTAGGAAAGACTTTAAAGAATGTACGTCTAGATCGGTACATATGCAGCGCCGATGTAATTAAAATAACATCCTGGCAGCTTAATATTTCAGTCAGAGGCAAACTTTGAGTAGCATTGCCAAAGGTAGTTTCACTGCGTTTTTCAAGCACAACATCTTTTTCATCGACCTCGGGATAAAACACCCACAACGGAAAAATTTCTTTAATTTCTGAATTAGGATTTACGCCTGAAATAATCAATTTTTTTATGCTTCGATTGGCTAACAAATCCATACCTTCACGAATTCTACCCGGCCCGCCTGTTAAAACAATTCCACAATCTGCTTCTTTGGACTGAGTCCAAGCTGTAGAATTTGTCGAAGTAACCGACAGATATTCAGAATAAAAAACGACCGCGAATATCACTAACACGCTCAACGAAAAATATAATACTATTTTTTTTCGCATTAGTCCTTATAGGCGAGAACTTCGATTTCCACTTGAACATTTTTTGGCAATCCACGAACTTCCACTGTCGATCTGGCCGGTGGATCTTTTTTAAAATGACGGCCGTAAATTTCGTTTACCAAAGGAAAATCACTCATGGACGTTAAAAAAATTGTGGTTTTAACAACGTTTTCAAATTTCAAACCACCAGCCGTTAAAACAGCTTCGATATTTTTCATTACTTGTTCTGTTTGAGCTTTAACATCACCAGTAACTACTTGGCTTGTTTTTGGATCTAAAGCGACCTGCCCTGAGCAAAATAAAAATGGCCCCGCTTGAATAGCTTGACTGTAAGGACCGATTGGTTCTGGCGCGTTTGGAGTTATCACTACTTTTCTCATTTAATCCCCGATGTCTAATATTAATTTTTTAACCAAACTGTCTAAAAATAAAATGTAATTCCAGCTCTTACCGGCGAATCCGCAATCGTTCTAAATCTCACATCTTTCAAAGATGAAATACCGGCGCCGCCCTCGAAAGAAAAACCCAGTGAATCAAGGCCGGTGAAAAAGAACTCGGCCCCAAATAAGGCATTTAATTCAAATCCACTCTCTTTAACACCGCTGGTTTCATAGTTTACAATTCCAAGCTGGCCACCAAAATAAAAATTCAACTGGTTCTCTTTAAATAAAATCTTTCGTACGCCACCGTTGACTACAAATTTAGACTGATCTTTTTTTGTATCAAGGCCAATGCCCCCGGTGATCGCAAAATCATGATTGGGAAAATAAATCACCGAAATAGCGGGCACATCTTCAGACGAATTATTCTTAACCCCTACACCCAAACGACTCGCCAAATCTTTAGCAACACTACTTTGCGAAAAAACAACAAGACATAAAACGATTTTTAAAATTGATTTCATCTTCAAACTCCCCCATTTATTTTAGGCCCAACTAACTATTTCTATCTATTTTGAAGAATCAAACGGGTCAGGTTTTGAATCTTTTTTGATTATATCTATTTCCGCGCTAATTTTAAATTTATGATTTTCGGCAAATTTACTCAATTCGCTTACCCAGTCTATTTTGCTAAAAATTCCTACTATTTCTTTAGAAACTTTTTGAGTAATATCATCTTTGGATTTATTGGCACTTTGAATTATCACATTTAAAATTTCTTTTGGTAATTTAACTTCCTGCAAATAGCTGCGTATGCTCTCTTCGGTCATAAAGGCCGCTGAAACCCCAGTTGTAAATACTTTTTTTAAGGTTTCAGAAAAAAGACCTTTTATATCATCAGACTGCGATGGGGACCCATCGTTTTTTTTACCTGAAGAATCATTTTCCATACAATTGCCGAATCCTCTTGTGGTAGCCTGAAATCATATTGGGCAAACTTACATTGACCAGTGTATTGGCTACTGGCCCCGGGACAAACAATCCAAAAGTGGCCTCGACTTCGTAGGTAGCCCGACATTGACTGCCTTCGGGTTCAATCTTCCAAGATCCCGCAAGACTTTTAAAAACATCACCCGAAATAAAATCCCAAGTCACAGTAGAAACACCATTTTCTACATAATTTTCTACCATTTGAAGACGATAACTAAATGTTTTTATCATCGACACTTGATACTCTATTAATTTCTTAGGACCTTCGGATTTTACAACATCACACTTTTTAACTTCACTTAAAAAGTCAGGGTATTTCGCATAGTCGGTTACTATTTTATAGAGCTGATCTGCCGTGCATTTAAAAACTTCGCTTGTTTTTGCTTTTGCCATAACCAATTCTGATTACACCCCGAAATGAAGTCAAACGAAACTTCGGGGCCCTTGTCCATTCACTGAAAGTTTTTAACGTTTAAATTATGAAGAGTCTCAATGGTACGAATTGTTCCTGTTTTTGATCTCATCACTATACTTTGGGTGCGGGCCATTCGTTTTGGCAGCATTTTGACTCCTTTTAGCAAAGGGCCATCTGTAATACCGGTTGCACAAAACATGACACTGCCGCGAGCCAAATCACTGATTGTATACTTTTTATCTAAATCTTTTACGCCCATCCTCAAAGCACGCGCCCGTTCGTCTTCATTTCTAAATTTTAATCGCGCTTGAAAATCGCCACCCAAACACTGCATAGCGGCTGCTGAAATAACCCCTTCTGGAGCGCCGCCAATTCCAATTAACAAATCAATTCCGCTATCAGGCCAAGCTGCTGCCACGGCCGCGGACACATCGCCATCACCGATAAGGTGAATTCGGGCTCCCGATTTTCTTGTCTCTGCAATTAAATCTTTATGTCGTGGTCGGTCCAAAATCACCACAGTCATATCTTGAACAGGCTTTTTCAATGCATCTGCGACTCGATTTATATTTTCTGTCGCTGATTTATCAATATCAATCAATCCTCGAGCCGCCGGCCCGCACGCGATTTTATCCATATAGGTATCTGGAGCATGCAAAAAATTACCTTGTTCTGCTAAGGCAATTACAGAAATGGAACCAACGCCGCCGCTAGCACAAATGGTCGTTCCCTCTAAAGGATCTAGCGCAATATCAATTTTAGGAGAGTCTTCCGATTTAAAACCGACTTTTTCACCGATATACAACATGGGCGCTTCGTCCCGTTCGCCTTCACCAATGACAACAGTTCCATCAATTCGCACAGAATCAAAAGCTCGCCTCATCGCATCGACGGCTGCTTGATCGGCTGCTTTTTCATTTCCATGACCAGTCCAACTGCTGCTCGCTAGGGCCGCTGCTTCCGTAACTCTTACAAATTCTAAAGCCAGGTTTCTTTCCATAATTGTGTCTCCATAACAGTTTGAAATTCTTTCGTTAAACGCATCGGTTTTAATTTGGTATCCAAGGGGACATGAATCGTTTCAGCCAGCGTAACCACATCCGGCCCACTCTTAATTTTATACTGAAAAAAAATACGCAAGCCATCTAGTCTTACTTGCAATTGAACAACTAGCAAATCACCAAAAAAAGCGGGCTTAAGATGCTTGACCCGAGTCTCAATAACGGCAAAATGAGAGGCACTTTCAGGCTTTTGATAATCAATAAGTCCCACCGAATGGGCCCAATTTACGCGAGCCTCTTCGCAGAAACGAAGATAGTTAGAGTGGTGAACCACTCTCATCGTATCAGTTTCGTAAAACTGCACTCGGTGCTGGTATGAAAAAATATCATTCGAAGTCATCAGATTAGCTCTGAAATCTACACCCTTTATACTTTTTTTCAATTTTCTTTTTTCAAATGACAAATTTGATGGGCTGGCCTAAAAATTTAAGTTAATGCCGATTCAAAACAGCTCATCCCTGACCTCTCAATCGCCTTCGTTGCCGCAATGGAAAAAAGAGCTTCCTATGCTGCTTACGATGAGCCGAGTCTACGTAGTTCCGGTGATTATTGTTTTTCTAAATCAATCTCGATTTTTCTTTTCCATTTTGGCGACTATTTTATTTATTGCGGCTTCAATTACTGACTATTTTGATGGCTACTTGGCCAGAAAATGGGGACTTGTAAGCAATCTGGGCAAATTTATGGACCCGGTTACAGATAAAATTTTGGTATTAGGGGTTTTGATTTTTCTAACCCACCAGGGCTTTATTGATCCCTACGTTGTCATATTACTCACCGTTCGCGATACGTTTATTGGTGGTATTCGAGCGGTGGCCGCTGCTGACCAAATCGTTATTGACGCTAAGAGTTCAGGAAAATGGAAAGCGGGCCTTCAAATGGGTGCCATTCCCGCCGTGATTTTGGGCATGTCCTACAAAGATCAATACCAAAGTTCATTTTTCATCGACTTGTTTCACGGTGTCGGTCAAATCGGGTATGCTCTTTTATGGATTTCATCAATTTTAAGTGTTGTTAGTGCCGTGCAATATTATAACATTTATAAAAATCGCGTTACGACGCCTGGTTAAAAAGTAGGATTTATGCTTCGATATTTACAACCCTCATCCTGGTTTTTTATTTTTATGGCTTTGCTTTTGGGCCTTTATATTTCATCAAAAATGCAAAAAAACCACAGCACTCCCCTTTTGATAAGCCCAGCCAGTATGGTTAGTTATGGGAATTAGATGAAGGTCTTTCTTCAAAAGATACCCTTTAGCTTAGTCCAACTTATTATTGCTCCTTTATCTTTATTCAGCGTAACCAATTGCAGTACGCTCAGCGCCCTGATAGCGCCGCCAAAAGCGAAAATTCAGTCCGTTCGAGTTGTGGGCGTTGGACTCAAAGGAATTGCACTGGATGTTAATCTTCAAGTTGATAACCCAAATAGCACGGGCCTAACCATTGATCGTTTTAAATATGATTTTGCAATCGGCGACAGCAGCTTGTTTAGCGGTTTATTTGACAAGAAAGTGGATCTAAAAGCTAACGAGACCTCATTAGTTACCATTCCTGTTTTGCTGAATTATCAAGATTCTAAAACCGCTATTGAAAACTATGTTTTTAAAGCAGCACGAGACTATAAACTCACAGGCGAGCTCACCAGCGGTTTTTTAACCGTCCCTATCCATGACGAAGGCAAATTGAAATAGTCTTGAAATACTAGGCAGCGCCGCTGCCAGAGAGCTTGATTTTATGTTCGGGATCAAAAAATTCTGAACTGAATTTCACTCGATTGTTTTGATTGTTGGTTACAAATCGAGGCATATGCCCAGTAGATCGAAAACCTTTTGCCTGATCAAATTCAAAAACCCGAGCTGTCTTGTATTCATCGCCATCTTTTTCAATGACTTCCACGATTTCAGTAATACGCCTCGTACCATCATGGGCTCGCGCGGCCTGCACTATAAGATTTATTGTCGACGCAATATCCTGACGAACTGACGATATTGGGATATCGTTCTGACCTCGCAAAACCATGGCTTCTATACGACGTAAAGCATCATGGGCAGAATTTGCATGCAAGGTGCTCATACTGCCATCATGACCTGTATTCATAGCGACTAGCATGTCCATAGCTTCAGGACCACGCACCTCTCCGATAATGATCCGATCTGGTCTCATACGAAGAGCATTTCTGAGCAAATCCTTGATATCAAATTGTACGTCGCCAACGGACGATCGACATTCCATTTTAACAATATTTTTAACTGAAAGCTGAAGTTCGCAGGTGTCTTCAATCGTAACTATCCGTTCTTTTACGGGGATAAATTGGGACAACAAATTAAGAAGCGTTGTTTTCCCTGACCCTGTTCCACCGCTGATCACAATATTTTGCCGAGCTAAAACGGCCTGATTTAAAAAATAGACAATCTTTTCATCAAAGGCCCCATGATGAATCAAATTATTATAATGTATCATAACGGGAGAAAACTTACGAATCGTAACCGATGGATTCTCAACACTGATTGGTGGAATTACGATATTAATTCGGGATCCATCTTGAAGTTTTGCATCCAAAAAAGGATTGCGGCGATTCAGCTCACGACCGACATTAACCGCCAACGCTTGGACAAATCTTAAAAAATGTTCTGCATTGTCAAATTTTCCGTCGGTTTCTTCGATCACACCTTTTCGTTCAATAAATATTTTATCATAACGATTGACCATAATTTCAGTAATGGAAATGTCATTCAAAAATTTTTTGATGGGACCGGCATCGTTTTTCCAATCAGGAAGCGGAGCACTTTTGGGAGGTAGATTTGCCATATAATACCACATCGGAAATTGGCTGCCGAACTGAATCTAAAGGCGGGACCTGAAACTGCAATCAAGACATTGGTATTGACAGACATGCCAATGCCTCCTAGATTTTTAAACATCAAGGAGTCATTGATGTTTAAAATTGGGATTTTACTAGTACTAAGTTCACTTGCCTGGGCTAAAAATCCGTCGGTAGAGATCAAAACCTCAAAAGGGACGATTATTGTCGAACTCGACGAAGCTAAAGCGCCAAAAACAGTTAAAAATTTTCGCGCCTATGTGAAAGATAAGTTTTATGATGGAACTATTTTTCACCGGGTAATTGGAAATTTTATGATTCAAGGTGGCGGCTTCACCCCCGATCTTAGTGAAAAAGCAACCAAACCACCGGTTCGAAACGAAGCTAACAACGGTTTGAAAAATGACAAATACACGATTGCCATGGCTAGGACTCCGGATCCTCATTCCGCAACCGCTCAATTTTTCATCAATGTTAAAGACAATGACGCCTTAAATTTTAAATCAGAAGACCCTGCTGGTTGGGGTTATGCCGTGTTTGGCAAAGTAACAAAAGGGTCTGACGTTGTTGATTTGATCAAAGCTGTGAAAACGACGGTTAAAAATACTCCAAAAGGAATTCCTTTTGATGACGTTCCAGAAGATACTGTAAAAATCGAAAGTATTAAATTAAAGAAATAGAAACAGCCTTGGCCTTTTTTCAAACCAAAAAGGGCCCTTATTTCTTTATCGTGATCGTCTGTCTAATTTTTCCACCCTTGAAATAGTTAATTTCAAAAGTAAACTCACCAGTGCCTTGAAATACCCAAGTTAATTTTTGTTCATACTCATGAGAAAATCCCGTTCCAAAAAATGGGGATATACGGGGGGCTCCGTCAGAAAATCCTTTTAAATGTTTTATCGAATCAGCAGCAGGTTCAGAGATAATTTTAAACTCGCTTGAATTACTTTTTAAGCTTCTAGAATATTTTGGCTTGTCGATTATTTTAACTTTCAAAGCCTGCATCGACCCATACGACGGGAAATACCCAGCATTTTTTACGACAACTGATAATTCTGAGACCGACCCTTCAACTTTTTTCAGATCGACCGATGCGATTTCTACAACCGGTGCCATTTTTGATACCGCAAAACTGGCGTTGAAACCTTTCTCGATTTCATCTCCTAAAAATCTAATAGGAGGATTAGTTAGAAAAAATGCGGTTTTAAAGCCACCAATTTCAACGGGACCTAGCTGTGGATGTTCAAAGACAGTCCATTCTTTGAAGTATTCTGCACGCTTTAAATTCTCTTTGGCCCAGCCAAGTAATTTAACCATGTTTTGTGAAGACAATGTTTCGTATTTCTCAACCGCTCGTTTCCAATTCATTCCGGCCTTGTTCCAAACATCCCAAAATTCGATAGTGAGTCCGACAATTCCTAAATGCAAATAGTACCATTCATCAAAAGTCCCCGGCAGAGGTTGTCCAGGAACGTACACGAAATCATCCGCACCTGAATGCAAGGTGTAACCTGTTTTTTCACTCAAAGTTTGGCCAATTTTTTCAATTCGCAAACGATCTTCAAGTGGCAATCTGGTTTCCTTGATGTTTGCCGGAGTTTTTATGATAAAACCGCCATACGTATGATACGAATTCGAAGCAAAAATATTTGTGCGCTGGCGAACAGCTTCGGCAACACTTCGAGTTTCTGAAAATTCTAGCGGCAGGGTCCCAGCGCCGCGTTGTACACCTTCTGGCGCAAAAAAAGACGGCGACTGGCGATTAAAATCATATCCAAAATCGTAATTCTTTGCCTTTTTAAAACCGTCAAAATCTTTCCAAATTCCTTCTGGCACGACTTGGTAAAAGGTTTCGGAATCAAAACTAAAATCTGTCGCTTCACGAGGAACTAAAACACCTGGATGGCCTTGCAGCTCTTTAAACGGTCCGGCATTATCTTTCCAGCGCATCATTGTGATTTCACCATCCCCGTCCATATCTTGACGTTTAAAATTGGAATGTTCGTAATTACTTTGAAGTGGTGTCGAACGGGATGAGTTAGTTTCTTTAAAAAAAGCCCGGGCTCCATCTGGTGAAAACCGAGGAAGCAAATAATAGGTCATTTTTTTTAATAGTTCTTTATATACACTTAAATCAGCGTGATTGGGATCTAAAAAGCGCTCGACAAAAAACACGGCAGCTTGGGTCCCGGTTACTTCGCTTGCATGAATATTTGCATCAATCCAAAATGCAGGCTTTTCCGAATGATGTTTGTTCTCTTTATCGGTCAAAGTGATTAGATAAATATCTTCACCCAGCGAACTTTTTCCAATCGATTCATAGTCAAAATATCGCGGGTGGGTTTGCGACATGGATTTCAAAAATACTAGTAAGTCTTCGTTATTCAAATATTTTTCACACGATAGGTACATACCCACAACTCCTTAACGGCAATTTAGATACTATTTCTAAGGAAAAAACCCCAAAAAGAGTACAAAAAAATGGTGGTTACTAAAAATACTTTTCCTACTGGATTGCGCCTGCACTGTTTAATGCATTCGCTTACTAAATGCTCCCGGTTGCTTAGTAATACGAAATAGAATGCGATACCTAATAACAGCAACCCAACACCGCCAAAATGATAATACCAAGAATGGCTGTAATCGCCTCTCCAGGCATATAACACGGACCGGGTAAGTCCACAGGTTGGGCAATTGATGCCAAAAATTCGTTTAATAGGACAACCCAAGGGTGACAATTGGGCCAGCTTCAGCGGATCCATTCCCAAATAACCGGCTATGCGTACAGCTAGTAAACTCAATGGGAAAAGCGCCAAATACGCGTTTTTGAAATTTATTGATTTCACGTTAAATGTGTTCAAACCCGAAATGTTTGTTAATTTTATCTTGCATTACGGCGTCGGCCAAAACCGACATACCAAAAACCGATAGACCCAAAATTATCAATTGAAAATTTGGCGATTTATCAGCTAGGACTGAATTCAAGTCACCTGCCATTTTGTACTCGTAATAAATATGATAAATTCCACACGTTAAAATTGAAAACAGAAACCAATGCCAGAATGAATATTTGGCTTGTTTCAGCATGAAATTGACAGCTTTCATTTGGCGATTTTGAACCATCAAGTTGTAAAAACCGCAGGTTACGATTGTAACCAAAATATCGAACAGCACGGAGGACACAAAGTCAGATTTAACAGAGTCCTCTTTTATAATTTCAGCCATTTATAACCCCATTGTCATGATTCCTAGCAAAACAACTAAGCGTAGAATTTTTTATTGTCTTTTGCCATCTTATTTAATGCCGCCATTGGTTTCAATCTTGGCGCATTTCGTTGCATTGAATACGTTTCTAAAGCGTTGGCCACGACCTGGGATCCCACACTATCGGCATAACGACATAGGCCACCACGGAACGGAGGAAATCCAGTTCCCATTATCATAGCTAGATCGACTTCGTCCGGCGTATCGACAATATTGGCTTCATACAAGGCCGATGCACACTCGTTGATCATCGCAAACAATCCGCGCTCAAGACATTCTTTTTCTGTGTACGGATTTTTAGCTGCCGGCAATCCAAGTTCGCTGTAGATTGATTCATCAGGTTCTAAACGTTTTCCATCAGACGAATACTTATAGAACCCTTTTTGATTTTTCTTCCCCAATCGTCCGCTCTTTTCAATTTTTTCCATTACGGCTGGCACTTCAATTCTATCGCCAAATGATTTTCTAAAAATCTTAACGACTTTAATTCCAACATCCAAACCAACTTCATCCATCAACGCAAGTGGACCCATCGGCATTCCGAAATGCTTTACGTAATAATCATCGACCGTTTTAATATCCATTCCTTCTTGAAATAAAAAAACCGCTTCATTTAAATAAGGAATTAATAATCGATTCACTAAAAAGCCAGGGCCATCTTTAACAACGACTGGCATCTTGCCCATTTTTTTAGACAAATCAAAAATAGTGGCAATAGTTTCATCGCTAGATTTTGGACCACGAATGACTTCTACCAATGGCATTTTGTCGACGGGATTAAAAAAGTGCATGCCAGCAAAATTTTCTGGTTTAGGATGCGCCTCACCCATTTCCGTTACACTCAGTGAAGATGTATTGGTCACTATAATTGCGTCTGGTCGCATTTGTCCGGCCGTTTCAGCAATTACTTTTTTCTTAATATTCATATCTTCAACGATGGCTTCAATCACGACATCCAAAGTTTTAAAACCGGCGTAGTCTAGACCACCCGACACCAAATCCATTTTTTGTTTCATTTGAAATTTATCAATAACTCTTTTTTTAACCAGCTTGGCCCATAAATCAGAAGCGTGTTTATACGCTTTTCCTAGCGCATCGTAATTGATATCTTTGATTCGCATTTGAATACCCTTGTCGGCACCGATAAAAGCCACGCCGCCGCCCATGGTTCCAGCGCCTAACACGCCAACAGCTTTGACGTCTTTGGCTTTCACCGTTTTACCTGCAGGTAATCCCGTTTGCTTTTTCACCATTTCTGTAAGGTAAAACACGTGGATTAAATTTTTTGAAACGTCCGTAATGCCCATTTCAATAAAATGCGATCTCTCTATGTCCAAAGCCCCTTGACGATCACTCATCCCGTAGGTTTTCTTGATCACTTCCAGTGCCGCTAGCGGAGCCGGATAATGCCCATGAGTTTTTTCAAGCAACATAGATTTCGCTTTTCCAAATACGATACTTCGGCCCAAACCACTTTCCATAATAGAAGCCATCATTCCTTGCGGCTTGAATTGTTTTTTGCGTTTAGAGCCAGTTTGTGCCAATTCCGCAGCCCATTTCATGGTTTCTTCTTCCATGATTCCGGGATGAACAAGCTTGTCTACAAGGCCCGATTTTTTAGCTTTTTTACCACTTAATAATTTACCGGCTAGAATTACATCCAAAGCACCTTGCAACCCAACCACTCTGGGTAATCGAACACAACCGCCAAATCCCGGAATAATTCCAAGCTGGGTTTCTGGTAAACCAATCCTTGTAGACGAATCTTCAGAGGCAATTCTGTAATCACACGCTAAAATCAATTCGCACCCACCACCCGCACAGGCCCCGTTAATTGAAGCAATTGTAATTTGAGGTAAGTCTTCTAAAATATTAAAAATATCCTGTCCGCCTTTAACTGCTTTTTCAAATTCGTCTTTAGTTTTCAAATTCTTTATTTCTTCGATATCAGCGCCAGCAATAAATATTTTTGGTTTCAATGATCGAATCACAAGAACTTTGGCTTTAGATTTTCCCACTTCTAAAAGAACTTCTTTTAGACGATTCATCACCGGCGACGAAAGCTTGTTTACCTTTTCACCCACCAAATCCAATTCCAGAACGGCAATATCGTTATTGTATTTTACTTTTACACTGTCTTGAATGCTCATTAGAACCTCGTATTTAAATTTTCAATAATCTCAAAATTTTCTATTGGCGCACACTTAATTTTCATTCTCGATTACAATGGATCCACCTTGACCACCACCGATACACAAGGTCGCAAGGCCAAACTGCGCACTTCGTCGTTTCATTTCGCGCATAAGTGTAATAACAATTCGAGTTCCCGTCGTACCTACCGGGTGACCGAGGGCAATGGCGCCGCCGTTAACATTTAGAATTTCTGATCGCAATTCGCCGACTTTTTCTGACAAACCCAATTTATTTTTTGCAAAATCTGCAGAATCAAAGGCTTTTTGGCACGACAATACTTGCGCAGCAAATGCTTCGTTTAATTCCACCAGGCCCATGTCTTTTAAATTTAAGCCCGCTCGCTTAAGCGCGAGTGGCGAGGAATACACTGGCCCCAGCCCCATTCGTTCTGGTTCAAGCCCCGCAAAGCCGTAGGATAAAATTCGCGCATAGCCTTTGTATCCCATGCTTTCAGCTTTTTCTCGGGACATCAAAAGAACGGTCGCTGCCCCGTCCGTGATAGGACATGAATTGCCAGCTGTGATCGTTCCGGTTTCTTTATCAAAAAATGGTTTAAGTTTCATCAAGGCTTCTAACGTTTGGGTAGCCCGTGGTCCGATGTCATCCGTGATCGTTTCTTTGTAATCGGGCGCCATCGACACGGCCGCGATTTCTTCTCGCAATTTATCTTTAGCTTGAGATGCCAGCAAATGCGATCGCAATGCAAATTCATCCTGGGTTTTTCGCGACAAGCCCCACTCTTTGGCTAAAATTTCTGCCGTCTGACCCATATTGATCCCGACAAAGGGATCCGTTAAACCTTGCATGACCGCTGCTGTTGGCATCAACTCATTCCTAACATCACCGGTTAACATTGCTTTTATTTGCTTAACATCTGTTTTAAATAGCTTCCACAGTAACGGCAAAGCTTGTGCGGGCGATTTAGCGCGCGGTAAATCCATAAATATTTTTTGGAATTTTTGCGGCATCAACACCGGCATTTGAGTCATATTTTCAGTGCCACCAGCGATAATAACATCCATAGTTCCGCCGCGTATTTTCTCAAACGCATGGGAAATACTTTCTAGTGCCGACGCGCAATTTCGATGAACTGTGTAGGCCGATGTTTTTTGAGGAACACCCGAGCCTAGGGCTACAACACGCGAAATATTCACCGCATCTGGCGGATTTCCAGTGTTTCCCATAATGACTTCGTCAATTTCGTTTACATTGAAGTTAGTTTTAGCGAGCACCGCTTTTAAAGCGACTTTGCCCAAATCGGCTGGATGAACTCCAGAAAATTTATCACCCGATTTTACAAAGGGAGTTCTAAACCCCTCGACAATGACAACATCACGGGGAGATTTAGCGCGCGAGGGTTGGGACATAAAAAGACTCCTTAATTATCAAATTAATTCTTCAATTAAAATGATAACCAAGGAGCTGAATTTTACAATTACTATTAATTTAGCACGACCGTCTCACAGAGTTTGCTGACGATAGAGTTGCACAACATCCACTTTCGGTTGCGGTGGTGGCGGCGGCGTTTGAGTGGCGACCTTAGTCTTTGGTTTCATAAATGGCTTTGGCCTGATTTTGATTGGGAAAAACGTCAAAGCACGCGTTGGCTTTGGGCTTCGAAAACGATTTTCAAACTCGACAGCGCCTTCTGTCACATGGACTTGATTCAATGTAACCAAATGTTCTTTGTACTGATCTTGTGCTACCATTTCTATCTCCTTGTTAAAGTCCAAAGCAGTCATGGCAACTACGCCAACACCACTATGAATCATAATTATAATCATAAATAGAGACGTCCGTTTCATAAATCCTCCTGATAGCTAAAAAGGCTCCTGCCTATTTTGGGGGCTTTTTGAGCTCCCGTTTCCTTGGTCGGCGTCGTGCCGTCCTGTTTCTATGACAGACTCTACCAAAGGATGGGTTAAATCTTTTTTTGGATTTTTTAACACTGTAGTTCAATTTGACAATCGCGGTGGGTATCCCTTTAATATTGGTTCAAATTACAAAGGAATCCCATGAGTTTAGATAAAGAAGCCCTCGAATACCACGCCAGATACAAACCTGGAAAAATCGAAGTTATATCATCCAAACCGTGCGCGACTGAAAAAGATCTTTCTTTGGCCTATTCGCCTGGCGTTGCAGCTCCCTGTAAAGAGATCGCTAAAGACGAATCTAAAGTTTATGACTACACGGCCAAAGGAAATTTGGTCGGCGTTATTTCCAATGGAACGGCCGTTTTAGGATTAGGAAACATCGGCCCATTGGCCTCCAAACCAGTAATGGAAGGCAAAGGCGTTCTTTTTAAACAATTTGCTGGCATCGATGTATTCGATATTGAAATTAAAACCGATGATCCCAAAGAATTTATTTTAGCTGTAAAAAACTTAGAGCCTACATTTGGCGGCATAAACTTAGAAGATATCAAGGCCCCTGAATGTTTTGAAATCGAAGAAACATTAAAGAAAGAAATGAATATACCCGTTTTTCACGACGATCAGCATGGAACCGCCATCGTTAGCGGCGCGGCTTTACTAAATGCCTGCCATGTTACAGGTAAAACTATGGGCAGCGTGCGAGTGGTTGTAAACGGCGCAGGTGCAAGCGCGGTTGCGTGTTCAAATATTTTTATCGCTTTGGGTGTGAAGCGTGAAAACTTGATGATGTGCGATTCGCAAGGAGTGATTTACAAAGGCCGCAAAGCCGGAATGAATAAATTCAAAGAAGCCTTTATGATTGAAACTGAAAAACGAACTCTTACCGAAGCACTGGATGGCGCGGATGTTTTTGTTGGTCTTTCAGTTGCGGGCGCAGTCACTGGTGAAATGATAAAAAAAATGGCCAAAGACCCCATTATTTTTGCGATGGCTAACCCAGATCCCGAAATTGATCCAGTAGCTGCGAAAGCCGCCCGGCCTGACGCGATTGTAGCGACTGGTCGATCAGATTTTCCAAACCAAGTAAACAACGTTCTAGGTTTCCCCTCTATTTTTCGAGGCGCCCTGGACACACGTTCGACGCAAATCAACGAAGATATGAAATTAGCCGCAGTAAAAGCTTTGGCTGATTTAACCCGCGAGCCAGTTCCCGAGCGCGTTTCAGAAACCTATGGAGGAAAAAGCTTTAAGTTTGGACGTGAATATTTAATCCCAAAGCCTTTTGATACACGTGTTTTATTGTGGGTAGCACCAGCCGTTGCCAAAGCAGCCATGAAATCTGGAGTGGCTCGAAAAAATATCGACGACTGGGACAAGTATCGTGATTATTTAGAGTCTTTCCAAGGGCCTTCTAAATCGTTTATTCGGACCTCCATCAATCGAGTTCAGCAGAATTCGGTCGCCCAAGGAGGTAAATGCAAAATCGTGTTCCCCGAGGGCACCTCTAATAAAATTTTGAAAGCACTGCGTACCCTAGTAGATGAAAAAATTTGTGAACCTATCTTGATTGGTTATCCAGAACGAGTTCGTGAAAAAATCAAAATGCTTGAACTCACGTCGCTAGAAAATATTCCAATCATTCACCCGTCTCAGCATCCAAAATTTAAAATGTACGTTCAAGAGCTTTACAAACGTCGCCAGCGAAAAGGTATCACCGTAAAAGAAGCGGAACGATTGATGTCGGATCCAAATTATTTTGCCGCTATGATGGTAATGATGGATGACGCCGACGGGTTGGTCACAGGCTCAACTCAAAATTATAGCGAAGCGGTTCGCCCTATTTTGCAAATCATTGGCGTTGGTCACAATGAAATTGCAGCTGGTTGCAATTTGGTTTTAACTGACGATCGATTCGTATTGTTGGCAGATACAACAGTGAATATTAATCCCAACAGTGAAGAACTGGCAAAAATTGCTCTTCAGTGCAGCCGAATTATAGAATACTTTGGTAAAAAACCAAAAGTCGCGATGCTATCCTATTCCAATTTTACTGGCACTGCGGGCACTCCAATAAAAATGAAAAAAGCGGCCGATTTGGCTCGTGAAATGAAGAAGGATTTAATGGTGGATGGGGACATTCAAGCTGACACCGCGGTTAACGCTGAAATTACAGAGCGTATTTTTCCATTTTGTGAAATTAAAGGCGGTGCAAATATATTGTTATTTCCTAACCTAGAAGCTGCCAATATCAGCTATAAATTAATGCAGCAGCTGGGCAAAGTCGAAGTATTGGGACCATTCTTAATGGGCATTCGTCGCAGCGCTAACGTACTTCAAAGGACCACGACTGTTGAGGGCATTATAAATTCTGTAGTTCTGACAACTTTGGAGGCGCAGTTTATGAAAGCCGCACGAGAAAACAAATCGACTTCCAAGTCTGAAAAGCGAATGGGAATTTAGTTATTATTATAAACACGCAGACATTCATTGATAGAGGTCGTGCGTGCAAGTCCGGATAGTTTTAAAAACGACAGAAAAAACTGCGCCTCTGGCAGGGCTTTATGGGTAGCAATGTATTTTTCTTTAAACTTTCCCATTAAATTTCTAGTTTTAATGGATGCAATTTTTAAGTCAAACGCTGCAAGTCCTGCATACCCTATTGCAAGGCTGAACATTGACTTTACTGTTGCATCATATGCGATCGAAGAATCATTAAACATCCAAGCTATAGCGGAAACTCCAGCGACAGCCAATGCGACTGACATTTGTTGTCTTGTATTTTCGCGGTGATCATAATTAAAACGAACAAATGCGTGTTCTGCGATCATTGACTTAGCCAAATCGCGCTCTGGCAAGGATTTAACAATTTCGAATTTTAAATTTTCAAAATACTTTGTCAAAGTTTCCAGCTCACTTGCTGATATAGGAAGTCCCTGGCCACGAGCCAGTTCTGTTATGCGATCAATAGAAATTGGAGTGATTATTTTTCGATTGGCTTGGTTTAAAAGTGAGAAAAATGTAGAAACCTTTTCATGGGTAGAATACGTGCGAAGGTTTGGGAATAATTCGTCTACTCGAGCTGCGACTTCTTTTTCGACGGAAAGAACAAGTTCAGGTGGCACGGATCGGTCGCCTAAGAGTTCCCGGTTGAATTGAATACTGGGATCTGAATTTTGAGATTTACTATCTGCATAGGATTCGCTAGCAATAAACACGAATAAAAGAATACTTAAAAAATATTTTAGACTCTTCCTTGGATTAGACTTAGGCAATAAACCCAATTTATTGATTGTATTCAAACGGTGATTTCTTTCCAGATTTCTCTTTAATGGTTTTTAAAACTTCATTATCAGATTCATTAGATTGCATTAGGATCCGTTCGGCATTGTAGGCAGGCTTGTCGTTAAGATCTTTTTCGATTTGTAATAAAATCCCGGTAATAACGAACAGGTTCATAATCATAAAAAGGGTAATAAGAATGACTTCTTTAATCCTCATATGTCTAATTTGTATCCACTTTTTACGCTATAAACCAATATAGGCAGCTACCAAATGGAAACTACTCCTTGACATTAAATGATCCAAAACTGATGCCTATAGGGACCAGCCAAGGAGGCCTAAGTGGCAACAATTGAAGTAAAACACGAATATGCGCATTCTTTAGAAACCGTATTTGGGTCGTTTACAGATAAGAACCAGTTTGAGAAGTTCTTTTTCAGAACAGAAACCGGTGTGTTGGTAGAATCTTCGCTCAGTCCTGAAGTGGGCGGTGGTTTTTCGATAGTAGAAAAACGCGGCGACCAAGTTGTGCCCCACGATGGCACCTTCCTAGAATTTGAAACCAACGACAAAATCAGTTTTGTATTTGGAATCATGGGCGGCGAGCAAACCAATTACATTGAAATGTCCTTTAACAGTCGCCCTTCAGGAAGTGAATTGGTCATCAAAACAGAAGTGGAACAACCCGATATGGTTGAAAAATCACGTGTTGGCTGGATAAAGCAATTAAATGGTTTGGACCTCTTTTTGTCCAAAGGCTCTGGATCCTCAGCGGCTTTGTTCGCCAAAGATAGCCAAGGCAATACGATAGACAATGATGATGTCGTTCGGGTGATAAAAGATTTAAATGTAAAAGGCTCGTCATTAGTAGTTAAGCGAGGCACTGTAGTAAAGAGAGTGCGTTTAATCCCAGGAAACAACGAAGAAGTTGATTGCAAAGTCGAAGGCGTTGGCTTGCGTTTAGAAACGCGCTGGCTATTGAAATCCTAGGCTTAAATAACGATCTGCCCAACAATTCAACACGGATTATAGTCCTTGACTTTAAGCCAACTCACGGTCAAGGTAAACCCATATTTATCGCGGGGTGGAGCAGTCTGGTAGCTCGTCGGGCTCATAACCCGAAGGCCGTAGGTTCAAATCCTGCCCCCGCAACCAATTTCTTTCTTACCACCCAAAAAACCTTCTCGTTATTACCTAAGTATTTTCGGGTGGTATATTGTCGTGAGTGACCACCACTCTTGTATACCACCCCAAAAAATTTTGTATGAGCCCCATGCGATTGGCTCTCTTTTTGTAACATGTTTTAATTATGAACCCAAAAGGACCTATATTTTCTTCTGCCATAAAAAAGTTGTTCATTTTATTGACGGCTGTAACGATCAGCGCACCGTTAAATGTAAGTGCTGCAGCTATCACCACGGAGCTAGGATTCAAAACCCTCACTGACAAATCAACTCCTCTTAATATCAAGAAAGCAGCTGAATCAGTATACGAGGTTAGAATACCTTCTGCAGACAGTCCCGAGGATGTTACTTTTTTTGACTTAGATGGGCCCGAGTTTAAAGCCTTCCGAAAGAAAATGGCCGACTTGCCCGAAAGTTCTCTATCTAAGCAAGAGAGAACCGTAGTTGAAAAACAAATTGAGTATTGTCGAAAAGAAAAAAACGAAAAGCAATGTGCTCTATTTTTGACGATTGAAAGAGGCACTGCTTTTTTAGCCGGTGGCGATGGATCTTATTTATTAACAAATGCACACATAGTTAACAGATTTCTTAAAGTAGCAGCTAAGAACGAGAGCAAGTCGGTTCTCGACTATTTAAAGACTCCGCAGTGGGTACCAATTTTTCTGTTTGATCATTCAGGTGAATTAGTTTTTGACCCATACTCAACGCAACCAGCAATTGTAAAGTTTGGTGTTCCCTCGTTACAGGCATTTTTTTCGGGAAGCAGCTGGTATGGTGATGATTCTGACTATGTCGTCATTCAACTTCCCAAGCCATTAGGAACTCCTTTAAAAATAGCACCAACGCGAGTAACTGGTGAGAATCTCTACCACCTGGGGTTTGCGTCTTGCACTGGATGCGAATTAAATCCCAACACCACAGATCCAGAACTAAACCGCGATAGGAAGGACAAAGGTAATTCCAATGGAAAGAATCTTTATTGGAATCCATCTGGGCCTTTGTTTGATCTGGCAACTACAGCCGAGATTTTAAATGCCCCGGCGAAATATTTTGAGGGAAGTCATAAAAGCAATTGGATATTTTTTTCTTCTGACGCACAAGTCGGAATGAGCGGTGGGCCGATACTTAATGGGAATGGTGAGGCTGTAGGAGTATTCGCGGGATCTAAACCAATCATTAAAAAAGATGGTTCGATGGCTGTTGTAAGTCGAGGTGTTAGGCCTCCGGAATTTGATAGCGCTAAATCTAGTGAAAAATAGCTGCTCCGAAGACGGGCTTCAAAACAACGAAGCCCGACCCTAACATAGTTGTCCTGATCATTTCTGAGTCTGCGGAAGAAGCAATGCTTGTCCCCAACTCGTCGACTGCGACGCTTTCAACAAATGAAGCTGTGCGATTTGAATTTCACGAATGAGTCGAGGGAGTTGTCCCGTTGATTCCGCGAAAATCACGATAATTGCGATAGCTTCGATTAGTTTATTGAGTCCCATGTTTCCTCCATTATTTTTTCGATCGGCGTTTGATGATGAATCCAACGATCGGCTGACTCCATCGTGCAGCCTTCCGAGGTTTGATTTTTTGGCTATTGAGTTTGCGAGCGATGGCTCCGTGAGAGAGACCTTGCTGCCACCACTCGATGATTAGCTGGACGACGGCCATTTCCTTCGGGTCGTCTACAAGGGTGCCATTGACCAAGCAGAATCCAAAGGGCGCATTTTTGACTGCCATGGTTTTGGCTTTAACGTGATCAGGGAGTTGGTCGTGCGAGTGTGCTCGCAACTCCACTCCGAATTTTAAAAGTGTCTTTCGAACATAGGTTTTGGAGCGATGAACTTGCCGCGCGATAGCTTGCGATGAGAGCCCGGATTGATATAAATCCAATACTTTTAGGGAAATGCCCGCATCATTAAATCGGAAAACATCAATCTTATCGTGCCATTGCGCTGGGTGGTATATTGACGGTAAACCGCAACCAATTTTTGCACCTTCGAGAATTGGTAAGTCTCTGGAATCACGGTTCTATGAGTTCTACTCGGTTACTGATATGAAATAGTTTCCCTTACTGTCAAAGACATCAAATTTATCGAACGGTTGGAAGCTGACAGATTCCACCGACTTGTTGATATCCATTGTAATAGGTTAAATTTATTATAGAACTTATCCGAATAGCGCCGTTCCAAGACTGACAACTTTTTGTAAATTCATCAATGGCAAGCTGACGATTTCTCATATTCACACTCGAATTCGAACTTGGACTAAACCAAGCTACAACGATTCTTTCAAATTGCTGACCACTATTTTGAGCATGACTGACTGTCGCAAACGATAAAAATGCAAACAAAGAAACTAAAACTTTCATAAAATCTCCTCTTTTTGGAAAATGAATTATTTGACTATTCTCTATTCGAGTCAATAGATAACTAGAAACCACGATGCTCAAAATCAAATCTTAAACGACTTAATTTTGATTTGAAATCATTAGCCTTTTAATCAGCTTATTCCAAGTGACAAAAATATAGCGCTTTCATGGGCAAAAACTAACTTTCCAAAAGTTGCCTTTTTTAAAATTTCTTGAACCTATGAATTTGTTGCTACTGCACTAACAGTTGATGCAATAGAAATAGTCATAAGGCCAAAAATTGTCTTAAAACTGTTCATGGATAACTCCGTATTTGGTTTACAAATAAAAAAATCTAATTTCTTCCAACTTACGCAAAAAAAGAGGCCATATGGCATACGACGCGCGCGGGAGCGACAACTGAAGGGCGCTTTAAAACCAAATCAAATTGGCGGTCAGGCGTAAAGTCGAAATAATGCTATTTGGGGTTCGGTGGAACTATATACCTGTCAAACTTCTGACCAGACAGGAACCAAATCATTTCGTCTATATATCGTAGGTTATTCTGATTCAAAAAAATCGAAAAGTTAGTCGTGACAAAATGGCTACCGAAAGCTACCTAACCATCTTCAATCTAAAAACAACGCCTTCACGAAATGAAGAACAGTTGCCATAAACGGCATTATAATCCCTGGCATGGTCATTTATGGCCAGAAATCCGATTGAAAAAAAAACCCAAAAACTATGAGGGCGTTAGTTTCATAGATTAACTTGTTTCAATCTTAAGGCATTTGCAATAACCGATACCGAACTCAAAATCATTGCAGCGGCCGCGATAATTGGACTGAGTAAAACTCCAAAAATTGGATATACGACACCTGCAGCTACAGAAATACCTAGAGCATTGTACACGAAGGCAAAAAATAGATTCTGTTTGATATTTCTAAAAGTACCCTCGCTTAAGGCTCTCGCTCGAACAAGCCCTATCTAAGCGTCACATTCACGGATAATTTTCAACAGCTTTTGATATTGGAAACCTCCGCTCCGTTTCTTTTAAAGAGCGACGGCTTAAAATTTAATTCTCGCACGGAAAAAAATGTCTATTTAACCCTGGACCTCTGCCCGTCTTAAAAACCTATGGACCGTGATTTTTTTGAAAACTTGATTCAACAATTTCCTAACCCTGTTCCTATTGGAATCGCTATTTCAGGCTTATGGATTCGCCATCACCGAGATGAATTGAACTGGCTGCAGACACAAGGCAAACAGGGTCACCTAACTATCGCTTGGGTTAATCATTCACTCACACATCCTTATGATTTGCACAGAGCTATCTCTTCTAATTTTCTTCTCGAAAATGGTGTGCATCTGGAAACTGAAGTCCTTGGTAACGAAATTTTGATGATCGAATCAGGTTTGATACCTTCTGTCTTTTTTCGTTTTCCGGGTCTTGTTTCTAGCCAACAGCTGATTGGCCGATTCGCTCTGAATTGACCCACCCGATTCGGAAATGCTGACCCACCCCTTTCGCAAGCACTGACCCATGCGATTCGTGATATTGACC
>JAYVPD010000063.1:0-31628 GCA_043757515.1 Pseudobdellovibrionaceae bacterium
GAAGCCAGAAGCTCGGGCCCTAATGAAACGATTGGATCACAGTGCCATTTTCATACAAATCGCAGGAACCTTTACTCCTATTTGCCTATTTGCTTTAAACGAAAAAGACGGTACTTTTTTATTGATTGTCGTTTGGACTGTGGCGTGTGCCGGTATTCTTCAGTCGATATTTTGGGTTCGGGCGCCTAAATTTTTAAAAGCTTTGCTCTACGTAGTAATGGGTTGGCTTGCATTGCCTTATGTATCCGATTTATCCACAACGCTCGGTCCGACTAAAGTATCGTTGGTTATTTCTGGGGGCATTGTTTTTACCGTGGGATCCCTTTTTTATGTTTTCAAAAAACCAAACTTGGTTCCTGGAGTTTTTGGTTATCATGAATTATTTCATTTATTTACGATCCTCGGTGCCGGTCTGCATTTTACAGTAATTTATCAACTAATAAGCTAACTCACTTTGTAACGACGAACATCGGTTGAATACGTTTCGCTATCAATTCCTACATCCATGTGTCCTTGCTGCAATAGCACCGACCAGCGATTGTTAGATTTTAATTTGGGCTCTATTGAATTCAAAAACTTCATATCAATGGCAAAAATTTCGATTTCGTTGGCCCTGTGCACATTGTTTTTTTTTATCTCGTCAATCAAGACATCAGCGCTTTTATATGTGTAGACAGTGACGGTTTTCGCAGTCTTACCTGCCTTGTGTAATTTTTTAAAGGATGGATTGCCGACTTCAATCCATTGATCTATTGTACCGTGAACTCCTAAGGCTTTCAACGCTGGGGCTTCCGGATCACTTAAACCCTCTGGTGAAAATTCAAGACCCTCCCTAAAGCTCAGTGCATAAGCAAAAGCCCGAGTTAATAAGTAGGCGCCGATTTCTGAGGGGTGCTGATAAAGTCTAAAATCTAAGGTTTCGTAGATTCCGCGGTCAACATCCGACAACTCGAGCTGAAAGTGATAGAGCACTGTAATCTCCTAGGGACTAACACTGGCATTTTTCGAATGGCCTGACAAGGCAGAGTCGCGCAAAAAATTGACAGAGTTCGATCAATCGACAACTATGTTTCTATCCGCTACTCATTTCTTTTTTAAAGAGGTGCCTTTTGGGATCCCGGCTGCAGAAAAAAATTTTACTATTAATGGGTGCTTTTATAATTTTGATCGGACTTGGCTCCTACACGTTTTGGCTTTCAGGGCAGCAATACGTGCCTCCCGAAATCGTTCCACTTTCCAATCAGTTTTTAAACTTTTTACAAAAAGGGGACTATTTTTCAGCTTTTGAGATGACTCAAAAAAACTGGTATATTGGTGCTGATCTTGAAAAATTTAGAAAGGCAACCGATAGGGAATTGGGCCCAGACCCCGGCAGAATCGACTCCATATCTATTAACTATGTATTCCCTAAGCAAACCTATGGCAATCGATGGCGTCGTCAGCTTCGAGGACAAAATCCCGAGTTAGATCAAATATCTGTGGACTACTCTTTGAGCTCCAATAAATACGGTGGATTTGCACTTTTTGAAGTTCGATTCAAGAGAACTAGTGAAAATAAATGGAAAATAAGCTATTTCCAAGCCCATGCCGGCTAATCCGCAAAAAAAGCGATTCACCAAAGTAAATATTGAAATTAGCAATATCTGCAATCTCCAATGCAGCTTTTGTCCGGAAGTAATTCGCACAAAAAAACTCATATCGTTGGATCTATTTGATCGAATAGTTCAGCAAGTCGCGCCCTTAACAGAACAGGTTTGTTTTCACCTTATGGGTGACCCTTTGGTACACCCAGAGCTTTCTTCCTTGATCAGCATTTGCCACCAATATGATGTTAAAATATTTTTCGTTACAAATGGACTTTTACTAAGAGAGACGCAGCAAAAATTACTTTTGCATCCCGCTTTTAGGCAGGTGAACTTTTCACTGCATAGTTTTCATGATAATTTTCCAGACAAAGACCCAACCGAGTATTTAAATCGCATTTTTGCCTATACAGAACGCGCATTTGTCGAAAGACCCGACCTTTACTTGAACTACCGTCTTTGGAACTTGCAAGATGTCCTTGGAACTAGTCAGAAAAATAGATCGCTGTTGACGCGAATTGAAGATCATTTTGAAATATCAATTGATACCGAACTAGATGTCAGGCTCAAAAAAAGCATACATTTAAAAAATCGATTGTATCTTCATTTTGACACAGAATTTATCTGGCCCTCGTTAGACCTTCCTGTGCTTGGATTGTCCGGCACGTGCTATGGACTGTCATCACATTTTGGAATATTGGTTGATGGCACTGTGGTCCCTTGCTGTTTGGATAAAGAAGGTGAAATTCCTCTTGGTTCAATTGAAACAGAATCACTAAGTGAAATATTAAATAACCCACGTTCAAAATCTATTCTAGAAGGATTCAGAAAAAACAAACTTGTTGAAAATCTTTGTCAGCGTTGCCAATACATTGAGCGCTTTCAAACCGTTGCGCCCAAGAAGGAATCACTTGGACTTTGAAGGATTAGATTTAATAGATTCTAGTTTTTTAATAAAAGATTCATCCCGTTCAGTTACAAAATTGATAACAAGGCCCTTTCGGCCAGCCCGAGCTGTCCGACCGACTCGATGGACGTAATTTTCCATTTCTTTTGGAAGGTGATAATTTACAACTCGGCCAATGTGGTCAATATCAAGGCCACGCGAACCTAAATCAGTTGAAATTAGCAAATCCACTTTGCCTTCACGAAATGCTTTTAAATTATTTCTACGAATTATTTTATCCATTTCACCACGATAGACTAAGCACTTATACCCATTGTCTTTTAATAAATCCGACAACGTGTCACATTGCTGTCGAGTATTTGTAAAAACTAATGTTCCGCCGTCTATTTTTTCTGCAAGCAATTTTTGCATTAACGGAAATCGTTTTCCATCAATCACTGTTTTATTAATCGTTTTCAGTGTTGGCACTAATTTCTGGCTACCAGAGCTACGAATTATTTCAGCCCCTGCAAACAATTTATTAATCAATTCTTGAACTACAGGCGATACAGTTGCGGAAAATAAACCCATCTGACAAGGAGTTGGGCAGTCTTCTTCGATACGAATGGCATCCGATAAAAAACTTTGATCGAGCATTTGATCGGCTTCATCGAAAATCAGAATTCGAATATCGGTCATATCAACTAGTTCACGTTCGATCAGTTGAACGAGTCGTCCTGGAGTTGCGACTAATATTTCAAAGGCGCCCTTAACATTTCGTTTGGCAACATCAAGGGCAGTCCCACCAAGCACGGTTCGGACTCGCAAGCGTGTCGAATGCGTAAATGGTTTAAATACCTTAGAAACCTGTTCACCCAGTTCTCGTGTTGGCACGATGACAGCAGCGCGTGGCCGGCTTTCAGCCGTGATTGCTTGTCCTTGGTTTTCTAGGGATTTAAGTAAATGTAAAATGGGCAATGCATAGGCTAATGTTTTACCGCTGCCGGTTTCAGAAACCCCAACAATAGATTTACCATCTAGAAAGACGGGAATGGATCGACTTTGAATTTCAGTCGGTGTGACCAATCCTTTTTCATTCAACGAAGCCTGCAATGTTGGTAATAACTTAAAACTAGAAAAAGAGCCCATATTGATTTTATCCTTTAGGTTGGCACTATATTTACTATACTGTGGAACTGCAAGCTTTACGGTGTAGGAGGCGTCATGCGGATACGGCAAATGGGATTTTCTTCACGGCTGAAGGCCCACAGAAACATGGTTACCCTGGAAACCCTTCGTTTCATTTCTGAATTTCTCTTGGACGGGAACGCTCGGCAGGCCGCCTTACGATCAGGTATCCCAGAAACCTATGCAACCAGGCACGGTCAGTGGTTAAAAAAACATCCTATTGTAAAAAAAGCGTTGGAATCAGAACTAGATGATCGTGATTTAAAACAATTGAGCAAGGCTTTGGCTGAAATCGAAACACATATGGACGTGTGTAAAAAAATACTGGGAATTGATTCGCTTTGAAGCCCGCGAAGACTCTAAAAATGGTTGTTTTCTGCGGTCCAGGACGCTAGAACTCTTTGAATAGGAAAGACCATTTTTCCTATTCAAAAGGGGTGTCCAATGAATCTTTTAATTACTTTAACTGTTGTCTTTTTAACTTTGAAACTTAACGCTCAATCGATTGGAACCCTTTCCTACGGTGGCACTGGTTGTCCAAAAAATAGTCTTACCTTTGCGCTTTCTTCTGGCCAGCAGGAACTTGTTTTGAATTACAATAAATTTTTTGTTCGAAGTGGGCCTGGAACAAATAAATCGTTGGATCGAAAATCTTGTAACCTGGCTATTCCCGTCCACGTTCCGGCAGGATATGAAATTGCTTTGGCTACTGAATCTGAGGGTAAAGCTTTGGTGCGGGCTTCGGGTAAAGCCTCTTTGAATTTGGAAAGTTTTTTCCCAGGTACCTCTGGAACGAAAAACTCTAAAGTGTACAAATCAGGCCACTACAACGTAACAATAGGTGATTCCGAAAACACAATTGCATGGAGCGCTTGCGGCGCCGACACCATTCTCAGAATGAATGTATCCGCGACAACTCAAAAAGATGCCGCTCTTTATTTAAATCAGCTTCGATTCAAATTGTTTCTGAGAGACTGCAAATAGTAATCTGATTTAAACTCGACCTTAGATTGGGACGCCAGCTTCACTTAGGTCGATTTTTGAATTTCAGGCCCTTAGCTTTCCCCGATAAATTACGAATTAGTATATGGAAATGAAAAACTTTTTCAAATTTGCCCGTATATCTAAATTATTGTTTATCCAGTCGTCTGCTGTGCTTTTGATCATGGGTATTACAAGCACCGCAGCTATAGGATTTTATCGTTATAAGACTCAAGAAAATTTACGTCTAAACACGCATGCACAGCTTCAAATTTTAAAATCGGCGATAGTACAACCCCTTTGGAATATGGATATTAAAGCCATCAAACATATTGTCGAGTCTGTATTGACCGACGAATCGAATTCTATTCTATCAATCAGGGTTTTTGATACTGAACTACACGATCAGGAAAATAAAATACTTGTTTCACAGAATGGACCCGAATGGACCAACAAAACCTTTGGTGAGTTGAAAAACCAAGAGGACCATCTCTTTTTAGAATCGCCCGTTTCGTATAAAAGCGCACAACTAGGCACAATTCAGATCATTTTTAACATAGCAGAAACGCAGCAAGAGATGGCAAGGATTTCTTTTCTACTTGCGATCGGACTATTCATTGTCACTGGTCTTTCAGCATCCGTCTTTGTAACTCTTCACCTACGCCGCTTATCAAAAGAACTAAAAAAACAGGTTGAAGAGCGCACTCACCAATTAGATAGCCAAAGAATGGCCATGGTAAATTCCTCTAGATTGGCAGCCCTTGGCGAAATGTCGGCTGGAATAGCGCATGAAATAAATAACCCGTTAGCTGTAATCGAAGGAACCACGCAACTTATTTCCCGTGCAGTTGAACAGCAGGAAAATCCTAAAAAGATTGAAGCTCATTTGGAAAAAATCTCTAAAATGGTGACTCGAATATCTAAAATTATAAACGGCCTACGCGCCTTCTCAAGGGACGCTAGTCAGGAACCAAAAACAGAATTCCCAGTCCAACGTTTTTTTTCTGATATCTCAGATCTTTGTCATTCCAAATTAAATCATAAACAGATTGAAATTCAATTTACAGTGGACGATAAAAATACCACCCTACACGCTCGTGAGATTCAGTTGTCCCAGGTAATAATCAATATGATCAATAACTCGGTTGATGCAATTGACAGTCTTGATGAAAAATGGATCCGCGTCGAATGCTTTTCAAATTCAAATTCTACAATTCTAGCGATCACCGATTCAGGATTTGGAATTCCATTAGAAGTACAGAAAAAAATGTTACAACCATTTTTTACCACGAAAGAACAAGGTAAAGGAACGGGGCTGGGCCTAAGTATCTCTATTGGTATTATTGAAGCACATGAAGGCAAGCTTGAATACTGCCAAGGTCAAAAACATACGAGATTTGAAATTTGCCTAAAAAAACACAGTCCGACAGTTCAGAAATCCGCAGCCTAATTTACTTAATTCCGTATTTTGATTCAAGATTTTTAAAAAATCCTTCTTGTCTCATTTTTTCCAATCCTGCTTCGAAAACCTTTGGATCTAGCTTGCTAGACTTTAAAATACCACATTTTATAGGAAGGGATTCGACTAAAAAAGACTCGGCCGATTGTAGTGAGCTAATTTTATGAGCTTCAACCTGCCAATGAAATGTTCCTAGTTCTATAAAGGTGTATTGAATACGACCTTTCTCTAACAGACCAATATTAATGGCTTCACTATGGGTATCTAAGCGCTTCAATTTCCCTTGGGAGACAAGCTCTGCAATGCCCTTGTAGACATAGCCAGTTACGGTTCCAAGTCGTTTGCCTTCTAAATCAGATAATTTTTTAATGGCTTGAGTTCCCTTTTTCCAGACTATTCCATTAGCAAAGTGAAAAAGTGGCGAAGACCAATAGTACATTTCTGGCTTTGAAACCCACGATTCGTTTGTAAGGCAACGTAGGTCAATTTTATCGCTGGCTACGGCTGATTCAACTCGATTTCTAGAATAATAATGATATTCAGACTTTGAATCCAATTGTTTTGAAAGAGCATCAAATATTTCTTTCATAGCGCCGCCGACTAATGCTTTATCCTTATCCACAAAAGCATATGGCTCGGTCCAGGATTCGACCACAGAAAACCGAATTGTCTTTGGTTTAATGTCAGCATAGCTCAAAAATGAAAATAAGAAAAATAAAAGCATTTGAAAATTACTATCAGACGAACACGGCAATGACTAGGGTTCTTTTCCCCGATTGACATTCAATTGATTCTAGTCCGAGAATAAGGGAAATACAGGAAATTGAAACTTGCCTTCGGGCCTATAAATCGAAATGGATAGTTTTTTGGTAAACACAGTTTTCACAATGGGTAAAGGGCGACTTGAGGCTTTCAGTGACGGTGTTTTGGCAATTCTTATAACCATTATGGTTTTGGAATTAAAGGTACCACATGGCGACAGCTTGGACACTCTGATTCCAATGATTCCAATTTTTCTTTGTTATATTTTAAGCTTTATTTACCTTGGAATTTATTGGAACAATCATCACCACATGTTGCATACTTGTAAAAACGTCACAGGCGCAATTCTGTGGGCCAATCTTCATTTATTGTTTTGGCTTTCGCTAGTCCCATTTGCAACGGGTTGGTTAGGTGAAAATCATTTTTCCGGGATTCCGGCCGCCATTTATGGACTGGTATTGTTTATGGCCGGGGTGGCTTATTACATTTTGCAACAAACAATTATAAAATCTCAAGGACCAGATTCCATTTTGAAAAAAGCGATAGGTATAGATTGGAAAGGAAAGTCTTCACCGGTATTTTATTTATTTGCGATTGCATTTTCATTTTGGTCTTCGTGGATAGCGCTAGGCATATATGTATTTGTGGCACTTCTTTGGCTTATTCCAGATCGCAGGATTGAACTCATTTTGGGTTCGAAAAATAAATAGAGAAACTTTATGAATGTACAAGACAAAGAAATCAAAGATTTATTGATTCAGTACAAAAGGTTTTCAGTATATGGACTTAGCACAGATGATAGCAAAGCTAGTCACTATGTACCACTTTATATGCGGAATTATGGCTGGGAAATTGTAGGTACGTATCCAAAAAATCATTCAGAAAGTGGTTTCAAATCGATGTTTAATTGTTGAGCACAAACGCTTTTTTTAAAAAGCCTAAATTTTTTAAGTCCACTTATAAATGTTTTCTTCAGGGCCAGAAAACTTTCGAATACTATACTACTTCGTCTGATTGCAAGCGACACATAGTTTTCGTATCCCCAATTTCTATTTGTACCGTGACATGTTGAATTTTAAATTGATTACCTAGGTCTTCTGAAATTTTGGCCAAAAACGCATCACCTGGGTGGCCTGCCGGCATCATTAAATGTACAGTGAGGGCAATTTCTTTTGTGCTCATTGCCCAAACATGCAAATCATGAAGTGCGCTCACACCGGTGATCGATGAAAGATACGTTTTAAGCTTACTTGTATCAATCCCCGCGGGAACCGCAGCCAACGCTAGGATAAATGATTCACGCAGTAAACTCCAGGTCCCGAGCACTATAATGACACCAATTACAATGCTGACAATTGAATCTAAAACAAGCCATCCCGTATAGCTCATGATGGCTCCGGTAACTACGACTCCCAAGGAAACCAAAGCATCTGCAGCCATGTGCAGGTAGGCACCACGAATATTTAAATCAGATTTCCGTCCGGACATAAAAAGTAAAGCCGTCGTACCATTTATCAAAATCCCGATTGCAGCCACTGACATGACCACTGTTCCTGAAACAGCTTCTGGATTTCCCAAGCGTGCTAGGGCTTCCCAAATTATTCCACCAACAACCAAAAGCAAAACAATGGCATTGATGAGCGCAGCCAAAATTGACGAATGCCCAAATCCATAGGTAAATCGTCCAGATGGTTTTTGTTTACCTAGCCAAGCTGCCCCCCAAGCCAGCAATAACCCTAATACATCGCTTAAATTGTGACCCGCATCGGCCATCAACGCGAGTGAATTGGCATAATAGCCATAGCCGGCTTCAATAAGCACAAATACTGAATTCAAAGCTATTCCGATTGCAAATGCTTTAGAAAAATCAGTGGGCGCATGGCTATGACCCTGGTGAGAATGTCCATGATGGGAATGATCGTGGTCGTGTTTATGATCATGAGAATGATTGTGATCGTGTGAATGAACCATTGTGAAACCCTTTTTAGTATGATTTTAAATCATCCCCTTAATCATTCGTGTAATTTTATCTCGCGCTTGTTCTGTAGTTTTCCACTTTGGCTCCATTAGTTCTTCGACCAATTCACGCTGTTGAGTGTGAATCTGAATCAAATTCAAAAGTGCTGCTTTTACACTGACTCTGTCGGGTGTTGGAAAACTGGAATGCATGCGTTGAATAAATTCTAACTGTCCCCGATCCTCAAGTCTACGCGTAACAAATGGCTCGTTTCCTTCCAGGCGAGCGTGCCACATTTGCGGCACCGAGCGCAGTAGGTCTAAATGAGCAGCGCAATCATAGGACTCACCCCGCCCGGCGTGGGACCAAAAATAGTGCGTCCACGTCCAAAATCTTTCCTCTTCATGGACGACATTTGACCAATCAGCAGGCTTTTTAAATGCTTGATTAACTAGATTGGCCCAAGTTTCAAGGCGTGCTTCTTTATCAAAAGCAGTGACAATGGGACCGGCTGCGCTCGACGGTAAATCTTTGTCCGTATAAAAATTCAAATCTACATGAATATGCGGTTCAAAAAGATATATTATGAAATGCGGCTTGACGTGATCTGCATCCATACGATGAAACCACAATGGCAGCGGCCATTCAAATCGACGAGACCAAATTTTTTCTCGCGCTTCCGAGCTTGAACAAACAAATCCCAGGTCCAGATCACTATAGAAATCCATTCTACCAGAAGCCCCGCTGCCTGAAACAAAAGCGGCCGTGATTCCATCTTGAGCAATAAAATAGTCCATTAAGTCCTGGCAGAGCTTTTTGTGCTCTGGAAGATTAATCATATGTTTAAAGGATTCGCTATTTATCATCTATTTATCTGACCGTTTTCATATGAGCGACCATTTGAGTAATTCATAATTAGGCTTCCATATTTATCCATTTTAGAAATTGGATCCTGATTGTCAAGAATGGGCAAACCAATCTAATTCAGTCCTACTATAGCTGTTTTAAGAATGGGAGCTATACTTACGACTTGGAATAGTTAATTTTTCTTACAAGAGGTTTCCATTGGCGAATATTGACGTCATTGTCGATGCCCTCTATTGTTAGGGACTATGTCCGACACTACTACGCGAAGTAAATCTGAGAATTTTTTTTTGATATTTATGTTAGGCATTTTAAATGCCATCACTCCGTTTTCTATTGATTTGTATTTGCCGGCTTTTCCTCAAATTGCCCAAACTTTAAATACTACACTAGCGAAAGTTAGCTTTTCAGTATCCAGCTATTTTATTGGGTACGCGTTCGGGCAGCTTTTATATGGACCACTGCTTGATCGCTTTGGACGTAAACCTCCCCTATACGCGGGAATAATAATTTACATCATAGCATCCATTGCCTGCATGACTTCGAGCTCAATCGACCAACTGATGCTTTATCGAGTCTTCCAAGCACTCGGGGGCTGTGTCACTGGGGTTGCCGCGATGGCTATGGTAAAAGATTTCTTCCCAGCAAGCGAAGGAGCTAAAATATTTTCACTTTTGATGTTGGTTTTAAGCGCGTCACCACTGCTCGCCCCCTCAGTTGGAAGCTTCATCGCTGCAGCTTGGGGCTGGCAAGCGACATTTGCTGTTCTGGCGTTAATAGCTTTTTTGGTAATGGCAATGGTGTTTTTCTTTTTACCCACGTCCTACACCGGTGACAAATCGTTAGCCTTAAGCCCTATTTATATTTTAAATAGTTACAAAGAAATTTTGAAAGTCCGTAAGTTCTTAATCTACACTGTGGCGGGTTCGTTTTCATTTGCCGGTCTTTTTGTTTATATAGCCGCGTCGCCTGCTATTTTTATGGACGGTTTTAAAGTGAGTCCGCAAATATACAGCGCTATTTTTGCATTTCTTGCAGTGGGTATGATTGGCAGCACGCAATTAAATATTCCACTCATGAAACATTTCAACAGTGAATCGATTTTTAAAACGGCAGTGAAAGTACAAGTGTTGCTTGGGGGCCTTTTTATGTTAGGCGCTTGGAATGACTGGTATGGCCTGGGCGCTACGATTGCACTTCTCTTTGTCGTGCTTTCCTGTGCTGGAATTACGTCTCCCAATGCTACGTCCCTAGCGCTTTCACCTTTTTCGAAAAATGCGGGCACGGCCTCGGCGACCCTTGGGTTTTTACAATTGGGTATCGGTTCGGCAATTTCAGGAACAATTGGCCTGTTTGATATCAAAGGAACGTTGCCAACCGCCTTGGTCATATTTTTTTCTGCTATAATTTCACTATCTATCTTAGTTTTAGGTAAACAACCAGTTACTTCAAGTTCAACTTAACTGGCTGAAAACACAAAGCTTTGTCTGCAATAGATTCTATCTTTTTGTCGTAAATCGTCACACTGTCAATTTTAAAACAGGTGAGGGTTTTTTAATTTTCCTTTATAGTCTCTCTTTGGAATTTTATTTGTAGGCAACAAATAACAGGAGCCCAGTTGAAGAAACAGATTCATTTATTTTTTCTTTTAGTATTTACAGTTTCCTTGTTTACCTGGGGTTTTGCCGAGGCCGCGCCGCGAGCTAGCAAGGCCGCTTGTTTTAAATTCTACAAAGTAAAATTTAAAAAGCATAAGCGAATCTGGCGCGAGTCTGGTCCAACCGCTATCGGTGATGATGATGAACCAAAGTACAAACCGAAAGGCCGTGTCGTAGAAATCGATAAAAATGTCGAAGCCAGCAATCAATGTCAAACTTATGAATGTTATCTTTTTGCAGCGATCAATTTTATCAATGTTCTTAATAAATCTAGATATGGTGATAAATCAGAATTAGTCTCAGAACCTTTCCTCGTAGCGCATAAATTTTTAGAGCACATAAAAGACGGCCTTCGTTATGGCCCTGATGACCCGCGTGTAATCCATGATCTAGAAGGGGGCTTTGCCTATGAAGCATTTTTTTTATCTAGGTCAGTGGGACTCATTCCAAAGAAGTCATGGCAACCGACTGTGCCTTTTCTGGATTGGAACATGGCCAATATTTATCGAGTTCTGAAAAAGAAAGTCCCAGAACACCATGAAGAATTAAAGAAACTGGCAAAAAGCTATGGCTGGGATTCCCCTCGGGTTAAACAAGCACAGCAAGAATCGTTTGATGAATTAAAAAATGTAATTTTAAAATTTTCTGGAGACTTGCCCACGGAAGTTAAAATCAATGGCAAATCGTTTACTCCGCAAGCCTGGGAAGAACTCAATGGAATACCACGCTTATCCACCCTTGATATTATTAACAAAGAAGGAAATTTTTTACCTCATAACTACCCGGGAGTTTTAAGAAACACAATGAATGCTTTTGGCGGTCACTTTCGAGTTGAGGATGGAAATTTCAGTTCAATTATTTTGAATCTCAAGAAATATGTCGATCAGGGGATGCCCGTCATCGTAGATTTAAATTGGAAACGCGAAGGTCATTCCATGTTGGTCGTTGGCTATGAACTTGATGACAACGACAACATTGTCCGATTCAAAGTAATGAACAGTTGGGGCAAAGATTTTGCCAACAATGGGTTTGCTTGGTATACCGTCGACGACCTGTGGAAAAACATCACTGGTACCTATCACTTTTCAAATTAAGTCTCAGCTGCAGTTTAAACTACTTTTTAACTAACGTAACCGTGCCTCGATGTGCCAGGACCCGACCCAAATACCATAGCTTTCAAAAAATTTCGGCCTTATGCTTTGGTCAACATTCCATGGGAGGATTACGATGCAAATTTCAAATAATACTATTTTAATTACTGGCGGCACGAGCGGAATTGGACTTGAGCTTGTAAAACAACTTAGCGTTTTTAATAACACTATTATTGTTACTGGGCGCGACCAAGCAAAGTTGGACAAGGCAAAAAAACAATTTCCAAAAATTCACACTCTACAAAGCGATGTCGGTGACCCGGCCGCCATTTCTGCGCTGTTTGATAAAGTTACCAAAGAATTTCCAAATCTGAATATCCTTGTTAACAATGCTGGGATTATGAAAACAATTAATTTGCATACTGCAGGGGATGACTTGCAGGATTTGACAAAAGAGATCGATATTAATTTGAATGGCCCTATTCGAATGGTAAAAAAGTTTCTGCCCCATTTAAAAACAAAACAGGCCGCGGCCATTATGAATGTGACTTCTGGTTTAGCTTTTGTTCCCCTACCGACGTCACCGGTTTATTGCTCTACAAAAGCGGCACTTCATTCGTTTACTCTATCCCTGCGAGTGCAACTTAAAAATACAAAAATCCAAGTGTTTGAATTGGCTCCACCAGCCACTGAGACAGAATTGCTCGGTGACTTTAACAGCGAAGACATGAAAGGTGTTACTATAATGAAAGTGGACAAAATGGTCGAATGTGCAGTCAAAGGAATGCAAAACGATCAACTCGAAATTCGTCCAGGGCAAAGCAATCAATTGAAATTTATGAGCCGAATGGCTCCCCAATTTATTTTGAGCCAGCTGAGTAAATCCACCGACCGAATGCTTTCTAATTCTAAACAGTAATCTATTTACAGTGCGGCTTCGATGGCTTTGAGTATAACAGAGTCATCGGGCTTCATATCAGGTGAAAAACGAGCCAGCACCTGTCCATTTCGGCCAATCAAGAATTTTTCAAAATTCCACAAAATGTCTGCTTTTCTTTCCCGATTGATTCCATAGCCTTTTAATTTTTCTTCAAAATCTTCACCACTTGGTTTTTGGGCATCCGGTTTGACTGCGGTTAGAAAGCGGTACAACGGATGTTGGCCTTCGCCCTTTACCACTATTTTTTGAAACATGGGAAATTTAACTCCAAAATTCATTTTGCAAAATTCTTGAATTTCAGCGTTGGTGCCAGGTTCTTGCCCTTCAAATTCATTTGCTGGAAAGCCCAACACCTCAAATCCTTTTTCATGATATGTTTCAAATATTTTTTCTAGGGCTTCATACTGAGGGGTCAGTCCACATTTTGAAGCCACGTTCACGATAAGGCAGACTTTGCCCTTAAACGCAGAAAGATTTGTGTCGTTTCCATTGATTTTTAGTGCCGCAAATTCATAAATTGTTTGGTTCATAGACTCCTCGCCTCTAAACAAATATCCTAATTTGGAAATAGGAAAGCTCCAAGAAAATAAAATGAATTTGCCAAAGTACTTCAGTTTATCTAATTCAAGTGTAGAATTGAATTGTAAGAGGTTTTAAATGAAAGTGTATTCTTTGCTGTTTCTATTTACACTATTTTTAGGGTCCCATTGCTTTTCTGAAGAAGAAAAGACTGGTTTTTTTCGAAATCTTATAAAAAGGCGAATGGCCAGTCGACCCGCGCCCGAAGCGAATTCAGATACGGGAAAAAAGATCGAAAGCCCAGGCGATTATACCTTTTCCTTACCTTTCAGCGGAATGGATCGCTACTATAAATTGCATGTGCCCCCGTCTTACCGAGCCTCAAAAGCCCTGCCTCTGCTAGTGGCCTTACATGGCGGGGCCGGTGATATGGTAATAATGTCTACCGCGGAATTTTACAAATTGAACCCGAAGGCGGATAAAGAAGGCTTTGTTGTCGTGTACCCAAATGGATACAGCCAATTTAAATCCGGAAAATTTGCAACTTGGAATGCTGGAAATTGCTGCGCCAAAGCGCGAGACAAAAAAATAGACGATGTCGGGTTTATTGAAGAGGTAATAAAAAAAGTTTCAAGTCAGCTGGCTATTGATAAAGAGAAAATTTTCGCTACTGGCATGTCAAACGGTGCCATGATGGCTTACCGATTGGCCTGTGAAAAACCAGAACTTTTCAAAGCCATTGCGGCCGTGGCCGGAACCGACAACACTCAGGCTTGCGCTCCAAAAGTTCCCGTGTCTGTTTTGCACATCCATGCCAAAGATGATGATCACGTTCTATTTACAGGGGGCTCTGGAAAATCATTCGGCGATAAGTCAACGGTGACCGACTATGTTTCTGTAGCCGATTCCATTGCAAAGTGGGTCAAGCTGAACTCGTGCATAAATCCCGCAAAGAAAGTGTTACAGGCAAAAAATGTAGTTTGTGAACTGTATTCAGGCTGCAAAAATAATTCACGAATTGAACTCTGTGTAACGGATGACGGCGGCCATTCCTGGCCGGGAGGCAAAAAACCACGCGGCGGCAAAGGGTCGACTGCTATTTCAGCTGAAGACACCATGTGGGATTTTTTTAATTTGTAAGGCTATTGCCCTGTTGAAACAAGGGCTTAAGTTTAGATTCTATAAAAGTAGAAACTTCGCGAACCTTTCGCGACAACATACGCTGAGGCGGATACACCAGGTGAATCGGCGCTTCTTCTAATCCCCAGCTTGGTAAGACTGTCATAAGCTCTTTGCTTTCTAAGTACCGAGCGGTCATGGAACTTGGTAATAAAGTGATTCCCAGTCCTGCTTTCGCAAGCGCAAGCGCCATTCCTTTATGATTCAGTTTCCAATTAGGAGTAAATTCAACTTTCTCTTTTCGAGCTCCATTGGTTATTTGCCATTCATTTCGGTGACTGCTGGGGCCTAGTGGTGAATAAATGCAACGATGCTTAGTCAGATCACTTGGTTTTTTTGGCGTTCCAAATTTTTCTAGGTAGCTTGGGGATGCTACAAAACTAAAAGAGGACTTTCCTAAAAATTTTGCTTTTAAAGTGGAATCTTTTAGCTTGCCCCCGCGAATTCCTATATCAGTTTCGGTTCGAACTAAATCAACATACGCGTCTGTAAGATTCAAATCGAATTCTAAGCCAGGGTGTAAAACACTTAATTCCGCAACAATCGGCGCCAGCAATACTTGTCCAAAATCTTCGGGAGCCGTTATTCTAATAACACCGGTTAATTCCTCGCTTTCATTAGAAATACTTTTCTCAAGACCCGAGATTTGCTGAATAATCGGTTGCACGTCGCGAAATAGTTTTCGACCAGCAGAGGTAACTTGGAACGAGCGAGTCGTTCGCAATATCAGGTATTGGTTAAGGTCTCGTTCTAGTCGTACCAAAGCGCGACTCACTCGGGACACGGGCTGTTTTAACCGCGCGGCCGCCTGGGTCATCGAACCAGCCTCCACAACCGCCACAAACGTATTTAACAGATTTAAATCCACTAGGACTCCTATTTTTCTATTTATGCAAAAATGATTACCGATTTTGTCTACTTTTGCAAATTACTTTTTAAGGCGATACTCATACCAGATACAACACTTTTTCCGGAGGAAATTTATGAGTGCATTAAAGAAAATTTTAAACACAACAGAAGCGTATGGACCTTTAGTAGCGCGTTTAACATTAGGGCTAGTCATTTTCCCGCACGGGGCACAGAAGTTATTAGGCTGGTTTGGCGGTTATGGCTTTGAAGGCACGATGGGATTTTTTACATCCCAAGGCATGCCTTACATGATCGCCCTTTTGCCCATCATAGCTGAATTTTTCGGAGCCTTAGGTTTAATCACCGGTCTTTTTACCCGAATTGCTGCTTTTGGAGTCGGATTCACAATGTTGGTTGCTGCTCTTATGGTGCATTTGCCGAATGGATTTTTTATGAACTGGTTTGGACAGCAAAAAGGCGAAGGTGTCGAGTATTTCATTTTGGCAATAGGCCTTGCGATCATCTTAATTATTACTGGTGGTGGAAAACTTTCTGTCGATGGCATTTTGGCTAAAAAGTAATTCGAAGCGCTTCAAAAAAAAAGGATTTAGAATATTTCTAAATCCTTTTTTCATAGTAGTTACTTAATTATTTTAGTCTGCATTAACGTTTGCTGTTGTAAATGTCGCTCCAGTAAAACCAGTCAGCCAAGCAGAGGCCGCCGTATAGGAACCCCCGGTCAGTAAAAAAGCAACAGAGGAAGTCATACCTGTGTTACCGGCTCCACAAGTAGAAGCTGTATCAGAACCGTGAACATAGCAGTTGGAATTTGAAGTTTCTGACCAATTCGCTATAGTTTGCACGTGTGCTCGTGTCGTGGGACTTCCACCAGATCCGTTTGTAGCGCTCCAAAGTCGTGCTTTAATCCCAGCAGTTAAATTTCCCGCAGCGGTAATCAATACTCCACCAGGACTAGATTGTCCTGGAGTATCTTGAATATTTGAATACCCAAAGGAAATGCTTTCAATGTCGCCAAGGGTTGATCCGCTTACAGCTAAATCTGCATACAATTTTATATGACGATTCCAGCCACAGCTTCCACTTTCTGTACAATCAATGCGTTCCATTCTGGCTTCATATCGTAATTCGCCTGTGGCGCTATCCAAAGAACCATAGGTAGTTCCTCGTTTAGTCGTGCTTTGATCCTCATACGAAGCAAATTCAGCTTTTGTTCCCGAAATTTTTGTTGCCACCTTGTAGGTTCCGAAGCTTGGAACATCGATAGAAATTCCGCTATCAAAATAAGTATTGAAGGCGGCTGGTTTAGAAGCCGTCGCTGTTACCGTCATCGTGCCCGCGCCAATATTTGAGATTTGAGTCGCTGTAAAACAGGTCGCGTTGACAGCCATGGAAATAGAATGGGCAGCCCCGTCAAATGTCAGCCCGGCGCTTTCCAGCGCACACGAAATGCTTTTAACCATGGCAAAACCACCCTGAATGGTGTCAGGAGATCCATCATTTACGGTCATTTTGCAATAAGCCATTGTTCCAGGATATCCGCCTTGAGATTGATTCAAACTTCCCGGTTGACCATGAGTGTCGCAGGCAGACGCACTTAGAAACGGATGCAGTTCGTTGTCACCTTGAATACTTGCAGCCCCAGTCCCACCTAAACTTCCACCTGTAGTTGCCACGGCTGCTGAAATGCTAGTCATAATTCCCGATGGTTTGTCAGAACTTAATGCTGCTCCACTTGTAGTCGTTGCTGGATCACTATTTTTTTTGCAAGCCGCGCCAGCAATTATTAAAATACAAAGCGCTGCTATTCTAAAGTTATTTGAACTCATCATGGGTTCTCCTTTTATATACAAGAGGATATCCCCCGATATATTAATGTCAAATCAAGGACCCTCAATAGCCCAGTCCTGGCGAGTTTCGCCCGAGTCTTTAGTCCAGATAACAACCCACTGTGCCGTCTTGCCTCGGGGCCTTTTATTCTGTCACAATTGACCTTCAACATTAGGAGATTCATTCTGTGAACGACAAAAAAAAATATCATGGAAGCTGCCATTGCGGAAAAGTTAGATTTCATGTTTTCTTAGATCTTTCTACAGGCACAGGTCGCTGCAATTGCACGTTCTGCACTAAAACTCGGTACTGGGGAAAAATGGTAAAGCCCGAAGAATTTGAATTACTTTCTGGCTCTGATTGTTTGACAGACTATACAAAGAGCACCCCCTTGGTTTTTCATAAAAGTGATTTTGTCGAAGATAATACTAGTCACCATTTATTTTGTAAACACTGCGGAGTTCGATCCTTTGGCAAAGGCCATATTCCCGAAGTCGGCGGCGAGTATTATTCTGTGAATATCGCATGCCTGGATGATGTGGATTTTAAGGAAGCCATGGAAGCGCCTATTCAATACTTTGATGGACGAACTAATAACTGGTTTTCCACACCAGATTACACAAGCCATTTATAATGAGCCATTTTAACTGATGTCAAAAATATTCAAACATCTCTACTTTTGGGTTTTGTTTGCCATATTTCTTGGCGCGACAATCGGCCTAATAGATCCAGAGACGGGCGAAAAACTTAAACCGCTAGGCGAAGGGTTTATAGCATTAGTCAAAATGATGATCGCGCCCATCATTTTCTGCACCGTCGTTATTGGGATTGCCGGCGCGGGCGATATGAAAAAAGTGGGCCGAATTGGATTTAAGGCCCTACTATATTTTGAAATCGTTTCCACTCTAGCGCTTGCGCTTGGATTAATAATTGCGAACCTGATTAGACCAGGGCAAGGTTTTAATGCTTCTCTTGCGAGCTTAGATACAACTGCTACAAGCGGTTTTACCCAGACGGCCTCGCATTTATCTACGATTGATTTTATTATGCGCATAATACCAAAAACATTTTTGGATGCCTTTACAGGATCGGGCGATCTATTGCAGGTGCTTCTAATTTCAGTCCTTTTTGGCTGGTCCCTGAATTCGGCCGGTGAAAAAGGATCTTCGATTTTGAAATTAATTGAATCCTTCTCAGGAATTTTATTTTCTATGATTAGCGCTATTATGAAACTCGCTCCGATCGGGGCCGGCGGCGCAATGGCTTATACTATCGGAAAATATGGACTAAAATCACTCCTTCCACTCGGCTCCTTGATGGGTTGTTTTTATCTTACTTGTTTTCTATTTATAACTGTTATTTTAGGCACCATTTGCAGACTGGCTGGCTTCAGCATTTTCAAGTTTCTTCGCTATATTCGCCAAGAATTGCTGTTAGTTTTAGGCACCTCATCATCAGAAAGTGCGCTCGTTCCACTTATGGAAAAACTAGAACGTCTCGGCTGTAAAAAAGCAGTAGTGGGACTAGTCGTTCCTGCTGGATATTCTTTTAATTTAGATGGAACCAATATCTATATGACTTTGGCAGCGCTATTTATTGCTCAAGCTTTTAATATCGATTTATCGATTACTCAACAGCTCAGCATTTTAGGAATTGCCATTATCACTTCTAAAGGCGCATCTGGTGTCACTGGGGCGGGTTTTATCACTTTGGCAGCAACGCTGGCCGTGGTTCCGGAAGTGCCAGTAGCAGGGATGGCACTAATACTAGGTGTCGATCGTTTTATGTCTGAAGGACGAGCTCTTACCAATATTATAGGAAATGGAATTGCTACTTTAGTCGTTTCTAAATGGGAAAATGAATTAGACCATGCCCAACTAGACAGAGAGCTTTCATTGAAAAGCGATCTTGGGTTGGGCGATCCGATTTATAAAATCTAATTAGTGAGATCGAAGACTTGCCAGCGTAGAATTTATCCACTGTGCGTAAGGCACAATACGTGTGTAAATCGAATACCCACTGCAGTCATTGCCACCCGTGCCCGAGCCGCGGCTGGTGACGCCCCAAAGTTGAAAAACGTCATTCACTTTTATAAAGGCCGGTCCGCCAGAATCCCCATGGCAAGCGCCTTTGCCGTTAGTTTGATCAAGAAGAACTTCTGATTTACTATATCGAGCATTTGAAATTGGAATTTCTACGACACGCAAGCGCCCAGCACCGGCAGAGGAATTTCCGTCGCTTAACCCGTAACCAGCCAAGATTGCCATTTCACTATTTTTGAGAAGCCGCGAGGAAGGCAATAGTTGGGCTGGCTGAAATCCGCTAGGCAGACCTCCAGAAAACTTAATGAGAGCCACATCCCCGGTATTTTGCTGGGCATTTTTATTTTTTTGCCAAAGCGGCGAAACTCTAATTGCATCGACAGATCGCAGATCCTTTCCTGACACAAGAAGTCCAAATTTAATTCGCAAATCCGCGGCGTTGCCTTCCGCACAGTGGGCGGCCGTAATCAAAACATCCACTGCAATAATCGAGGCCGTGCATAAGGCACCTTGTCTAATATCCAGCAAACCAACAATAGATTCCTTTATTGGATCAGAGGCGCGCACTGATTTGCCTCCTACTATAAAATCAGTAACTTCATCGATCTGACTGGTATCTTCCGGATTACTGACTGTAGCCGTTGTTTCGTTGTTTGATTCCGGTTTACTACAAGCGATCAACGTAAGCAAAAGTCCTGAGGCGATCCAGTTTTTAACTTTGAAACTTTTTTCTATTTTCATAATGTCTCCTATATTCGAGAGACATAGCAAAACCTGAACACAAAATTCAAAACAGATTTCTGGAAGTTACTTTCAAATATCGGAATTGAAAATGAAATTCAAAACTCTACTCGGACTAGACTAAATTTCCATTTGAGGTCTGGGTGTTGTTGTATAGCGAACGGGCGCAGGCTTTTTCAATTGCGCGCTGGCCGGTCGTCGTCTTGGAAGTGATATTGAAAACGTGCTGCCCGTGCCCGTGCCGCTTTTCGCCCGCACGGAACCTCCATGAGCTTCAATAATTTTTTTAACCACCGATAGGCCCACTCCGGCGCCTTCATTGGCTGTCTTTCTGGCCTGCCAAAAATGATCAAATATCTCGGCTAATTTATTTTCAGGAATCCCTGGTCCACTATCGGAAACTGAAATATTAACAAACTGCTGGTCGCTTCGCACCTTTACGATAACTTTGCCATGCTTTGGGCTAAACTTAATAGCATTGCCAATCAAATGAGACAACGTCCGAATGACTCGTTCGCGATCCATAAACGCTAAAACAGGCGGATTAGCGGATTCAAATTGGAGTATGACGTCATTTTTTTTGGCCAATGGTTGCATCATTAATTGGGCGTCGTCTAAAATTTCATCAATTGCCAATTGGTCTAACCGCAAATTAAGACCATCTAGAGTTGCAGCCTTTTGATCACAAATATTTTTTACTACTCTATCAATTTCGTTCACTGTGCTTTTAATCAGTTCGCCACTGTCTCTTACGGGGCTTGAGTCTGAAAAATCGGTCAAAAATTCAGCGATTTGGCTTAAGCGACCCATCGGTTCCTTTAAGTCATGTGAAATGGCTGAAATAAATTCGTCCCTAGTTAAAATTGCTTTTTGAGCTTCGCTAAACAGGCGATCCCTTTCTGCTGTTTGCTGCTTTCTATTGGACAAAACTCGAGTTACTAAAAAAGCCATTCCTAAAAAAATAAAAATTAGGCTCCCAGTCAGCCAAGCCATTCCTTTTGGAATTTGCTGCTCAAGTCCAGCCGCGGCAGTCTGAGCCTCGGTGCGAACACGATCTAATTCTGTATTATGAATTTTCGAAATTTCATCTAGACCTTCATTAACTTGTTTTAACAACGGAACTGTTTTTGATTGGTAAAATTGCCCAACAATTTTTGATTCTGTTTGTTTTTCACGATACTCCATAGCTTGCTCAAAAAATTCTTGCTGTTGCTGTTGTGAGGCGTTCATTTTATTTATAATTTCAGGAATTTGGGGCAATGAATATTTTTTTTCAAAGCTAGACAGTGCTTCCAATAGCTGCTGTTTGTCCTGTTTTTGTTTATCAAATAAAACTTTGGATCCAAGTAAAAAGAATGAACGACTATTGGCAATTTGAGATTCTGCCAAGTTTCTAATTCGTTCAACATCCACTAGTGCATTTGAATTGCCCATTGCCACAGAATTTTTTGCGGCAATTGTTTGCCGTAATTTCAAAGCATAGCCCCAGGCTCCGCAAAGCACGACTACAAAAAGAAAGAGCAAAGCGATTAAAAAATTCTTTTCTAAATTGGATTGATTTGGCTTGTTTATGTTTTTATTCATACAGACGGAATAGCAAGTGCGTTTACTATGGGCAATCAATTTTTTGCTAAATGAAACTGAGCGGGGTTTCGCCTAAAATTAATTCTATAATCATGCACTAAATCATTACTTAAAGACTAGGGGAGCGACAAAAATTGTTACTATTGAAACATTTTAGGTTGTCCAGCCTTTAGTTTAGTTTTTCGAGCCCTTTTTTTCCATTGATAAATCTCTAAATCCAAACGTTTACCATCCAGAAAAGTAACCCCTTCGCTATTAAGTCTATTTTTCTGTATTCTGAAATTGGAGGCATGAATACTAAACGCAATCTTTCCTTGAGAGTTTAAAACACGATGCCAAGGCAATTTATAGGCCCTTGCGCAAGAATGTAAAATCCACGAAACCCCCCGCGCGGCGTGAGGCTTTCCGGCAAGTTCAGCGATCTGTTTATAAGTGGCCACTTTGCCCTTGGGTATAGACTGAATGTGGCGAATTACTTGTTTTGCAAAATCTGAGATAGGCATTCTGATCATGGCGCCTATGATACTTGATTTTTGCTCATTTTAGGACCTTAAATTTTTTCGAAACTCGACTATCCAATTCCTAGTCTATGCCTTAAGCTGATTCTATGACCGCTGCCGCAAAAAATAGACAAGTACTAACTCTTAATGGGTCAATTTCAAGTTATACAGATTTACCTCCTTTGAAAAATATTGAAAATACATCTGTTTTAGAAATTCATTTTGGTCCGAATATTTTTCTAAATAGCACAGGAATACGCGATTGGATTCTTTGGCTCAGACCCGTTTCCTTAATGCCCGAAATTAAAATTGAGTTTTATGAATGTTCGTTCAGTGTGATTTTGCTAGTCAATATGATTTCAAACTTTAAACCCGCCAATGGAAAAATCATTTCTTTTTATGTTCCTTTTTTTTCAGAAAATACTGGTGAATCCAAAAAGATCCTAATGCAAGTAGGTGTTGAGGTGATAGACGGAAAATTCACACTTCCAAAGGTAAACGACAGCGAAGGCCATGTTATGGAATTGGATGTTGATGAAAAGAAATTTTTCAAATTTTTAAAAGACTAATCGGTCAAGACGGCACGAAAAAGTTCACTTTCGTTTCAAAAACGAAAAATATTTTATGGGATTCACATCTAGTTCCATATAGTCACCCTTAGAGTCCTTAACATCTGGGATTCGCAAAAATCCATTAATTTGATAGTCCTCGCCTAAATGAAATAGAACATCTATGCGCTCTTGTGATTCTTCACTAAAAAATGGCACATAAAAAGATTTTACGGTAATTAAATTAGTAATAAATCCACTAATCTTACTGAAATTATTTACAAACACATAAGGGCACTCTTCTAAAGTTAAATCTTTGAATTCCTTGTTTTCTTGTATCCATTTACACCAGAGTCGAATTCCATAAGAATTGATCAAGGTTATTTTTTTCATGTTTATAAACAACGGCTTTGATTTATCAATTTGGGGAACAATAATATGTTCGTTTAAAGCTCCTGAAAACGTCCAAACGTTTTCGGTTAAATTAGAAGTAATAACGCACTTGAATTGATCCATATCCCCTTACTCAGTGTATATATGCAGGTTTTTTGGCAATTGACTTCGAGAGGCTGAACTCGACTTATAGGCAAACGAACAGCATACTAAAGTTTGAATTCCTTGTTTTACTCCGATATAGACGCTTGCTGATGATTCAAAAATCATAAAGGCGCCTATACCGGCACCACCACTAGAATAGTTAATTACATTGGATAGATCGCTGTCGTAACATTTTTTGATTCGAGCCAAGAGTCTTTCAACATTTAGGGTACCAAACTGGTCCTTACAACCAAGAACAATGCGGGCGCCATCGTTACCAACAAACATATAAGGACGCTTGGAACTATCAACTCGAACATTTCGAAAATCCCGTTCAACTCCTGGGTTTTCGTTATTAAAATCCATGTAGGGCGCATTGTAAATTGCATTGGTAAATAGCTCGTCAGCCGTATTCAAAACTTCATATAACAATGAGGACGCTTTCGTAAGGCTCTTAATATAATTTTCGATTTGAGCCAGGACATTGAATTTATCAGTTGGGTTGTTAATATCAAAGAAAACCCCTTGAAGTTCTTTTTCAGATGTCTCATTTGGGTTTTCATGCCCAAAAATAGCTGACAAGGGAAACAAGAAGTATTTGTCAGGGTCCTTCGCCATTTTTTGAGCCAGAGCTATTTCTTTGGCATGAGCCAAATTGGACTTTTGAACAAAATGTCGAATTTTCTTGTTTAAACACATTTGTAGAATTGTTTGTGCAGAGGCATTGTCAGTAAAAATAAAATTTCCCAAATCTTCCTCGGGTAGAATTTCATCTATTTTTAAACACTTAATTCCTGGTTCATCAAATTCATCGGCCATGTAGGAATTAAATCATTGTCGCGATCGCTTATAAAGTAAGTAAATTAAAACCTAGACAGATGTCGATATAAATACATTTAATTAATCTATTTCTATTTTTTTAACGAATACGGGCAGTATAAAAAAGGAAATCAGCAGGGCAAATAGGAACAGGAGAGTCAAAATTTTGAAAATTTTTGCAAGTCCAGCTGATATTTTATTGTTTTTTACTAAAGTCTCGAAATTAGTTACGTAGATAATTTCACAAGCACCATTTTCAATATCTGTCCGAACCACACTTGTTTTTCTTGGCGGTCCGTTGTTAACGCTATAGTTTACAAGGTGCCCTGTAATATGGATCTCATCTCCGATATTTGAATCTGAAATTAGTCTTTGAATTTCACCACTTTCGGGAATCAGATGATTATTTGAAAGCTGGTTTATTCGAAACGATTGCCAAACAGCCAAACTATTTGCGCTGGCATAGCAGGTCCAAGCCCCGTGGGTAAACGACATTTTGGAAAGATTTGGGTTTAAAATATTAGCGCCCCAAACAACGCAAATGTCTTTTGTATTGATAAAATCATCCCAAGCTTCGTGAGCAGTGTCTGTCCAGCTATTTGATTCATGATCGGCAACGACTAGACCCCAAATTTCATAGTCGAAAACTGGCTCAATTTTATAGGAATGTCCATTTGCTTTGGTCTCAAACGGTTTTTTTGAAGTCGGCGTTTGCAGCGGTTCCCTCTGCAGCAGTTCACTCGATTCAAACCGAGTGGGTAGCTTAACCATATACCAAGAACCAATCGCCCACAGGATCCCTGAAATGACCAAAGCCTTAAAAAAAAAGAATGTCCAGCCAACCTGATACTTCATACTTGAATCCAATTATTCATTCTGTCCAAAGTGTAGTTCAAAAACTTTTTAAATACCAATTCTTTTGGTACCGTGCTCCAATCTAAATAGATTATCGGGGACGTGTGATACCATGAAAAGTTTGTCTTTAACTCTCCTTAAAAATGAAACCATTCGATCTGCAAAACGATTTCCAGTTACTTTTCTGTTCGTTATAATCGCCACTGCAACACTTATAGCAATGACCGAAATGCATCTCAAATTTAATGAGGGGCATCCCCTGACTGACTTCGTGCTCGTTTTAATTTTGGCTCTACCGATTTCATTGGCGTTTCATCTTATTGCCGAGAACAAACCTAAATGGCTTGTTGTGCCTTCAAAGTGGGTTCCCTATTTATCTTTTATTCCTTTGCTCGCTTTTTTTATTTGGAGGCAATCCCACTATGGCGCTTGTGAATGGATTCGATTTTCTCAGTGGGTACTCTATAGCCATCTTCTAGTGGCATTTGCTCCTTTTTTGCAAAATTCAAACTCGCGAGCATTTTGGAACTTTAACTATGCACTATTTATTAATTTTCTAATCAGTCGGTTTTTTGGATTATTTCTTTGGGTGGGTTTTAGTTTAGCGCTTGCAGCAGTCGGGGCATTATTAGAGATCCGAATATCATCTGAATTCTATTTTAACCTATCCTCTTTATGCTTAGTTTTAATTTCGACGCTTCATTTTTTAGCCCTCATGCCTGAATCAATCAATTTTGCTGAAGAAAGGCCAAGGCTGTTAAAAATTTTTTGCCAATATATATTGGTTCCCCTCAACGTCACCTACGCCGCTATTTTGTATATCTATTTAATTAAAATTCTGGTGACCGGTGATTGGCCAAAAGGAATGATTTCATGGTTAGTATCTGGAGTTTCTATATTGGGTGTTTTTGCGCTTTTAATGATGGCGACGTTTTTTGACCAAAATGAAAACCGTTGGATGAAAAAATTCCAATCCATTTATTATGTCAGTATAATTCCACTGCTAATAATGGGGCTTGTTTCGCTTTTTCAACGAATTGACCAATACCGATTGACCGAAAAGCGCTATGCTTTAATTGCTCTAAGTCTTTGGCTCATTGGGATTGCGGTTTACAATTTGGTATCAAAAGCAAAAAATATTTTAGTAATTCCAGTTTCGCTTTTTGTAGTATCGTTCTTAACTTCTTTTGGCCCCTGGGGAATGTATCAAACGTCTTGGCTGAGCCAAAAGTCCCGAATGGTAGAACTACTAGTTAAAAGTGACGCCATAAAAAACGGATTTTTAGTAAAAAATAGTAAAGATATTTCCTTGAAGGATGCAAAAGAAATAAATCAGATTTTAGGCTATTTGGTGTATTTCCACGGGTCCGAAGAACTGCCTTCGTTTTTTACCGATGTGGACACTGCGGAATTAGTTAGAATCTCGAAAAAAGATTCAAGCTACTTGGTTTACGATGAAGTTGGAAATTTTATGGAAAAGCGACTCGCGCTTCCAAGCGGCCTAAACCTAGACAAGGTCGACAATATTTCAAAATATATTTACTATGACAACCACAGTCGAGTCGTTCAAATAAGTAACGATGTACTATTTTTTAGATTTGATTCAGGGCACACGATCTATCCTTCAACCGAGACGGGAAAATCGTATGAATTGTCTGTAGATGATTTAAATTTTACCCTTCAACTAAAAGAAAATGGAAAGATCATTATTGAACACGATTTAAGGTCTTACGTTGCGGAAATTATTGATTTGGACTCCGAGCAAAAGGGCTTGGCTTGGACATTTAATGCTCAAGGCCTTGAGGTAACACTCATTCCGCAGCATGTTTCCGCTGATAACTATGCAAAGGGGCTCAGAAACCTATCGCTTTCAGGCTCGCTTTTGGTTCGCTTTTTCAAATAACTCGATTTTTAAAATAAATAGACAAGACATAGGCTTTTGCTATTATGCCTTCTGCATCTTCCAGGAGACTATATGAATCGATTTCTATTATCCTCAGTACTATTTCTAATTTCCATTTCTGTATCTGGAGCTGAAGAAGAACTTGAGTTAAAATTGAATACAAATGGCCAACCTGTTTTTGGAATTCAATATGCCTACGACTACGATTTTGCGTGGGCCTTTACCTATACAACCACTCTTTCCAATTTGGATCTAGAATCCTTACCAAAAACTGTATTTTGGAATGTACTTCAATCCAAACAATGCAATCTAGTTACATCATGGAAAGAAATAAGTAAAAGCGACCTACAGACAGGAACTATTAGCCTTCGAGATAAAACCGAAGTCAGCAGTTTGCTGCCAAGCTTAAAAACGGCAAAGGTAGTTTTTGCCGTGAAAACGCAGCAAGGCACATTTGAAATTCTTTATTCAATCCCTATCGGTCCCCTATGTCAGAACTATTCGACAAATCATTTCGTCGATATGACAAATTCTTCAAAAAAAGGCTGCGAAGTGCAGGCCAAAGATATTCCGGACGCTCAGTCAGAATGCAATTCCTGGGCGACGGAACTTTTAGATTTCGTTCAACAAAAGTTAATCTCGTGCGCTACGGCAAAAGCTCATTTTGCAACTCGCGGTTGCGGCACTTTGGTTTGTCAGTAAATGTCTGACGATTCATTTGTCCGATGTCCCCCACAAATTCCAACGATTGCCCTTACTCGTGATATCACCAAACATTTAAAACGCGGTCATCGCTGGATTTTTGCAAATTCATTTGATGAAAAAGCTAAGGTGTCTTCAGGTATTTCATTTTTGACCTACAAGAGTGAACTATTGGGTCTCGGCGTCGTGCAAGCGGATACCCAATTGCGATTTCGACTTTTTGTTTTAGCTGACGAAATTTATTTTAAAAAAAATAACCCTCAAAAAACACTATCACAGTGGGCTGGCATTCAGTGGGAAAAGGCCAATCAGGTAAGACTGGCACTAGATCGGTCGGTTACCAATTCTTTTCGACTTTCTAACGGCGAGGGAGATGGGTTGCCGGGACTTATCGTCGATATTTACAATACCACGGCCGTGATAAAACACGATCACCCAATTATGGAATCCATTTGGGATAAACATGAAATTGCTAGGCAAATTGTAGCACGTCACCCTCACACTGATTGCGTTTATTTAAAACGCAGAAATGACGACGACGTAAAAGGTGAAAATGTTTTAGGCACGTTGGCAGAAGAAACCGTCTTCAAAGAAAATAATATGTTGTTTGCATCGAATATTCGCGATGCTGCTAAGACCGGGTTTTTCTTAGACCAACGGGACAATCGGCACTATTTGAAGAATTTCTCAAAAGACAAAGCCGTATTAAATTTGTTTAGTTACACCGGAGGATTTTCGGTATTCGCTGGGGCAGGCGGCGCGCGCTCGGTAACTAGCGTCGACATTGCGAAAGTGGCAATTCAAGCGGTTCATCGAAATTTCGAAATTAATAATCTAAAAACTCAAACTCAAAATATTGCTACGGACGCTTTTGCCTATGTTGAACAAGAAATTAAATCAAAAACAAAATTTGATTTAGTTATTACGGATCCACCCAGTTTTGCACCCAATGAAAAATCAGTTCCACAAGCAACGGCAGCCTATACTAAAATTTATTCTGATTCTTTAAAATTGGTAAAGTCGAATGGGCTTTTTGCCGCAAGTTCCTGTTCAAGCCATATTTCAACCCAAGCTTTTTTAGACATAACAAAGGAATCCTTCTCGAAATCACGGCTTCGAGGAACGATCATTCATATGGGCGCACAGCCATTTGACCACCCCTTCCCGCTTGCCATGGAAGAGCTGCGCTATCTGAAGTTTGCCTTGTTCAGAGTAGACTAGAGTTCGCCAAAACAGTCTGTCTGCAAGCAATGCCAATTCTTCCTTTTTTATTAGGTTTTTACCGGTTTAGTAATAGCCAAGTTAATTCTATGTCTTATATAGATTTTTTTATTCTGCATTTAGATTGAATCTTGTTAGCTTCTTGATATCCTCCTTTCCTAATTGGGGAGGGGTTTCCATGCAGAGTTTAATTTTTTTCAAAAAAAATATATTACCGTTTGTTTTTGTAACCTTTTTAAGTGTGGCTACAAAGGCTGGTGTCGACGAGTCGTGTTTGGATCACGGAAAGCTTTTGAATATTATCAATGACCAAGTCTTAAATTGGAAAAAGACAACAACGAATGCATTCATGGCTCGCGCTCGAATCCAGGGTATTGTAGATCAAAACTTTCCGGATCATTCTGGTCATAGGCATTTTTCCCTACGAATTGGGCCATTGGCGACCGATCACATTGAAGTAATTTATAACCTCACTTTTGGAAATTTACCGACTCCAAAAACCGGTGATACCGCTGAAGCGTGCGGCGATTATATTACTTCAATCGCCAAAACAGGTGGGTTTCCACCCTCTCCGGATGGTGCGATCATTCACTGGGTGCATCGCAGCCCAAGTGGACACGATCCTGGCTACGTAATTCTTAACGGTATAAAATATTAAAAGAGGGATTTATGAAAAACATAACTTTTTTAGCATCTACATTGATTGTTTCGACATTATTTTTTTGGTTTGCTCAGGCTGACACTGCTAATCCAAAACGCGAGCTTTTGCAGGATATCAAAGCCGAAACTAGGCGATGTGCCTTGCAACTTTTGGCTCCCAATGGGCACGGGCAGAAAGTAATAGGCTATGTGTCCCTATGCCCAACTTTAAAAATTATTTCTCAAGGTGTGGCTCAAATTTATATCGACGGTGACTGGTTAGGCGCCAAGATAGCGGAGTCTCCTGAGTCTGATGGGGGCGATCTTGACGATCTTTACATTTTCAACTCACGTGGCATATTACTTGCTAAAAGAACCAATATACCAGCCTTTGATATGATCATTGTTGCAATGGCAGGTACAACTGAATTGAAGCATCGGTAGAAATGATGGCCAAACTATTTTTAACATTTTTAGTTCTGGCTGCACATTCACTTTGGGCAATGCCCGCTCAAATTTTGCTAATGAGACATGGTGAAAAACCCGTGGTTGGAAATGAACTATCCGCTCAAGGATGGCGACGGGCCCAAGCACTGCCGACGCTATTTGCGCGACCGGAACTTAGACGGTTTGGTTTGCCTGTAGGGCTTTATGCAATGGCACCCTCCCATCCTGGTGGTTCCATTCGCGCAATTGAAACTTTGTCTTTCACATCTAAAGTATTAAACGAACCTACCAATGCCCAATTTACCAAAGATTTAGTTCCCCAGTTAGTCGCCCAAATTAAAAGCAATTCCGCGTTTAATGGAAAATTTATTGTGATTTGCTGGGAACATACGGTGCTGTTGGAAATAGCCCGGGAATTTGGCTTGCCTAATCCACCGGACTGGCCAGATACTCAATTTGATCGCATGTGGAATTTGAATTTTTCTCCTCAAGGACAGCTAATTGGTTTTCAAAATCTGCCAGAACGACTATTGCCAACTGATAGTCCAAAATAATAAATTCACTAAAGCAATTTTCGCCTACACTATAAAAGCGACATCAATCCAGGCAACACAAGATACACTATTGTGTCCCTTATTAAATAGTACCCCAAAATTAAAGCAATCGCTTTCCAGCCATGCGATTTCAGCGTGGCCTTGAAACCTTCGGATTTAAACGATTTCATTATGTTTTTAATCTGAGCCATACTTTATTTCCTTAACACAATTTAAATTCGTTCGAAAACTATTTCCTGTCTCTGTAAATTTGACTTAGGTAACTGCCTTATTTTTTCGAATTCGTCTCACTAGGGAAGGGATAACCATCATAGCCACCATAATAATCACAGCCGCCCACGTGCCATCACCTAAAATATTATTCAACCAAATGGTCGAAGCCATAACCACCCCAAAGAAAAACATATCCCCCAAAATGGCAATGGCCCATCCTGAAATAAAACCATGTCCAGCGGCCATGGCGGCGGCCCGTCCAGTCATCGGGTCTACGCCAAATGCAATCGTGACTAGTAAAAAAGGCCCCGGTTTAGCGCCATACCCAGATATTGTTCGTGAAGTCGATTTTTTAAGAGCGTCGCCGAGGTTAGCTAAAAATTTCGACCGTTTACTTCCATAAATAAAAAGCATCATCAGTGGTTCAAATAAAAATGCCAATAGAATATCGGAAACAAAATAAAGCAGCAGCATTGACATCCATCCAATACCTTTGCTCTGCGCTAACACCACGCCGGCAGGTATTCCGCCGCCAATTGGAATTACAAAAAGCAAAAAG